>JASJCX010000317.1 GCA_030065255.1 Calothrix sp. MO_167.B42 | reverse complement strand
TATCAAGGAGAGGGGATGGGGGTGAGGTTCGCCTCTTACATTTAATTACGCCTACCTACTTACTTATTACTTATTACTTATTACTTATTCACTGATGAATACTCCCAGCCACGCCATTCTCAACCTCGCCATTCTCGCCACACCTTCATACCCGGAGGCGGTTTTACCCGTATTAGTGGGTGCTATACTACCCGATATACCCATGTTTGCCATGTATTTTTGGGCTAAATGGGTGCGTCGTCAATCAGAACGGGAAATTTGGACAACAACCTTCTATCAGCCCTTCTGGCTCAATTTAACCCATGGTTTTCACTCCATTCCCTTAAAAATAATTGGAATTGCGATCGCTCATTGGTTGGGTTATTGGCAATGGGAACTTTTGTTTATGAGTGCATTGGCTCATTCTTTACTGGATTTTCCTGTACACAATGATGATGCCCATAGGCATTTTTACCCTTTTAGCCATTACCGTTTTATTAGTCCCATCTCCTACTGGAATCCTCAGTATCACGGTAGGTTGGTTTCTTTGGTGGAAAAGTTACTGGTGTTAGGGGCGACTATTTATGTTTTTCCCTTGCAAGGATCTTGGCTAGGTAAGGGTTTATTAATAGCGGTGAATTTTGTTTATTTGACTGGGTATTTATATATACGATTTTTTCGACGTTGTACCCAAGTTTCTGTAGAAAGCAGCTCTTAGATATGGGAATTGTTCTCAATTGTTTGTGCGATCGCTTTTTGGTAGGCTGTGTTAAGGGTTTGGCGATGCTAAATTGAGCAGTTAAAGATACCAATTATTAATAAGGATTATAGATTTGTGCGCCGTGCTTCAGGATGTCTATTTGGTTTAGCTTAGTAAGTGGAGAAAAACCCCAAAAGCTTCCAGTTCTATTGCGGGGTTATGCCCTTATTCAAAGAAATATTTACCATAGTGATTGGTTGAGTTCATTGTGGGAAAGAGCCTACAATGATACACCCGAAGAATTTATTAGTCGAGGTTGGGATGAGTGTTTAGAGGTCATTGAGCGTCTGAATGCAGCATTAGTCAGTCCGGATTATACAACCGATCCTTGCCAAGCAACTGGTGAGGGTTGGATTGCCGAAGAAGCTTTAGCAACGGGCTTGTTATGTTTTTTGCTTTATCCAGAAGAACCACACAAAGCACTACAACGGGCTGCTGTAACCTCAGGTGATTCTGATTCCATAGCTTGTTTAACTGGCGCGTTTTCCGGTGCTTATTTAGGAATTGATGGGTGGTCAGAGAATTGGGTGAGTCGAATTTAATACCGCGAACGCTTGAATATTTTAGGTAAATTTTGGGATAAAGATAGTGGTTGATTGGGCTTCTATTGCAAACAATCGCTTTTAACAATTAAACTTTAGCGAAACGGCGAACCGCGAACAGACTACCAATTAATCCCACAATGGAGCCAAAACTTAATAAAACCAAAGGTAATAGTATGGTTTGTGCCAGGGATAATTTTAAACCATTGGTCAGAAATTGAATAAATTCCGGTTGCTTGGCTAATAATTGCCCTAAAAATTGTTGAATAATACTGATAAAACCCCAAGCGATCGCACCACCAAGTAATCCAAATGTAATTCCTTGTAATACAAAGGGTAAATAGATCCAAGTGGAAGTAGCACCAACCAACTGCATAACTTCAATTTCCTTACGTCTTGCCATGACAATTAGACGAATGGTGGTGGTGGTAACAGCGATCGCAGTTATAGTTAAGACAGTGGTAATGGTAAGACTGACCCAATTTAGACCCCGATGCAACTGGGAGACCCTACGTACTGCTTCATCTACATATTGTACAGAATCAACACCATTCATTTTCACCAGTTGAGTGGCTAAAGTGGGTACAGCCTCAGAATTAAGGGCTTTAATTGTCAACTCATCTACCAGGGGATTTTCTCCCAACTGTTCAGTTGCAGCCTCAATATCAGAAATTCCCAATTCTTTGACTAATTTAATCCAAGCTTGTTCTTTAGTAATGGCTTGAATTGCTGACACCTGGGGCATTTTTGCTACCAGTGGTTGAATACTTTCCACAGTCGCATTTGGTTTGAGATAAACCGATACTTCTAATTGACTACCAAACTGGTTGAGCAAAGTTTCCAATTGCCAGGATGTTTGCAAGCTCATGCCGAATAAAAACAGTAACACAGTGACAGTACTAATAGCTGCCCAATTCATCCAACTTCCCCGTTGTAAACCCAGCCATGTTTCTTTGAGTAGATAGTCCAGTTTAGTTAGCAGTTTAAGCACAATTATGCCCCGATACAGTCTAAATATGTGGGATAATTCATTGTAAATATATTGCTAGATTATGTCTCTAAATATATGTATTTTTACTGAAAAAACTGGAGATGTTTCCCAGAAGCAGATGAAAAATTTTCACATAAAGTTAATGTTGCTCAATAACCTGCCCAATCAAGACTTCTGAGGAGTGACTACCTGGAGTGAGATATCTAAACCGGCAAAAACCTGGTATTCTACCATCTGTAGCAAAACTATGTCGCAACTAGGCTTGTAATTCAACATGACTAGTAAATACCACCGCGCCAAATTGAGAGGAAAATCCTTTAAAGGACAAGATTTAACAGGTGTAGACTTCTCCGGTGCAGATATTAGGGGCACAGACTTCTCTGATGCCATTCTTCGGGACACTAATTTCAGCCATGCCAAAGCAGGGCTACAGCGACGTTGGGCAGTTAGTTTATTTCTACTATCACTGCTGTTTTCCACATTTTCCGGTTTACTCTGTGCAATTGGTGGCTCTTTGATTGGATTTTTGTTAGTAGATCCAAACCGTCCCCAAGAAAATGTTTATGTCGCCCTCATCGCTTTAATTATGGTGTCGATCTTCTTTCTGGTGACAGTTCGTCAAGGAGTCGCAACCGCCTGTATATTTTTGGGAGTAGCCGTGGCTGCAACAGTCATAGCAGCCGTCAGCTGGGTAGGAATAGTCGCCGTAGCCTGGACAGGAGTTGCTACTACCCAAGGACCCATGGCAGCTGCCCAATTAGTGGCTGTAGTCGTCACAGGGGCTGTAGGTGTGCTAGCCATTGCTTTTGGTACAGTTGTTATATCTACTGTTGCTGCTGTGGCGGGCACCATAGCCGGTTTAATCGCGGTGGCACTGACAATATCAGCTGCTGGAGTAGTGGCGGGAAGTGTTTCCGTGACAGCCACATCCGTCAACATCATCCCCGGAATTATGGCAGCAGGGGTGGCAGTTTTAGTAATTATAGTTGCCACTTGGGTTAGCAGTCGTGCCTTATTTGGAGATATTAAACAAGGTTGGATTAATAATATTGCTCTAGCTATCGCCACAAGGCATGGTACCAGTTTTTATCGAGCAGATTTAACTGATGCCGATTTTACCCAAGCGCGATTGAAAAATGCTAACTTCAATCAAGCCATTCTCACTCGTACTTGTTGGTTCCAGGTAAAAAAGTTACACCTGGCTTCAGTTAAAACAACCTATTTAGAAAATTTACAACTGCGAAAATTACTGATTACAAAAGACTTACACAACCAAATATATGATGGTTGGAACTTACAAGGTGTGAATTTACAAGGAGCAAATCTTCAAGATGCTAGTTTCATTGGAGCAAATTTTCGGGACTCCAATTTACAGGATGCAGATATTTCCCGAGCCAAACTAGTGCAAGCTCAATTCGATAAAACCAATTTTAGAGGGGCAAACCTCACTGGTGCCTATATTGAAGACTGGCGAATCACCCCAGAAACAAACCTCAATGAGGCCAAATGTGATTACATTTTTATGAGAGTACCCACATCAGAAAATCCCAATCCTTTTCGTCAACCTGCTAATTGGGAAACAACCTTTGCACCAGGGGAATTTTCCCAGTTTATTAACCCATTTGCGAATTTGCATAACACCTAGAGGGTTAAAGATCCCCGACTTCTTTGCGAATTTGTATAACACCTAGAGGGTTAAAGATCCCCGACTTCTTTGAGAAGTCGGGGATCGCTCACACCCGCTACTTGTGAGCCAGCGCGTTGGGCGGGTTCCCCACTTCGCAGGTAAATGCAGTACAAGACTACATACTAAAACTAAAAGTGGGATGGGCATCCGGTGCCCGTCCGTATATGCTTCACGAACATGAGATATGCTGTATTTCTGTGGAAGTAGAAGAGAAAATCACTACTTATGGATCGTCAATAATTAATTTGACAAAATAAATAGTATATTTACTTATATAAAAAGATTGCCATTAAATTTTATTCTGAATATCTTGGAGAAGATAATGGTGCTCCTAAGTGACTAAATTTACATATAATGATTGGTATGTTATCTTCATCTCCTAGCGATCGATCGAAAACAGTATCTTCACCGTTAGTGGGAAAGGCTATAGTAAAAGTTATAGACAGCTTGATAACTGGAGTTTTTAATTTAGCTAATAACTATATTGCAGACCAAGGTAATCAAGATGGGGATGAAATACAACAAAAATTCCAAACTCAGTTGCAAGATTTACGGGATAAAAATCATAGGGAATTTCAAATAGAGCAATTTCAAAAGCAACAACTCCTGCAAAAAGCACTTGTTAACTATAAACGCAAGAAAATATTACAAACAGCAATTAAACAACAAGAAGCAGTTTTAGCTTCATTGAATGCCTATAATTTATTACCAAACTGGCCTTTGAAAGTAGTTCCAGCTCTACTTCTCAATTCAGAACAAAGACATAATTACCATCTTCCTCTCAAAATTATTGCCATACCTCCAAAATTGGACTGGGAGCAATTTGGTATAACAGGTAAAAAGCGGATCAAGATTGATCGGTATTTAACACAAGGGCTGGAAGGATTTTTTCAAGAGCATTATTCCTTAAAAAATTTTCAAAGAGCAGTAGAAATTGTGAAAGTTGGTTGGCATCGAAGACGCTACCAAGGCATCTCTAGTATCCAAACTATATTTGAGATGCTTAGATCTCAGCCTACTGTGATTTTGGATTTAGAAATTCAAGACCATTATTTAAATTTTCGCGTTTTTTACTGGGAAGTGGGACAAAAAGAATATTCCTCTGCCCAAATTCTGTCCCAATTTCCTTTTCGAGAAATTGTTTATGAATCAGCTAAAAGTCGAGCTCGCAAATGGAAAATAGTTAAAGATTTACTGGAAAAAACTGGGCAAAACCCCCAAGAGATAAACCTGGTGGATAGCTACAATTTAGAGGTTTTACAAGTTGAAGATAAAATACGGCAACTGGGAATTGATCCCAGGAAACTACCCCGAAGATATAAATTAAAACAAGAGGATTTAACAGCTCTGGCTCAGTTTTTACTAGGTTGTAATTGCCTAGTGACTGCTTGTTTAGCTGACATTCATCATTTAATGATAAATAATGTCACACCCAAGTTACCTGGTTTATTACCCCAGTTAATCTCCAATCTTCCGAATGAGAAAACAATAGAAACAATTGTTTCTCAATATTCAAGAATGTTCAAAATTATAGAAGATGAAAGATTAGAGAAAATGCCTGAATTGGGCTTAGAATTAGCTAATTCTTTCAAGTATTTGCCGAATAAACTTTGGGCACAAAAACAGCTAGATTATTCTATTGATTGTTGGCTCAAACTGCGGGGTATAAACTGTGAAGCAGTAAGTCATAATATTGAGGCAATGAAATCAGTCCTCACATTTGCAGACCGACAATATGTAGAAAAGGTTAAGAAATGTTTGGCAGAACTGGAAGATGAACAAAAATTTACCACAATCCAGAAATTAATAGATCGAGCTATTGAAAATCCAGATGCATACTATAAGTCTGGTTTGTATCGAGCCAAACAGAAGGACTATCAAGGAGCTGTGGCAGATTTTGACCGAGCAGTGATTCTCAACAATAATTTTGCCGATGCTTACTGTCATCGGGGATTGGCGTTGTTTAAGTTAGGACGGCCAAAAGATGCAGTTGATAGTTACCAGCAAGCCCTAGCAATTAATCCCAATCATCAAGAAATACAAGAATACAGTAAGTACTTACCTGCCAAAGCTGATAAATATGAATTTGAGGTGATAACAGTTAATTCTTCCGGTAAAAGAATCCACATCAACAACGGAGAAGCCCAATTTTTTATGGAAGATTTGGGCAGTGATACCTTGATTGAGATGGTAGCTATTCCTGGTGGAAAATTCTGGATGGGTTCCCCAGATAATCAAGGATATGAGAAAGAAAAACCCCAACATAAGGTAGAATTTTCGCCTTTTTTCATAGGTAAATACCCTGTTACCCAATTACAGTGGGAAACAGTGGCCAAACTACCCCAAATCGAGCGTCCCTTGAAAGCCAAACCTTCCAGCCTCAAAGGCGATCGCTTACCAGTAGAGAAGGTATCCTGGTATGATGCTGTGGAATTTTGTGCCCGTTTATCCCAGAAGACAGGACGTAAATACAGATTACCCAGTGAAGCAGAATGGGAATATGCCTGTCGTGCTGGAACTACAACACCATTTCATTTTGGTCATACCATCACGGCGGATTTAGCTAATTATGATGGGAAATTTATCTATAGTTCTGAAGCCCCGGGACAAAATCGCAAACAAACCACCCCTGTTGGTAACTTTCCTCCCAATGGTTTTGGTCTACACGATATACATGGTAACGTTTGGGAGTGGTGTGCAGATAATTGGCATGATGACTATATAGGTGCGCCACATGATGCCAGTCCTTGGGTAGATGGAGGTAATTCCCAGCGTTCTCCTCTCAGGGGTGGTTCTTGGCTAGTTAATCCCATGTTTTGTCGTTCAGCCTATCGCTTTCAATTTATGCTGGGACGAAATTATATTAATTTCAGTATTGGATTTCGGGTGGTGTGCACTCTAGAAATTTATGGCAGTTGACAGTTGACACTTCGACAAGCTCAGTGCGAGCAGTTGATAGTTGATAGTTCTTGAGTCGAACAATACTGTCCTAATACCATTTATCCATGAAATTACACTTAATATAAATTTATGCATCGGATTTAGTGAAGCATAACCTTTCCCTTAGGATAGACACAAAGATGCATTATTAAGTGCATTGTATTAATTTTGAGTGGTTGTGGCACAGCCATCCTGGCTGTGCAATGGTCACCGCAGGGATGCCTGA
>JASJCX010000316.1 GCA_030065255.1 Calothrix sp. MO_167.B42 | reverse complement strand
TTCTGCATCTGGAGAACCAATCGAAAAACGTTACCATGTGATTTTGCATTACGAACGGATTATAAAAGCCGAGTCTAAATTTGAAGCCTTGCAGGACACTTTGCTAGGAAATACAGTGGTAGAAAATGCCACAGTTACCTTGATTGAGATTGATGTAAATTTGCCAGTCCAGCCTTTAAGTTGATAACCTACTTTCGTAAACAATAAACTAAAATCCTGCTATGACTATAATACCGAGGCTAATTCCTAAAGGCTTATACCAAAGTTGTCTTAGTTTCCTTTTATCATTTTCATTCAACATCACGAATATCAACCTTATACGTTAGATAACAATTCAGATTGAAAAAAAGTTAGTGAATTTACACAGAGCGTAGAAGCGATCGTATTCCTATAAATGTAAAGAAATATTTCTTTTTATTGGGAGAATAAAATCCCATTTACCGTTACAAACTGTCAAGCTATTGAATATGTTTATATAAATTCCAGTTCATCAATAAAAATAAATTCACACTCAATAGGTGATAGCCAAACTTGACATAGTATGTCATCGTATATTTCGGCTTCAAGCATAGTACCTTCTGGGACGTACTTATTGCCCAAAAAATCTGAATTTCTCAGATAAAATTTTCCACCAACTAGCAGTTTAGCTGGCTTTAATCTACCTTCTCGTTTCGCCTCATGATAAGCTGTTTCTAGTTCAGAATTAGTCGGATGATGACGTACATACTTCATCACTGATTCCCAATTTTCTGGACTTAGGCGAGACTGCAAATCCTTCGATAGGTTTTCTCTTTTTTCCTTTTTCTGTTCTGATTTTAACTTTAATTGATTAATGTATAAGTCCAGAGCTTCTGTGGCACTAATTTGGTGAGTTTTAGCGATTGTCATCACATGGGCAACAATTTCTAAATCCTTAATTGGGTCAACCTCCATCAAATTACCTCACATACGGATAATACTAATTATCTAATTATGCCATTTGCGTAGGTTATATTATCAGTTATTACTTATTACTTATCACTTATTACTCATTCATATTACTTATTACTCATTCATATTACGATAAGTGGCCACCGCAGAAGGTGAAACGCGATTCAAGTAACGAAAAATCCAATATTTGAAAATTGTATCTAAAACCACCGGGAATGTGGCAATAAACAGGAAAATAAATTCATGGTTGGCTGGTAACCCCCAATGGCGAGATATACCTTCTAGAATTACTTCCCAACCGTGGGGTGAGTGGAATCCCACAAAAATATCTGTAAACAAGATGATGATAAATGCTTTGGCACTATCACTTAAACCGTAAACAACATTATCAAAAAATTCTTTGAGGACTGCAATATCTCTTTTGCTAATTACTAACAGCCAGACAAAAGTCATCACAGATAAGATATCGGCAAAAACATTTTTGAGAGCATTATCACTATTTCTTCTATACCTTTGCGCCAGATGTTTAGCTTCGTCTTTTATTTCTATTTCTATTTGCTCTTTAGATAAAGGATTAGATTCATTAATCAGATTTTCAAACCTAATTTTTTCTTCAAATTTATGTAATTCTCGTAAAGCCTCTTCTTCCATTTCATAATTAAGGAATAAGGCTACTTCCTCGGGCTTATGTAGGCGTTCCAATAATTGAAATTTATCTACCAGGGGTCCAACAACAAAAGCTTTAGAAAGTTGATGGGTGAGAATTGGCACTACAATCAGTAATAAAACAAATCTCACAGAAATAATGGTTGTCTGTTGAGATTTGCGGAATTTTTGCACTACATCTTGTTCCGCATTGGGGTCTAATTCAACTTGCAGGCGGTTAATAGTGTTGAAAATTGAGCGGGGTACTACCCCTGTGGTGTTGGCTTTACTCCGATTTTCTGGGGGTCTGGTATTTTGTAATTGCTTTTGTTCTTTGGCTGTCAGTGGCACAGATATAGAACCATCTTCTTTAGTAACTAGTTTGTCAGAATAGAGAATTTCCTTGTTTTGAACATATTTACTGGTAACTTCAT
Source organism: Calothrix sp. MO_167.B42 (assembly GCA_030065255.1). GTDB lineage: Bacteria > Cyanobacteriota > Cyanobacteriia > Cyanobacteriales > Nostocaceae > Calothrix_A. Next base: position 5,085 of record JASJCX010000316.1, on the reverse strand, counting down.
CAATAAATCTTAATTTATCTAAAATTAAATTTATTTTCTCAGTCTCCTCACTATCTCGATCTCCAATTTTTGCGGAAGACGCTTGCAAGAAAGTACGACTAGTATTAAATATTTTCAGCCGCGTGCGGATAACTTGTAATTGTTTTTGTAAATCTGCTTGGAAATAATTCATAATACTGCTGCTATACCTTGCAGTACTAGAATCTATTTTATTACCATTAAAATGCTCATCTTCTATAACTTTAATTTTGAGGGCAGCTTGATAAGCAACTTCTAAAAAATGCTCAGGGGTTTTTGAGTACCACCGATAAGCTGTCTGTAATATAGGATAGATTTTAGTGCGAAAAACAGAGTTATTCATCGACAGTAGTTATCTAGTACAAAAAAAGTAGAAGTCAGTAGGCACACAAAATAGCATCACGATTGAGTAATTATACTTGTGGGTTCTGGCTCTGGGTGCAAAAGCTGGTAATATCAGCCTTTTGTTTTTGGTTAATTGATGCTTCACTTCCACTGGACTGTACTAGGTTGTTTTAAGCTTAATTTTACTTAGGAATGGGGGATTGAGAATATGGATAGGAGAAGTGTGTGATTTTTGATTCAATGTGGATTGTTGGTTCTAGTCGTAGCGGTAAAACTACCCGTTTGATAGAGCAGTTTGACATGTGGATGGAAACAGAAAATCCTATTTTGTCACCATTGTCTAGGAAAAAAGGTAAACATAATAGCAGCATTCATACACCTAATAATGTACACATTAATCAAACATTATCTGGATTTTTGGTCTTAGCTGCCAATAATGAAAACCGTCGCCAATTATCAGATCAAATTATCGCCTCAACCTATGGTAAATATCCAGTACGTTGCCAAACTCCCCTGGGCTTTTTTCAAGATGAAGTGATTTTATTTTGGCCACTACTAATTAAATCATTACAGTTGAAGGCGCAATTTCCGGTGCGATTACGGCCAGAAACGGAGCAAGAATTAGCCACTAAACTCTGGGGCGAGGAATTGGATGAAGAAACTTTGCGACGGGCAGGGATGGGGGAATCTCGTTTGGTACGTCGCGTCCTCGATTTGTTGCAATTGGCGGCTTCTGCTGGGGTAATTACTGAAGATATTACCACTGTTTTAACTTCCGCCTTGCTTCCACAGGCTAATATTACCAACCTCGAACCGGAATTTTTAGGTAATTTGCTGTTAAATTGGCGTAATTGGTGTTTGCGACAGGGATTTCTCACATATGGTATTGTTACCGAACTTTATAGCCAGTATTTGCTCACAGACACCCAGTATCAACAACAATTATACAAACGCTATCAAGGTGTACTCGCTGATGATGTGCAAGATTATCCGGCAGTCGCCAGGCACTTATTTGAATCACTACTGGAGGGTGGAGCGGTAGGTGGGTTTACCTACAATCCAGATGGGATAGTTCGTTGGGGATTGGGGGCAGATCCCAAGTATATGGAAGGTTTGGCAGCCCGTTGTCACCAAGAAATCTTAACGGGATTTCCCAGGGATAATCTTGCAGATATGCTAGCTGCACCAATGATGGAATTAGTTACCGAACCCATGACATTGTTGCAGTTACCCCAGGCTGTACAGCTTATACAAACCACTTCCCGCGCCCAATTATTACGTCAAACCGCACAAACCATCGTCCAAGCCATTCACACGGGACAAGTACAACCCCAAGAGGTGGCTATCATTGCTCCTGGATTAGATGCCATCGCCCGCTATACTATAGTGGAAATCCTCAATAAACAAGGGATTCCGGTAACATCTCTTAACGATCAACGCCCCTTAATTAGTTCCCCCCAAATTCGGGCTTTATTAACTGTCCTGGCTTTTGTTTATCCCGGTTTGGGAAGACTAGTAGATCGGGATGGGGTGGCGGAAATGCTGGTAGTATTAAGCACAAACGGGGGAAAAAGGGTAGAGGAGGAGAAAAATGAATTTGTCACCCCATCCCCCCGCATAGATCCCGTGAGGGCAGGATTAATCGCCGATTATTGCTTTGTCCCCCATCCAGACATTCCTAATTTATTACCAGCCAATGCCTTCGAGCGGTGGGATAGATTGGGATATGCGGCCACCACTGCCTATGATGAGATATTAGCATGGTTGACACAACAGCGATCGCAATATGAATTAAGGTCGATTCCTAGCCCTATATCCCTTTTAGACAGGGCAATCCAGGGTTTTTTATGGAATGGCAGCAATTTGCCCTATGACCAATTGGCAGCCCTGCGGGAATTACTGGAAACGGCCCAACATTATTGGGAAATTGATACTAGATTACGACAAAATCAAGCTTTTACCCATACGGAAAATAGGGACAAACACGCCACCATTGCTGAGTTTATCAAACTACTGCGTCGGGGAACCATTACTGCCAATCCCTATCCAGTGCGTCCCCTTGGCCCTAGATCCAATGCCGTTACCTTAGCAACTATCTTCCAATATCGTTCTAGTAGGCAATCCCACCCCTGGCACTTTTGGCTGGATATTGGCTCACCGTTGTGGGCGAAAGGAGGGGCCGCAACCTTATTTGGGGCGACCTATTTCTTGCTAGATAGGTTAGGAGAACCTTGGACTGCCGAGGATGAACAGTGGTCGGAAACACAACGATTACAGAGAATTTTGGCAGATTTACTTGCCCGTGTATCCACCAGGGTATACTTGTGTCATAGCGAACTGGCGGTCAACGGACAAGAGCAGCTCGGTCCCCTCTTACCTTTGGTAAATTCTGGCGTTTCCCTAGAAACAATAGAAATTTAGGGACACAGCAGAGGCTCAGATCCCCGACTTTTGCAGAAAAGTCAGGGGTCTAACTTTTCACTCGCAATTTAAGAATGACTCAGAACTAAGTCCACTAAACTATCAATAAAGCGTTCATTTGCCATGGGAAGTATATGTTTGCCATGCAACACCTCTTGAGTAATATAAAAATGCACTAATGACCCTAAAAAAATTCTTGCTGCTGCTTCTGGATCTGGTAAATTTAATTCGGGATGTTTACTCAGATAATGACTTAAAGTATCAAACATTGGCTTCATCATATAGAGAACACAAACCTGGGCTAACTTAGGAAACCGTCCAGATTCTCCAATGATTACCCTCATTAATGCCCGGTGTTCTTTGTCTTGCGTCATTTGCTCCAACCCTTTTGTAGCCAAATAACGCAGTATCATTTTTGGCTCTCCTTCCAAGGGTTGTTTCCCAAGCACTGACTGAAATTTTTGGCGCGTTCTTTGTTCCATCAAAGCTTTAAACAATGCTTCTTTATCTTTGAAATAGCTATAAACAGTCGCTTTAGATACCCCTGCTGCTGCCGCCACTTTATCCATACTTGTGCCAGCATACCCGTTTTCCAGGAACTCCTGCATCGCTCCTTGGAGGATTTTGTCAACTTTATTGATTGAATGATCGCGGTCAATATTGCTTATTTTACTACTTACTTTAGTTCGTGCCATTTTTAACTTTTAATTATAAGGCTATCTTTAAATGGAGATTTTGAAAATATAAGGTCTGGAATATTAGTCTCAATGAAATAATTAAGTCAACCTCATCAAGTACAAATAAGGGTTTTAACACCATCATTCCAACACCTCTTTCAAATCAATCGATGCACTAGTACTTCATCGCATTAGTTATGAGGAGTAATAGATCCCTAACTTGCTAAAAAAGTCGGGGATCTAAATTCCCGCAAATTATCAAAATTAATGCCATAGACTACTGCTTTGTCCCATTAGTTTTGATGGCTAGTTTTATAGTCATATTTATATGACTTTGACTATTAGACTGGGGTTTTCAACCCCAGGCGGGTGTGATGGAAACCCCATCATATTTTATGGGACAAAGCACTACTAGTAATTTGTGGGTACTGCAATCCTAACTTTTATCGCTTCCTATTTTTCGGAGAAGATTATAATAATTAATCATTTATCTATTTTCCCTTAACAACTGAAAATAAGAAAGTATAAGTACTATACAACAGTAGTTTTATCAGGCCTTCGGGCAAGGCAGAAGGCTCCAGGGCAGGAAGCAGGAGGAAAAAATAAGTTTTAAGATAAGCCTTTTTACCTTGCCCAACCTGGGTTTAAGACCCCCAGTAAATCTATGATTTACTGGTCTACAATTACTGGGGGTAAGAATCCCCCAGGAACATTAAGCCTTCTGCCTCCTGCCTTCTTCAAGTTATGTGAGTCAAAGCTGCAATCAAAAATAAAACTAAACCGGTTAGTTCTAACATATCATATAACTAACCGGTTTAGTTCAACTTTTATTTACGGAGAAAGTAGAGAACGCCAACAAAGAGGGGCTGTGGGTTGTGGGGGTATACCCATTACGGGGTGCGTGCATCTACCATTATTAATTCATATATAGATAATATAAAAATACGCCAGATATTATAGTGTGGTATCCGGCGTAATTACGCATATGGTGCATCATTATCCTATGTGCAGCACCATTCTAAACAGGTAAATTATTTTGTGACCACGGGGTTAAGCCTATGCAGGGTTTAGCCCCTTAGTTGCTTGGAATATTAATTTAATGAACCTTGTTAGGTTTGTAGTACTTCACCACGTTAATTCTGAGGGGTAGAGGAAAAAACCGCATTAGCGAAGCCATGCCTGAAAGGCTTTAGGCGCAAAGAGCACAAAGGAAGAGGAAGAGAGGACAAGTCTATAATTTAGTTCACCCATCAGAATTAGTGTGGTGGAGCAGTAGTGCTTTGTCCCATAAAATATGATGGTAAAAATAATCACTTGTGGTTCAGGCATCCCTGCGGAGAACATTTCACAGCCAAGATGGCTGTGCCACAACCCATCAAAACTAATGGGACAAAGCAGTAGTTGGGCTGTAGCCGGAAAAAATTCGTAGAATTTAATGAACCGCAGAAGCACAAAGGGTGCAAAGAAATAGAGAAAGAAGATAAATCAAAGCTTCTTGATCCAGCAGGCTTTATTTAGGGTCTGCTGAATAAGTATAAAACATTGATAAATCAATGCATAAGGGCTATTTTTTGGAAAATAAGTGCAAGGAAATTAGGATTTTAGGTTTAAAATCCTTGCACCT
>JASJCX010000023.1 GCA_030065255.1 Calothrix sp. MO_167.B42 | reverse complement strand
CAGTCGGTTCCAGTTAAGACTTTTAATTATGTACACACACTACTAGACTTACTAATATAGCATTCTTGTTGCCAATGTTAGGATTCCTGAAAAAATATCTTTCTTTGATTCATCTGCTGACATTAAGTACTGATGAGATTAGTTTTACTTAATCGGGACTAAAGGATCAGGACTAAAGCTACGTGGCAGGAAGAGGCAGGGGGCTCCGGATCAGGGGGATGACCAAAATTACCTAGTGGTCTAGGTTCTCACAGGTTAAAGACGATTTATCAAGTTTATATCTCAATAACATTACTGACAAGACGGTTAAATTTGCCAAAAATTTAAATAATTTCCCCATTACTTTATCACTTTTATATTGAATAAAATTAATATAGAGAATAAATTGTATATAGGTAGTGAACACACCAGTTATAACCAATAAAAAAATAAAATAGGAACTACCAGTTCTAGGATTCAAGAACACCGCATACAGACTGAATGAAAAAATCCATATTTCAATATGAAATTTTTATCTAATTCAATATCTATAGGAATTCGATTTGATTTGCACCAAAAGATAACTAGGGAGTGTGGGTGATAGCGTAACGTGCCAAATTCCTAAAATAATTTGACTCTCCTCCGTTCTTACACGCCCTAGAATACTTAATTTTGTTCGGAAATCAAATAGTAATCCCATAGTAATAAATAAATGATTCTTTAGATTAAGACCAGAAATATTTTGAGTTGATGAAATTATCTAATTAATGTTTCGTTAGCTTGATTGAATATTTACAAGACAATTTAAAGATGGATTTTTAAGATAGACACAGTTTATTTTTAGCTCTGGACAATTATTTAACCTTTAAATATGGCTATATCTGCACTGCAAAAATTTTTCATACCACCTGTATTTGCTTCCTTGGCAGCTTTCTCTGCTATGACTATTCCCCTTGGTTTATTGGGGGATAAGCTGATTGAAATTAAACTAGAACAAGAACCTTTTTTCCACGGTAGACTAAGGGAAGGAGCAATTGGCTATGTAATAGGAGCCACAGCAATTAGTCTTGGTGCAGGGATTTCTATGGTAGCTATGAGTGGCTGGCGTAATTCTACCCGTAAATCTTCAGCAATAGAACAGAAGTTATCTGATTTAGAAAAACACCTACAAGAAAAAGAAGAATTAATTAGAGAACTCAAATTATCAGAATCTCGTTTGCAAGTTTCTGGGCTAAGTGGTTTTTTGAATGATGAAGTACCATTTAATCCTAGTGTAGATCCGAGGGAAACGGTCTCTCAACCTGTGGTGGCACAAACTCCTGCTCAAGTATATCAATCCCCCATTCATCCTTCGGTAAATACCATCTCTTCCACCAACTCTGCTAACGTACACAATCCATCGAGGCAAGAATTTTCAGTTTACGCCCAAATGGCATCAAACACAGGTAAAGCAGATAATCAAATATCTCAAAATACTGAAGTTGAAGAGTTGCAAAAACAACTTCAGCATATGATGTTACAGATGCAAGCGATGCAGCATAACCTACAAACACAAACTTCAACAAAACAGACTGAAGTAGCAGCAACAAAATTCCAAGTATATTATGAGACTCCATCACTCAATGAAGTAGAATTTCAGCGTGGTTGATCCTCGATTCTATATTTAGATTTAGATTTCAATTTCTAGCCTATGCTAATGGGGATCTCAAATCCCCATTAATAGTTTTTTGCCTTGGACTTTAGTCTATATTTCAGGGCTAATACCAATTCAAATAATGTTTGCGACACATAAATTAAATTATTTGTAGGGGTTTAGCAGTGCTAAACCCCTACCCATCTGTCGCATTCTTTTTTCAAATTGGTATAATTTTTCCCTATCTCCTACACCCCAGACACTCCTACATCCGCTCCGAAGAGGTTTGGTCAAAAAGACAACGAAAAAAGTTATACTGATTTGTATTCTCTGAATTTCAGTTCTCAACTGCCAGTTAATTATGGAAATATCAATGCCAGATTATGCAGATGAATATGAATTTAGTTCCCTTAACTTTTACAGAGAAAATCATGGTAAACAGCTTTACTATGAATGGAAAGGGGAAGTTTGGTGGATAGAAGAACCAGGTAAACCTAAGGAAAAATTGTTTTCTATTGTTGGCATGAATGCCACCAAAGTATTACTCAAATCAGATCCCGAGCATGGGGAAGTGGGATATCGGCTAAATCGGGAAATAGGTTTATTTTGTCACCCAGAAACTAAAGAAATTTTGCATTATTGGCAGCCAAATGCAAATACCCCAAAAGTACCGATAGTACATATAGCTAACCGCATGGTACAAGGTTCGGTTAGTGAGAAGAAAATAGTTATTCCCAAAGGATGTGGATATACAACTAAAGTGATAGAAATTCCTTTAGAATATCCACATCCTTTGGCTGGAGATAAGAAGTTTCAAGACTATTGTCCTGGAGAAAAATTCAAAGGGGTAGAGTATTTCACATCCCATTTTTCTCGTCCCGGTGTTAAAAATGCACCCCCAGCATTATGGGCTAGGGATTGTCCTTGGTTACCTTGGATGAAGTTAGGTTATGGCCATCCCGCTCAAATGAGATTTGAAACTACTATTGCTAGGGTCGATTCATTCGAGGAAATTCATCCTAATTTAGTTAAATTGGTGCGAGAAAAATTACCTATTTATGAATTTACTCCCGATGAATGTGATGAGCCAAATGTAACTAGTATCAAGTATTTTAAAAAGTATTTTGATTCTTATTTACGAGGAGAAATTTTCCCTATCAAGGAAATATCATAAATAAAATAGTTAGATCCCCAAGTTATTAAATAAATTGAGGATCTAAATACAACTCATTTTACATTAGAAGTGATAGATGAATTAATGGTCAAGCACCGTAGCAGACAAAACGTGCACTAACCCATCCGTATCCACGACCATAGCGAATTTGGTATCGACCGCCGCCATTTGCAGTTACTCTTAAAGTTTGACCTTTGTAGACTCTTCCAATGATTCTTCCACGTGCGTTCCTGACATTTAGATAACCAGAATTAATGCAAACATAATATGATTCATACGCCCCGTCTGTAGCTACTAATTCGCCTTTACTTGAGCTATTAAGTAAAGTTGCAGTATTAGTCTTATTAAATTCTGTATTAGCAGCACTTGCTGGTAAAGCGGCAGAAAAAACTACAGCACTAGCTAATAAAATTTGTGCAATTTTTGACATAATTTTGATTCCTTATTTAGTATTAAAAAATTTTTAACAAATACGAGTTTTTTCCCTCGCTATAAACCTAATATATTGATGTCTTACAATAATCTACATCAGCATTTACGCTGATTTTATTTTTCAGAATAATATTATGGAATTACCAAGTGTAGCAGCAAAATTGCGATCGCTAATATTAAAATATAGGTAATAAATTTGATGCTCAACACCCAGAGGAACAAGAAAATTACACGGAGGATAGGATAAATGTCAATATGGAAAACCTCTCACTACTAGTGCTCTGTCCCATTAGTTTTGATGGATAAATTGAATATCTCTATTTCTCTTCTTTCTTCCTTTGCGCCCTTTGCGCCCTTTGCGGTTCATTATCCAACCCATCAGAATTAATGGGACAAAGCACTAGAAATGGAGAGAAATTTATGAATGCACGTACTGTTACCTTACCTTCTCACCTAGAATTAACAATCAACCTCAGTGACGAGCAATTTTGGCAATTATGTGAAAACAACCGCGATTGGAACTTTGAACGCACAGCATCAGGAGAATTAATAATAATGGCACCAACTGGGAGAGAAACAGACAATCGAAATATTGAATTATCCTATCAAGTTCAAGCCTGGAGCCATCAAAATAATCTTGGTACAGCCTTTGATTCTTCTACTGGGTTTAAACTCTCTAATGGTGCTAATCGCTCTCCTGATGCTTCTTGGATTAGGATGGAACGGTGAGAGTCTCTTACCAAGGAACAAAGACAGAAGTTTTTGCCCCTGTGTCCTGATTTTGTGGTGGAATTATGCTCCCCTAGTGATTCTTTAGCCAAAATCCACCAAAATCCAGGAAAAGATGGGCGAATATATTGCTAATGGTACTCTCTTGGGTATGGGTTTATCTACTAATATCAATTAGGTATCAAATACAACATACTACTTCAAGCCACAGCCCCTATTGCTGATTCCACTAATCCCTGAAATAACTTTAAACCATCGGTACCACCCAGCATAGAATCTGCGGCTCTTTCTGGATGAGGCATCATCCCCAACACATTACCTTGGAGATTGCAAATACCAGCAATGTTATTTTGGGAACCGTTGGGATTTTCCCCTGCATAACGGAATAATACTTGATTATTTGCTTCAATTTCCGTCAAAGTTTCTTCATCGGCACGAAATTGTCCTTCACCGTGGGCGATTGGTAAAATAATTATGTCACCTTTTCCATAACCTTGGGTCCAAGGTAAATCATTACGCTCCACCTGTAAGGGGAGGCGATCGCAAATAAAATGCATATCCCGATTTCTCACCAGTACTCCCGGTAGTAAATGAGCCTCAGTTAATACTTGGAAGCCGTTACAAATACCGATAACCAGCTTACCCTTTTGGGCGTGTTCAATTACTTGTTGCATGACTGGAGAAAACCGAGCGATGGCACCACAGCGCAAATAATCCCCGTAGCTAAAACCGCCAGGTAGGACAATTACATCAATATCGTTAATATCAGTATCTTGATGCCAAATCATGCGAGTGGGTTGTCCCATCACATCTCTGGTGACATAAACGACATCGCGATCGCAATTAGAACCAGGAAAAACAACTACCCCAAACTTCATTATTTTAACTTTTAACTTTTAATTGTTAACTTTTTAGAACACTCCGGTTTGGGATTCCACCTCAATCAACTCGAAGCGATAATTTTCAATCACTGGATTTGCCAGCATTTGGTCGCATATTGCATTTAACTGTTGATTAGCTTCTTTCTCATTTTTGGTGGTGATTAATAATTCAATGTATTTACCAATCCGGATTTGTTCGACATTATCGTAACCTAAATGACTTAATCCAGATTCTACAGCAACTCCAGCCGGGTCTAGGACTGAAGTACGCAGAGTTACCCAAATTTTCGCTCGATATTTTCTTTGCACTGGCATTTGTTGAATGCGACGATCGCTATACTATGTATTTCAGTTCCCAATGGGTGAAAATAGAATTACCCACTAATTACAGTAATTTGTTAAATTAACCAGGCTCAAGCCTTCTATCATCCATAACTCCCGAAAATAATTGTTTTATGAAAGCTATACGCACCCCTTCCCAAGAGCGGATTTTAACTTTGCTCAAAACTATCAAAAAAGGCATTTCTGCCCAAGAGATTTATGTAGAGCTGCGTAGTCGCAACCAGGGTATGGGTTTAGCTACAGTTTACCGTTCTTTGGAAGCTTTAAAACTAGAGGGTTTGGTACAAATGCGAGTATTGGGCAATGGAGAAGCCCTCTATAGTTTGACACAACAGGATAAACACCACCTTACTTGTTTGCAATGTGGAATTTCGGTGACTATAAACCAATGTCCCGCCCATGAATTAGAAGAGCAGTTGCAAGATAGGCACCAGTTTAAAATTTTCTATCACACTTTGGAATTTTTCGGTCTATGTAAAAAATGTCATGATCTGGAAGGAAAGTAAGAGAACATCAATCTTTAAATAGAGGGTTATCCACAATGGATTGGTCTTGTGGGGGATTTTCTGAAACAATGGAGCGTATACCTTCCAAGGTGCCGGGTATGGTACGTGGATCCATAAACATTACCTTGCTACTCTCGCTCTTACCAATGGTTGAACCCATATCTAAATAACCCATAGCTAACAGGAATTCTAGGGCTTGATGGGCGTTGGGATTGTCCTGGATTTTCTGAGCGACAATTTCTGATGATTCAGCAATGGCTTGGGCTTGAAGAACCCTTTCCTGGCGTTGTGCTTGGGCTTTGAGGACGATCGCTTTTTGTTCGGCTTCTGCTGCTAAAACTACGGCTTTTTGCTTGGCTTGTGCTTCTAAGACTTGAGCGTCAGCCTTACCTCTGGCTGTATTGACTGCTGATTCCCGTTCTCCTTCAGAAGTGAGAATTGCTGCCCGTTTGCGCCTTTCTGCGGACATCTGCAATTCCATAGATTCCTGCACTGCTTGAGAGGGAACAATATCCCGCAGTTCCACTCGAGTAACTTTTACTCCCCAAGGATCTGTGGAAATATCTAATTCTCGTAACAAAAGTTCATTAATTTGCGAGCGGGCGGTAAAAGTGTCGTCTAGTTCCAGTTTACCCATTTCGGAACGGATTTGAGTCAGAACTAAATTCACCATCGCTGACTGGAGATTTTCCACTTTATAGTAAGCTTTTTCCATATCGACGATGCGCCAGTAAACCACTGCATCTGCGGTCATTGACACATTGTCCCTGGTAATACATTTTTGGGGAGGAATATCTAAAACTTTTTCTCGGATGGTTTCCTTAAATACAACCCGATCGAATCCTAGGGGCATGACAAAATTGATACCAGGTTTGAGTGGTTTATTGTAGCGTCCCAAACGCTCAACTAAAGCCCCATTTCCTTGGTTAATCACTTTGACTGAGCTAACCAATGCTGAACCACCCAATACAGTAAAAACTAATAGTAAAAATTGATACATATATACAGTGCCTCCTGATTGAAATAATTTTTAAGAACGTAAAAGACGCTCTGGCATCACAATTAATGTGGTACCTTGTCGCCTGACTACATAGACGGTTTCTTGGGGTGCGATCGCGATTTTTTCATCATCACATTGAGCCCGCCACGAATTACCCTCATAGAGTACCCGTCCACTTTTACCTGGTGGTATTTCTGTTAAAGTTTCCGCTATAATTGCATCCTGAATTTGGGAACTTCGCCTTCTTGGTGTTAGCAACCGCCGGGAAAAAACTACTAAAACGGCAGATAGTAATAGCCAAACCAAAACTTGCAGCCATAATTTTCCTAGTAGCACCCCCGCCAGTAACGCTACCACAAAGGCGCTAATTCCCATCATCAATGTGACGAACTCTGTAGGTAGAAAAAATTCCATCAAACACAGTCCTGTACCTACAATTAGCCAAATTAAGGTAGTACTTGGCATCTTGCCATCCTCAAGACTAAATTATTTGTCGTTACTGCATTTCTATGCTTATATACAGCCATATGGTGACTGTGTTCACTTAATTTAACTCAAGTATTCTTAACTTAATATTCTCAAAAGTATAAGTAACAACTTATAGAATCATGGATATAAATTTAGTTTATGCCAATTAGTTAGAGCTTAAGAGCTAGATGTGATTGAAATTTACTTATTAATTATTTACTCGAAATATATATTTATATGATTTCTACACAGCGTCTAATCTATTGTACTAACCAAGACTGTACCAAACCAATTAATCCAGTCGGTGAAGAGGTTTGTGGTAATTGCCAAACACCTTTAGTCTACCGTTATCTGTGGGTAGTTGATTCATCTAGCCATCAACGGGAAATAGGAGAAAAAGTTGCCTACAGATATGAGGTAATTGCGCCTAACATTTGGCTGGATACTCAACCAGGATTATTACCAGAAATTCCCTCAGAACCTCCCGCAGCCACTGTTCCTTACCTCAAGTTATATCCCCATAGTTTACATATACCCCAAGTGTATGGAATTATCCCTGACTCAGAATCAGAAGCACATGATACTTTGTTACTAGAAAATGTACCCATAGACGAATACGGTAATCTGTATCCTGCGATCGCAGATGGATGGAATAAAGCAACTGCCGTGAGACAGGTTTACTGGCTATGGCAAATTTTGCAATTATGGCAACCTTTGTGGGAGTTAGGTGTGGCCGGCAGTTTACTCCGGGGGGAAAATATCCGGGTACGGGGATGGTGTGTGGGATTATTAGAACTACATCAGTCAGAACCGCCCCATCTAAGACAGTTGGCAGATTGTTGGCAACCCTGGGTAGATAAGGCAAAACCCCAAGGGGCATCAGAATTACAATATATTGTCCAGCAAATGAAGGCTGAAGATGTTGATATACAATCAATATCTAGCCAATTAAATCAATTGTTACTGACATTAGTCGGAAAATTACCCTTAACTCTCAAAGTAGCTGGAGCTACTAGTATTGGTAGTGAACTCACGCAAAATGAGGATGCTTGTTTTCCTAGCAGTAGGGAGCGCATTAACGATCCTTTAATACCCCAAGTATCTATTGTTTGTGATGGTATTGGCGGCCATGAGGGGGGTGAAGTTGCTAGCAAATTGGCAATTGAGTCTATAAAATTACAAATCCAAGCTTTACTGCAAGAAGTAGGTTCCCAGGAAGATATACTACCACCACAATTATTGCAACAACAAATAGAAGCTTGCTTGCGGGTAGTTAATAACTTAATTAGCAATAGCAATAATCAACAACACCGAGAAGGTATTCAACGCATGGGTACAACCATGGTGATGGCTGTGCAAATACCACAAAAAGTCGAGACGGGAGAAAATTCCCACGAACTTTACCTAATAAATGTGGGTGATAGCCGTGCTTACTGGATTACTCCTAATTATTGCCAATTATTGACGGTGGATGATGATGTGGCTGGGCGAGAAGTCCGTTGTGCTCGGAGTTTGTATCGTCAAGCACTACAACGCCCAGATGCTAATGCCCTTACCCAAGCTTTGGGGACTAAGGAAGGTGAATTTTTACAACCCACAAGCCAAAGGTTAATTATAGAAGAAGATGGGATTTTACTACTGTGTTCTGATGGGTTAAGTGACAATAACTGGGTGGAAAAATCCTGGCAAGATTATGTCTTACCCATATTCACAGGGGAGATGGTGTTAGAAGATGGTGTGCGCCAATGGATTGATTTAGCCAATCAACAAAATGGTCATGATAATATCTCAGTGGTGCTTACCCATTGTCGTGTTTCCCCTGACTATCCCGTACATATAGTGCAAAAGGAGCCGCAAGTTTTAGCAACTATGGCCGAACCGGTGGAATCGACTTTTACAGAGAGTTCCCAAGCATTACTAGATTTAGATTTACCCGAATCACTTCCAACTGAATCACCCACCACTGAATCACCCACTACCCAGGCTCCTGATGTAAGCAGGCCTGACAAAGGTAAACGGGGGTGGTTAATATTTACTGGGTTGTTATTCCTATTATTAGCGGGTACTAGTTTGAGTTTAGCTGCTTGGTGGCAAATTAATCCTCAATCCTTTCAACAACAATGTCAGCGACTTCCTCTGAAGTTGCAGAAACTCTGTCCACCTAGTAATTAGAGGCAAGGGGGCTTCGGAGCAGGGGATAATATAATATTTCCCTCACTCTAGAAGAGTGGGGCTATACGAACAAAGCCTGCCGGAAGCAGGCTAAATTTGGCACATATTTATAAAGAAATGGTATGACACGCCTAAGCACTTCCACCAATACTTTTTCCATCAATATTTGGAAATACTGGTTTTATGAGACTATAAATTAGGACTTTGAAGACGGGCAATCTTATGTGAAGATAGGATGATGGGAACTCTTGCCAAAGTATCTAGTGGTTCTGATGTTGGGTTAAACCCCTGCAATATCTTGGCGATGCCTCCAATATATTTTATTTAAGGATAGGCTAGCACGGGGAATCGTTTGGAAATGGTGAACAGCCAAAGTAGAGCATCATTGATGATCGAAACCTAATCTGGCTGATTTTTCTATCTGCTAAGTTGAAAGGTATTGTAAAATGCATCGGCAAAAACTATGGCTATGGCATCACTTTTGCAAAGTATATAAGTAACAAGACAAAATTTATTACACAAAATTAAAGCTGAAATCCCTATCCAGTCTAAATATTAAAGTGTAAATATTTCTGTCGATATTACTTATGAACAACCAGCAAACTCACTCGGGGATAGCTGTGGAGAATATTTTAGAAAAACAAAAACTAGATGTAAATTTAGGTATGAAAATTGGCGATCGCGTTCGTGTTAAAACATCTGTAGTGGTTTATCATAACCCCGAGCATCGAGGTAAAGCTTTTGATCTTGAGGGTTCAGAAGGTGAAGTAATTAATATTGTTACTACATGGAATGATAGACCTGTAAGTGCTAATTTGCCTGTCTTAGTCAAGTTTAGTAAAAAGTTTAAGGCTCACCTCCGGGAAGATGAGTTGGAAATATTATCTTAAGGGTTATTAAAAATCCTTCATTTGCGGCGAAACCATGCAAATATGTTGAGTTCGCCGCGCATTCTCTCTAGTTCTTGGCGATGATGCTCCGCAGTAGCATAATACCACTGGCAATATTGCTGAAATTCTGACCGTATATGTACTTCGTCGTAGAATTCCCTGGTAGTTTGATGGACTAGCAAATTCTCCTCTACTTGGGACTGCTGGGAGGGAATTATCTGCGGAAAGTCTTGTGACATAAAATTTCTGGGTAATATATCAAACCAGCTTATATTCTTATTGCAATTATAACTGTTGGTATTTATGTATCGTATTCAGACAGAAATAACTGATAAGGATTTTTGAAAAACCCTAACTGATAACTGTTAGCGCAGCTCCTCCGGAGGAGGCTAACTGATAACTGATTACAGCCAACCCCGTAAGCGATAAATTAACATCCCCAAATACTCTTTTAAGGTAATAGTAAATTGATGCAGGTTGTCAGTATTTGGCATTAAGTTTAAAATTGCTGCTTTTGGCGTGTTACCCAGTTCTTGTATTTCCCCTTCACTCACCAAAAAGTCAGTCGGTGCTGGAATTACATCCATACCTTGTTTTTTAAATATCAGCAGCGATCGCGGCATATGCATAGCTGAAGTGATTAATAATACTTTTTTAATACCTTTTGCTTCAATAATTTTACTGACATTAACAGCATTTTGATAGGTGTTGAGGGAATTTGGTTCTTCAATTATTGCCTGTTTGGGAATGCCAAGGGAAGTCAAAATTGCTGCCATATCAGTTGATTCAGCGGTACCGCCACCACGCCAATCAATACGACCCCCACTGAGGATAATTAAGGGGGCTTTTTGCTGGCGATAAAGTTGTGCTGCATAAATTACGCGATCGCCTTGTTCGCTTAAATCTACCCCTGGCCGAGGAGGAAAAGCGGATTTGGTAGCACCACCCAAAACCACCATTGCTTCTGCTGTAGGTAGTTCGGCGGGTGGTATATTTTGCCATTCTAGCGATCGCACAAAAAATTTAGATACCCAACCATTACTACTCACAAGTAGTAGCACTAAGGAGAAAGTAATGCAAAATGCGGCTATGCGGGGTCGTCTCCCTAACATGACTAGTGCTACTATCAAGCTGATACAGGCTAAACCCAAAGGGTAAAACAGTAGGGGCAATAATTTGGAAAGGTACAGAAACATTAGATTATGATTATCTTTTTGTTTGAGCTAATTTTATCTGTCTTTTCCCCAGGCAGATCCCAAATTTGATTTTGATCATTTTTGATTTAGGATTGCCTTTTACCCTGTGTCTTTTGCCTGCTACCGTTCCCAAAACTTCAGTTTAACTGAACCCGGACTGCGACGATAGCGTTGAGTAGTTTTCCGCATTTTTGGTCTAGTTACCCGTCCTCGGGAAGTTAGTTCTTCATCGGTGGGGGTAATTTCTGGTGATGATGGTTCGGCTTTTGTTTCCCCCTTACTCTTCCACCAAGTAATCATCCATCCACCGGCGATACCACCAATACCACCGACAAAAATACTTACGTTTGGTGGGTATCCCACCACTACAAATGCCAACATGAAGAATAACCAGTACCTCAATCCAGACTCTATACCTTCTGAGGAAGCCAAATTTTGGGTTCTGGGGCTACTTTGGGATGCCGCAGCAACCCAGCCAAAAATAAATCCTGCTGAAACTCCTAAGAAGATGCTCCAGGTTCTAGGAAAACCGAGCAATGATAACAAGACTGATAGGAATATGCCAAATGCTAGTTGGGATAAAAAATTTGGCGGTACCAGTTTGCCCGAATTCTTTTTTTCTTCTGCCATGGGATAGGGGCTATGAGCAAATTACATCTTTTAATTGTGTGTCTAGGGGTTGAGTAGTATCCACCACTTTTAGGTATACTTTTTCCTCTGTAGTTAGGGATTCTGCTTTCTCCACCTGTGAGGTTAATAAATCTGCCGTTGCATCGGCAATGTCACCACTGCGGTTTTGCAGTCTTTGTTGTAAAACTTCTAAAGGTGCTTCACACTGGACAATTTGCAGGGGGATATTATTGGCCTTGGCTTGGTTAATTACCTCCTGTCTGAGTTGTTGCCGGTCATATTTAGCATCTAAAATTACGGAAAAACCTTGTTTGGTAAGTATAATACCCAAATCTAATAACCGTCCATACGTCTTTTGGGTCATTTCTGGGGTATAAATTTCATCTCCCCCTTTTGACTGTAAGGGAATACCGGCAAGATGTTTGCGGACTGCATCCGAACGAATCTGGATGGCTCCCAATTGGTGAGATAGATAACGGGCGGTTGTACTCTTACCTGAACCAGACAAACCAGACATGAAAATTAATTTTCCTTGACGGGGTTTGGTATATTCCCATGCTTGTTTATAATAACTTGCAGCAGTTTGGAATGCTTCTTGTTTTACTTCTGCGGGAATCCCCGGATCATCTAATAACAATGAAGTTACTTTTGCCCGTACATATGCTTGACGACTCAAGTATAAAGGTAAGACTTGTAAGCCTTCCCAGTCTCCAGTTTGTTCAACATAGGTGTTAAGAAATACATTACCCAAGTCTTGGCGCTGTCTTGCTTCTAAATCCATGACGGTGAACGCCACATCATACATGACATCGACAAAACGGAATGGCTCGTTAAACTCAATGCAGTCAAAAACTAAGATCCTATCTTGCCACCAAGCAATATTTCTCAGGTGTAAATCCCCGTGACATTCCCGAATGTAATCACCTTTAATTCTTTGGGCAAACAACTCTTGGCGCTCTACAAAAAAGCGATCGCTATAGGCTTTGGTTTGATCAAATTGTAACTGGGTTTGGGAACCACCAATATACTTTTCGGTTTGTTGGTAATTTTCATCAATTGCGGTGCGTACCTGAGCTACTTCCCCAAAAGAGCGAATATAGTCATTGATATCTGCTCTTTCATGGTAGAGAGCTACCACCTTTCCCAATTCTTCTAAATGTGATTCCTGTAGAGTTCCCTCATCAAACATGGAACTTAATAGGCTTTCCTGGGGGAATTGGCGCATTTTCAGCACATATTCTGCTGCTTCTCCCTTACCGCCCAACTCATATTTTTCTCCTGATTGGGTAATGGGTAACACCTCTAGATATAGTTCTGCTGCTCCTCGGCGATTAAGACGCAATTCTTCTTGGCAAAAATGTTGTCGCTTTTCTAAAGTCGAGAAGTCTAAAAATCCAAAATTCACAGACTTTTTCAGTTTATAAGCATATTTTCCCGTTAATAGTACATAGGAAATGTGGGTTTGGATTAATTGAACTGGTTCTGTCACTGCATGGGGGTAGAACCCAGGCTGTAACATTTGTTGAATTAAAGGGGGAATAGCAATTTCTGTCATTCAATGAAAGGATTTTGGATTTACTGATTGATATCATGTCCGTTTGAACTAACAACTTGCACCAATGCCACTTAGCCCACATTCCCACCTACCAAATAAATTTCAAGGCTAATAAACAAAGTTTACTTAAGTAGACTAGAATGCTTGTCTAGTCTACTTTAGACGACTTGGTGCTATAAGAGTTGGGATTTAAATCCCAGGCGGTTATTGGGAATGGTGCAAGTTATGGGTTTGAATAGGAAAAGCCAACTATAGCGATGGACATATTGGTTAGGACAGTATTGTTCGACTCAATAACCGTCAACCATCAACCCAAATTCGCTATATCTTGGCAACTGCTATACCGACAAGCAACAGTAATTTTATCTCGAAAAGTCTAATAAAAAACCAGGGAGTTACCCCTGGTTAATGATGATCATGAAAAACCAAAATATTGCAAAATACTTCAACTTAGCCTTGAGAACAGGCATAAAAGCTGACGTGATAAGGTGTAGCTTTTGCTGGATGGGCCTGAAGTTCCTTAATTACTGTGGTACCGTTCCAAGAAATATCAGTAATTTTCAACTCCAATTGTGTTTTATTAACAGCAGCTTTTTTCTGTAAAAGTTCAACGGTTTTAGCATCCACCACTAAGGAAATGGACTCCGTACCATTGTGGCCGTATAAATTAGCTGGGATCATTCCAGAACGGCGTAAGGCTCTGGGTTTGGTGCCTTCTGGTCTAGTTTGACATTCGACTGTGATGCTCATACAAATTCTACAAAGTATTTACTCATTTTGTCCTGCCGTTAGGGCAATACCATTTTGGATTTTAGATTTTAAACTTTGGATAATCAAAGAGCTATTGTATAAGCCTTCCAAAACTGGTATTACATCAAGATGACAAAACTCCAATTATACACCCAACACTGCTATTAAAGGGTAATATTTGCAGGAACTTAGTGCTTCATCGCATTAGTTATGAGGGGTAAAAGTTTTCGTAGTAGCGCTTTAGCGCATTATATTTTGGGATTAATAAGGGCTAAAGCCCAACTACAAATCCCCTCATAACTAATGTAGTGGAGCATTAGTTATGAGGGGTTGTGGGTCAGGCATCCTTGCCTGACTATGTTATACCCAGGCAAGGATGCCTGTGCTATAGGTTATTATTTTTACCATCAAATTTTATGGGAGAGACCATTAGTTATATTCTGAGGAAATTCCAGCCACCCTTAAGCATTAACCGCAGAAACAGGGGTTCCATCAGGGTGTAACAAAGCCCGCTTGGGACCATGAATTGGGTCTTCCACAATAATAGTTTGATCGCGGCTAGCACCCAAGGAAACGATCGCAATGGGAACTTCCATTAATTCAGCTAAA
The DNA here is from genome assembly GCA_030065255.1 of Calothrix sp. MO_167.B42. Taxonomy (GTDB): domain Bacteria; phylum Cyanobacteriota; class Cyanobacteriia; order Cyanobacteriales; family Nostocaceae; genus Calothrix_A. The sequence continues at coordinate 13,267 of JASJCX010000023.1, read as the reverse complement.
AATTTCAGGTAGTCCAAGGCTTGTTTGGGTAAGTCTTCTAATTTGCGACAGTCACTGGTTGATTGCTTCCACCCGGGTAGGGTTTTGTAAATGGGACGACAGTTAGCAAACTGACGGGAACTTGTGGGAAAATGTTCGCAGCGTTCCCCGTCTATTTCATAAGCAACACAAACGTTAATTTCCTCAACATCATCAAGGACATCTAGTTTGGTAATTGCTAAACAATCCATGCCATTAATCCGCACCGCATAACGGCCAATTACCGCATCAAACCAACCACACCGGCGTTTTCTCCCTGTAGTTGTGCCAAATTCAGCACCACGGGCACACAGTAACTCTCCCACCTCTCCTTCTAGCTCCGTAGGAAATGGTCCTTCACCCACACGGGTGGTGTAAGCTTTGGCCACACCAATCACCCGGTCGATGGCCGTTGGGCCCAAACCTGCACCCACACAGGCACCACCAGCTACGGGGTTAGAAGATGTAACATAGGGATAAGTCCCATGATCTAAATCCAGGAGAGTGCCTTGGGCTCCCTCAAATAAAATATTTCGCCGTCGTTTTATGGCATTATAGATTTTGAGGGAACTATCAACCACATGGGGCCGCAAGCGTTCAGCATAGCCAAGATATTCTTTGATTACTGCTTGGGGATCTAAAGGTGGTAAGTTATAAAGCTTTTCGAGAATGACATTTTTATAATTAATCGTCCATTCTAACTGCTCGCTTAAACCCTGGGGATCCATTAAATCTAAGACTCTAATCCCTGTACGCTCTGACTTATCTGCGTAGGTTGGACCTATTCCGCGACCAGTTGTACCTAGTTTGTAATTTCCCCTGCGTTCTTCTGCTGCCCGGTCGAATAACCTATGATAGGGCATGGTCACGTGAGCAGTTTCCGAAATAAACAGATTATCAGTAGAAATATTTAATGCTTCTATTTGATCTAGTTCTGTAATCAGAACTTTTGGGTCGATTACCGTTCCAGAACCGATGATACATTCAGTATCTGGATACAAAATACCAGAGGGAATCAAGTGCAGTTTAAAGGTATCGCCTTCTACTACAATGGTGTGTCCAGCATTGACACCCCCTTGGTAACGCACAACAACATCTGCGGAGCGGCTGAGCAGGTCAGTTATTTTTCCTTTTCCTTCATCGCCCCACTGGGCACCTATGACAATGACGTTAGCCAAGTGTTTATTGAGATAGCTAAAGTTTTCACAATGTACAATTATCGGAATCTTTGGTAACTTTTGTCAAATAGTTTTAATTTAGATTAGGAATTAGCAATAAAAATTTAGATATAGCAATCCTAAATTCTTCATTCTAAATTCTCCTTGACACAAGAGGCATATCATTTTATTAATGACAAAAATTACCCTAAACTGAGATTGCAGTTTTAGTAGAAACTTAAATTCAATGACAGCAGAACATTCTAAGTCAGTAGATGTCTTTGGCGTAGGTAACGCAATGGTAGACATTTTGGCGTTAGTGGAAGACGATTTCGTTCGGGAACATGACCTGAATCGCGGTAGTATGACCCTTATGGACTCGGAAAAACAGGGGCGATTATTGCAGGAATTGAAACACCATTCCCTAGAATTGAGTTCCGGTGGTTCTGCTGCGAATACAATGATTGCCATCGCCCAAAGTGGTGGTAAAGGTTTTTATTCGGGTAAGGTTTCTCGCGATACTAACGGTGAATTTTATCGCCAAGATTTACTAGAAGCAGGGATTCATTTTGATGTTCACCCCACCGATGAAGACCACGGTACCACAGGAACTTGTTTAGTTTTAACAACTCCCGATGCCGAACGTACTATGTGTACCCATTTGGGGGTTTCCACAACTTTAGATCCCACGGATATTGACGTAGAAAAATTAGCTCGGTGTAAATATAGTTATGTGGAAGGCTATCTTTGGGATGCACCAGGTCCCAAAAAAGCCAGTATTGAGACTATGGAGCAATCCAAGCGTCACGATGTAAAAGTTGCTTTTACCTTTTCCGACTTATTTTTAGTCAGTCGCTTCAGCGATGATTTTCACAAATTGGTGACAAAATACTGCGATGTAGTATTTTGCAATGCTGATGAAGCCCGTCATTTCTGTGAAACTGAAGTTCTTGAAGATTGCGCCAGTAAAATTGGCGCAATGGTTGACACTGCATTTATTACCGATGGCGCTGATGGCGCTCTTGTAGTACAAGACAAAGAAATTGTTCGGGTTCCCGGATTTCCAGCTAAAGCTGTTGACACTGTTGGTGCTGGAGATTACTTTGCTGGGGGAGTGCTATACGGATTAACCAATGGTTTGAACGCTCAACAATCAGCCCGTTGGGGAAATTATATGGCTTCTTGTATAGTACAAGTCCACGGCGCTCGTTTGGATAAATCCAGGGCGGATAAAGTTGCCGAAATTGTTGGTAAATAATAGATTTAGGTTTGCTTTCTCGCGAGTATCCTAATTCTGGCATGGCTGAATTGAACTGAATTTATTCTGACTCCACTACTGTTGACACTCCCCACGCCTATAAGGATACTGCTAGTCATTCAGAGGTTAGGGACTTGCGGGTTAATAGTATACCAATCAAGTTTTGCCAGGTTTTGAAAGCGATTTTCAGGTAATATAAGACCACACCGTAGGGGTTTAGCACTGCTAAACCCCTACATAAAGATGTGGTTTAAATAGATGAAAACTGTTGTAATATCAAATCCGCTTGTGAGACTTACTATATTGTCGTCACCTCACCCTGTCCTGGTGGACACCCCTGTGGTTAGTAACTAGAGGGGAAGGGGGTAAGGTTTTTGTGGTAACTAATCATCCGGATTTCATAATTATGCATCTAGTTTGTATATCCAAACCAGGGGGCAGGGGGAAAGAGGCGTAGGAATTAAGTATTAAAGCGCGAATCTTGGTACAAATCTCTCTGAGATAGCATTCGGCAACTTTTTCGTGAGATGATTGTCTCTGATTAATCTTTAATTAATAACAATCTCCGAGTTATACAACTTTTAAGAGAATTCCATCAAAAATATGATCCAATCTTGTGGGATGGGCATCCTGCCCGTATTATTCAGGCATCCTACCCATATTATTGGCAGGCAAGACTTCGGCGTGAGCTCAGACGTTCGGCGAAGCTCAGTCGAGCCGTCGAACGCTGCCTGCACCACAAGGAATTTTGGCATACTTTTCGATGAATGAAAACTCTAACCGTAAGCCTGTCTGGTACGCAAATTAAATAAATGTCAATAACAGAACATAAAATCACCGTAAATTCCCTAGAATGGTTTTACCGTCATGCAGAACCCAGAGGTCAAAGTAATTTATTACCCGTTGTTTTACTACATGGTTTAGTATCCCAAAGTTATAGTTGGCGGGACATACTACCAGGATTAGCACAACAAGGAACAAGAGCAATCGCTCCAGATTGGATTGGTTGTGGTTTTTCTTCTAAGCCAGATACCAGGGAATTTGCTTACACTCCCGATGCTTTTGTTACAGCTTTAGGAAATTTTGTCGAAGCCTTGGAATTGGAACAATTTTCCCTAGTTGTCCAAGGTTTTTTAGGCTCTGTGGGATTGCAATATGCTTTACGTCACCCCGACAAAATTACTAATATTTCCATCCTCAATACCCCCATTTCCCCCACCGCTAAATTACCTTGGAAAATTAAACAAATGGGTTTACCCCTAGTAGGGGATATGATGACTCAAGACCCCTTGTTAGTCGATCGCACCCTAGAAGGTGGTAGCCGTTATGTCATTGATGAGAAACATCTAGGAATCTATCGCCAACCCTTCCTCAAAACCTCTGCATCTGGCCGTAGTTTACTGGCTACTATTCGTAATTTACAACTAACAAAATCCATGGAGGAAATCGACTCTGGATTTAAGCAGTGGGATAAACCCATTTTGGTGCAATGGGGAACCATGGACCCCTGGTTAGATGTGAGTATGGCGGATAATTTTGTGAAATCCGTACCTAACGGGGAATTGGTGAGTATGAACAACGTCGGACATTATCCCCAAGAACATTACCACGAAACGATTTTACAAGACCTTTTACCATTTATGCGCCGTTCTCCATCGAATCAAAATTGAGTATTCTCGATTTGCAATTTGCGAAAATACTTGCACTGTTAAAAAAATGCTAAATATTAGCGTATATATACAGAGATAGTTAGTCGCAAATACGTAGCTCACATTCATCCAAGAACACCGCCTAATGTTCCAGAACCCCGACTTTTGCCCAAAGTCAGGGTTCCATAACCCCTAATAGGTAAAAGGGAACAGGGAACAGGGAACAGCAAGCTAACAAAGGGTTTCAGGATTTATAAATATCCTAAATTCATTCATATTGCTATATTTTTAATCCTATACATTGACAGCAAATGTTGCCAATGGACATAATCATTCAAACCCTTGCAGATATTGTTACCAACTGTGCGATCGCTATGTGGCAATTTAACATTTAATTTAGTAATGGATGTAAACAATCATCCTAGTACAGTGCATTGTTAATTATGTCTTCATGTACAAAAAGCAACTTTTTTCTGCATTGATAATTGCTTGACCGAATCAGAAAAGCATAGGAATAATTGTGTGGCGATGCATCTTTCTTAAAGCTCAATCCACAATCGGTAAATCCAAAATAGGCAACGGATAACAACGGATAAGGGATTATCTCCTAACTCGCACCTGGGCTGTCAGCCCCCCAGCCAGGGATTTAAATCCCTGGCTAATAGCTAAAGTCCTCTAAAAGAGGACTAAGAAAGAATTTCAGTCCATTTCAATGAACTTAAGCTGTTAGCCTGTGAACTTTATTTCTGGGTGGGATATGGAGCCCATTGAGAATGGTGCAAGATTGAGTTATCTGTTTTTCAAAATCTAAACTTCGACAGGCTCAGTTACCAATCCGAAATTGATTATATAAACCATAATTACTGAGTGCTGTTATAATCCTAAATTGAATCAGTAGGAAGAAGGTGTAGATAACAGATCATCACATAGAGGCTGGCAAAAACCAATCATCAGCCTACACTGAGAATTGAATTCGGCGATATTCCCAAGGGAGATAAGCCAAGCCAACCGGCGATATGGCGAACCAAAATACCCTTATTAATCATGGGAAAATTTCTATGTACAAGTCTTCTCTTTATTCCGACGATTTACCTATCTATGAAATTTCTCTACGGGATCAGTTACTACTGCGACAATTAGAAGAATCCATCGGGAAGAAATTTTTCCAAGCTTGCGATCGCATTTCTCGCAGCTTACTCACCAGTTGTCATTGGTACTTTTCCACAAATACAGGTGTACTCGCCCTAGAAATTGTTTGTCATAACCACGAAAGTTACTGGTTCGTACAACATGCACTATTTCAGTTAGGCATGACTTTAACCAAGTTTACAAATAAAGCTAAAATAAATATTCATCCCCCTCAAGGAGAGGGAGAACCTTGGAGTATGAAAGTCAATACTTCCTCTGATGATATTGACTAAGTTGATAGTGAATTAATGGCAATTCACTACACAAAAAACCATCCCGTTCGCCTATTTATCGCCAGTTACATAAGGAAGGGGGTAGGTGGTTGCACCGCGACCACCCACCCCTCTATAATGATTCTTATTTTCTTCAAAAACTTGATTTTATCAAGGGTTTTAGGGCGCTTGTCACCCCGTGAGGTTTGAAGGTTAAGAATCACCTTCTCAAAATCTAGACAATTCTGGACACGCTCCTCATTTTTAGCGTAGTGGGATCGGTGCTAATAGCGGTATCACCTCTTCTCCTCCATACCCTTTTGTATTTTCCACTTTTAGATTATTCATCATGCCAGTATCTTCGTGGAATAGTATATGGCAGTGATAGACAAATGGACCAGTAATGAAGGGATTGACAAAGGGAATACGGACTATAGTTTCGCTGTTTGGAGGTAAGTGAATTACATCCCGATATCCTTGGGGTAATAGAGGACACTTCCATTTATTTCCTTCTTGAGTACATCTATCAGCTCCTGACGAGAAATCTAATGATCCTTGATACTTTCCTACTGTGTAGTTATTGTAGGTGCAGGTCTCATTGGTAGTTAGACCATCACATGGATCTTGACTGAGAATAACCTGAGGAACTACAAAATCAAGCTGGTGTATGTGGAAAACGTGGGCAGATATAGTGGTATTGACCAAGTGCCATTCTTCTAAGTCTCCTACCCGGGAAACCTTATCAATTCGGTTTCCATCATATAGTTCTTGGATTTTTGTCTGAAAATTGTCGTCATTTGGATTTTGTGCTTGCTCAAATCCTTTAAGAAAAAACTTCGCACCTTGGCTGAAATCTTGGCTGAAATAGAAGTAACGTTTCTTGGTAAGCGGATCGCTATACAAATTCGATGGAGTTAGGCAACCCTGACCTGTATTTTTTTTATTTGTAACAAAATCTTCATCCCTACTTTGGCATATTGGTATACTATAATTATCATTTACATAGTAACCATCGAAGAGTTCTTCAGGGGCTGGCAGTATCTTGTCTACAGCACTACCAGAGCCAGTTTGACTTGTTGCCACCTGTTTTTCAATGTAAGCATATAAGTCTTTATCCTCATTTGAATCACAATATTTGTCCTCACCCGGGTTGCCTTCATTATAATTTTTAGAAAGACCTAGTTGATTAACAGTATTGTCTGTGTAGCATACATAATTATCATTGCTTAGGTCAACAGGATCTAGCTCAACAGTTGCTAACAAGTAGCTATTTCGTCCTGGCACCCACTTTTGATCTTCAGTAGTTAAGTTAGTAGTAAGGTCAGAAACAAGATTATATGTGCTGTGTTCCGTTGGTGTTTTACCTCCTACAACAAGAACTTCCACTCGACTAGCAGGTGGTAATAGAACTGAGTTAGTTGGTACTACCTTTTCAACAAAATCAGCATCCCGCGTCAAGATATAAAAATTTGGTTTACCGTTGGGATTAGCAAAGGCGGGATTCTGCATATTTGTTTTTTCTTCTAGAGCAATGTTCATGTACTGATCCGCCCCTACATTGGCCATGCGCCACAACTGAACCTCTCCTGGCCTAATACTTATTTTGGGGTTGACTTGACCATTGACAGTGAAACAATCTGCTGCTTTTGTGCCTAGAACATCATTAAAATCCTTGAACATCATTACCTTTTGACGGACAGAAAATTTCTCAGGTTGGTCTTTTGTTAAGTCATCATCAGTAATATCATCAGTTTGAATTCCCTTTGTTGGACTGAGAATTTCGTAATACTGATCGCCCCCCTTAATAATAATTCCACCAGACAAACCACCTCGAACTTGATTATCGCTGAGTGAGTGAGCGTGGGAATGATACCAAAATAGTCCTGACTGATGGACGTATGGAATTTTGACATCCATCTTGTACTCAGTTATCGGACCACCATATTTAGGATCGTCTGGATTGTCACTTGGATAATAACCACCTTGCTTCAAACTAGGAGGAGTTTGATTAGAAGGAACATCCACCAAAACATCATCAGCTCCTAGTAAAGGGGATACGTTAAAGCCATGATAATGAATGTTGGTATATTGAGATTGGTTCTCTAAATTTTCTTTGGTTGGTGGTAAATCCCCCGCCAATTGAACATTTACTGGTAAGTCATTGGTAAGTTCTAGGTTAATGGAGTTAGGTCTGTTGCCTTTTCGATCACTAGGAGATACTACTATGGTTGGTGGGGTATAGGTTCCAACCATTTTTTCTTTTGTTTGCTCATTGTAGTCTACTACCTTGAGTTTTCCAGGTAGACTAGGACTTTTGTCATTATCTCGAACAATGGTCTTTAGACTTGGAGTAGAACTGTCTTCATTGTCAAAGAAAGTAGTCTTGTAGAGGTAGCCATTGTATCCATTGGTGGCAGATGCACTTCCATCTCCATCTAGGTAAAATTTGTCTTGAACTGCATCAAAGGTAATAGTTCGATAGTCCTTGATGTTTTGACTGTCTGAATTTTGATATATTGTATCCGCGTATGCAAATGGCGGATTTTGAAAAGTTGGCTGATTTGTTTGATTTGCACGCTTAAGTGTACATGAATTGACAAACTTCTGAGTTACATCGGCGATAGCTTCCCCTCTAAAGGTACTTTTCGTAGGAGTTACATCGGCGACAGCTTCCCCTCTAAAGGTACTTACAGAAATAAACGTGCCCACCAAGAACACAATCAGTGTTCTCCGTAGGAACAACAATAAGTGATTCATAAAAATTACCGGCAGAATAGTTTACCAAAATCAGTATGACAGCCTGTCAAAGTAAACAATAAATCACTTTACAAAACTTTATATTCATATGCACAGCATATTTCATATTGATGAGATACGCTTATAAAAGCAGGTATGCGGGTAACACAAGAGTTTTAGAAAATTTTTTTGTACCTCATTGATCCGCAAACTGCTGTATCATTTAACGAGGGAATACTGGCAAGAAATAGACTGGATACAGGCTATCGGATTTATCTGTGGATATAAAAAATACTTTCTACAATGTCATACCAATTCTGTATGAAGCTACACTTAATCGCTCTCACTCGCTTATGAGTGGAACTACTTGAACAAAGCCCATCTACATGGGCTAAAGAGGGGCGCATCTTTTAATACATAAATGGTATCAGCTCCCTCGATTTATAATGTAGGTACTTGATAACTGTAGGACTTACGCAAAACTTCCGAGATTGCATCATTGCGAGCGAAGAGGCATAATACTTAACCTCTAAAAACTTTTCAAACATCCTCTTAAAGAAGAAATTCTAACCACTCTTCATAGGGTTGTAGCTGTTTAGTAATTCCTTCGAGGATACTGTCCCAATCATTACTATCATTGCCATTATTGTCATTATTTCCAGTAACACTAAATTGGCGTTCCTGAACTTGATTCATATTCTTTTCTGTGGAGTTATAAGACACAATGTCATTGACTGGGGATAAATTTTCATTACTTCTATGGACATCTGAACCATGAAAATTTTCCCCTGAAATAGCATTGGTGTGCAAATTATCCATTGTATTTGCAGACAAATAACTGGAAAAATCCCAGCTAGTAATTTCCGTTGTTTGGGTATTATTTTCCGTTGTTTGGGTACTATTTCCCGATGTGTCGGTGATGATTTGACGTATTTGAGTGGTTGTCAAATCGGGATTAGCACTCAACATTAGCGCCACCACACCAGCCACATGGGGACTCGCCATAGAAGTACCACTATAGTAATCATATCCATTATTGGGAACCGTAGAGTAAACATCCACTCCCGGGGCTGTAACATAAGCTAAGTTCTCATCACCAGCACGGTTAGAAAAATCAGCCAATTCACCATCACTATCCACAGCTCCCACAACAATACCCGATTCATCGGCGTAACGCCCCGGATACCCCGGTTGAGAATCGCCATTATTACCAGCAGCCATCACCACAGTTACACCTTTACTCTCGGCGTATTCAATGGCTGATTCTAGCTGACTACTGGAACGAGAGCCACCCAGGCTCATGTTAATTACCTGGGCACCATTATCTACCGCATAATAAATACCATCCGCAACTGAACTATAAGTACCAGAACCGGAGTCATCCAAAACTTTAACTGGCATAATTTGGGCATCGTAGGCAATACCAGTGACTCCAAAATCATTATTTTCTCCAGCAATTGTACCAGCAACGTGGGTACCATGACCGTTTCTATCTAAGACATCATTATCATCATTACTAAAATTCCAGCCTGAGACATCATCAATGTAACCATTGCCATCATCATCGATACCATTACCAGCAATTTCCTTGGTATTTGTCCAAATATTATCATTCAAATCAGAGTGGTTGTAATCTACCCCAGTATCTAAAACTGCAACAATTACCCCTTCTCCCGTATGTCCTTTGTCCCAAACTTCTGGGGCTTGTACCATATCTGCACCCCATTCATCCCCACCTTGATTGGGAATATCAGTAAAGCTATTATCACCAGTGGCTTCACCAACAGCTTTACCCGCGTCAACTAAACCATAACCAGAATCATTGTTATATCCAGTGGTACTAAGTTCCCCATCACTGACAATTTCACTAGTACCTACTTCCGAACTAGAACTACTATAACTAGTGAGTTGTAGGCCATCATTTTTTGTGAAATTTAATTCATTGTTTGAGGATAAATAAGTATTTGTTAGCCCTCCTATATCTAAAGGATGGCTAATATCAGAATTATGAGACATTGGGACTTGATTCTCCTCAATAGTAATTGTCAAGACAACATGATAATGTTAGGAAATACTGTCAAAAATATAGAAATTACAGATAGGTTCTCTTGCTAAAAGCTACTATTAATTAGCAAAAAAAACTGCTGGTTTCCCTACAATTTTTTTATAGATTATTCACTAAATTAAATTACATATAAAACTGATCGCACCTGACGCAACCCTTCTCATACTCTGCGTCTAGAATCACGAGATGGGCTAAGTGTGATATTTATTTGAATTTTATTTTATGTAAATTAAAATCGCTATAGTAATCCTACTTGAATTTTTCTAAGTATACTGAGAGCTAAATATTTATAAGGTAAGTATCTATAAGGTAAGTATCTATAAGGTAAGTATCTAGCTAACTGAGTTTTTCCAAAATCAAATAGGATAATAGAACTGCCCTGTTCGTGAAGTATATTTAGTTTGGCAGGGATGCCCATCCCAATCTTGGTTTTAGTATATATTTTTGTACTTCACTGAACGAAGAAAATGCTATATTTTTCTGGTTATTTTTTTAACTTGGGATTACTTTTACCAGACTTGATCGAAGAGAATATAGGAATCATATTTGATGCTTGAAAAATACGTAGTCACGCACAATCATGTCGGGCTTTGGTGCGTTACTACTTACGTATTTAGGGTGCCTCTGATATCATGTCCGCCTGATTATATCAAGTTAGCTTAATTACTTATAATTTTTGCTTAATTCACCCCAACCCTCTGTTACCCTCTCCTTAATAAGTCGAGGGTGTCGCAGGCGGGTGAGGTTTTATAAGTATTCATCCGCACATGATATAATCCCTGGATGCCTCTATTTACCTTGGATTCCTTGAAGATAATATAGCAATCCTATTTGATTTGTAAAAATGCAGAGACTCAGATACCCAACTTTTACAGAAAAGTCGGGTATCTAACTTTTCACCTTGGCATAGCCTGTCCACAGGGTTTATTATCCCTCTTTAATCACTCTGGCTAGATAAAAACTAAAACCCTTATTATTACGTACTTTTATAAATTTAGATTTAGGTTGGGTTGAGGGACGAAACCCAACAGCCAAAAACTTTGTTGTTGTTGGGTTTCACTTCGTTCCACCCAACCTACATTTATTTTTATCTTTCCAGAGTGACAAAAAAGGGTTATTTAGGATTGCTATAGTAGATTAATTCAACAAGAATCATCCCCATAATCGTCTACTAGTTTTACCTTGCAATCTTGCATGGGTATCCCGTAATAAATGAGGAATATTTAAATTTTCTGGACATTTGGGTAAACAATCCCCACAATCTGTACACCTGTTTCCTTTCTTTCCTGGAAACCAATGGCCAGCATTTTCAAACATTCCATAACGATATTTACCATACTCCTGCATTTCATAGGCTACAGCTAAATTACGCAGTCGTAAAACTTCAGGAATATTGATATTCTCCGGACAAGGTAAACATTCATAACACTGACTACATTTAGTGTTACCTAAAACTTGATTTTTATGTTCTTCTAAATAGTTAAATACTGTAACTTCTGCTGCCGTGAGTGGATAATCTTTGTCAGCAACTTGTAAAGGTGTGGCTAATTCTGATGGATTGGCTGCACCCACACTCAAAGTTGTAATGCGCGAATCACTTAATAAAAAACGATAACTTAGTTCTAGGGGCGAAAAAGGATGACATAAATCGATTAAAGTTGGGGGAGGAGTATATAATTTTCCTCCTTTATCCCCAGGAGAAATGATAAATACACCCATATCCTTTTGCCAAGCCAGCTCAATGGCTGGAGCATTCCGTGGGAAAAAGTAATAATAATGTAAATTGACAAACTCAAAAAAATCCGTGTCAATGGCTGCTAAAATCACCTCTAACGGTGCGTGGGTAGAAAATCCTACATGTCCCACTCGATTATCAGCCACCGCTTCCCAAACAGCTTGCATACAGCCATTTTTGGCTTTAACCCACTGCAAATGCTCCCAAGTGTTTAAGCCGTGAATCCCCAAACAATCCACATAATCTAGATTTAACCTTTCTAGGGAGCGATCGATACACCGACGCATTGTATCCGCATCCGCCGTAGGTGGTATTTTTGTAGTAATGTGGATTTGGGAGCGAGGTACCGATAACCCAGAAGTGATAGCCCTTCCTAAAAACTCCTCACTCTCGCCGTACCCCATGGCTGTTTCTAAATGGTTAATTCCCTGGGCTATTCCTTGCTCAATTGTGTGCCACGCATTTTCAGGCGTAGCTAAATAACGCATGGTACCTAGAGAAAATACGGATAAGCGCAGATTGGTTTTCCCAAAACGTCGGTATCGCATCTTTTTGTGGAGTTTTTAGTTGTTATAGCAGTTGCGCTCGATAGTTAGGACGTTTTTGATGTTGACAGTTGACAGTTGACAGTTGACAGTTGGCAGTTGGTAGTTGATGGTTAAACCTCCCACACTCCCCACACTCCCCACACTCCCCCTGCCTCTTCCTAACTTCCCCTCCTAGGGCGCTCATAACTGTTTTAGCTTTCACTTTCACTTTCAGTCCCAAAGTGGCGGATCAAATCTTCCGGACGGAGATTGGAAATAAATTCTCGGAATGCTTCTTGCTCCGCTTCGTCCGCATCCCGATCCACAGGAATAGAAGCATCCGCAATCACTTCTTCCATCACCCATATGGGGGAATTGGTACGCAGAGCAACTGCGATCGCATCACTGGGACGGGCATCAATTTCCTTTTTCACTTCACCATGTTGCAAAATCAGCGATGCATAAAATGTGTCTTTTTGCAAGGAGTGAATGATAATCTTTTCTAGATTCATCTCCCATGTTTCTAGGATACTGACAATAAGATCGTGGGTTAGGGGTCTGGGTGGTTTTTGATTTTCCATCGGGCCCATAATTGCCCTAGCTTGTTCCTGACCGATATATATGGGTAAAGCACGGCGTTCGGAAGCATCTTTCAAGAGTACAATGGGGCTACGGGTAATGGCATCTAATGCTATGCCAGCGACTTTCATCTCAATCATTGG
>JASJCX010000022.1 GCA_030065255.1 Calothrix sp. MO_167.B42 | reverse complement strand
GATTCATCGATGGGGTAATAATTCGCTCATTCTTCATTCTAAATTCGCTCATTACCCTTGACCCCTTTCTAAAATCCTGGCAAACGCATCTTTCATTACCGCAGGTAACTGACGCATAATCTTGCTCTTTTCCCGATCTACTGGTACTAATGTTACCTTGGCACTAACAAACAACTCCTCTCCATCCCTAGAGACAATTGCATAATCCCAGTTCATTCGCACACCAGTCAATTCCATGCGAGTTTTTACCGTTGCTGCCATCCCCATTTTAATTGGGTTATGGTAACGTACTGACAGCTCTACCACCGGTAAATCGCAACCTAAAGCAACTAAATCAGCAAATTCAATCCCCACCGAACGTAAATATTCTACCCGTGCTGATTCCATCCATTTGATGTAATTACCATGCCAAACAACCCCTGCGTAATCAGTATCATGGGGTTGTGCCCTGACATGATATTCAAACCAATGCTCAAATGTATGCAGTGCAGGACTATCAATTGGGCTGTTCGGTGGTAGTTGCGGATTTTTTGTGGGCATGACACATTCACTAATTCATTGCTTATTTTTTTGTAGCATACCCTTATTATTTCACTGTGTAGATAGAAGAAAAATTATGAATTGTGGGTAATTGCCTGCATAAAACTAATGGACAATTACCCATTGCCAATACCCCAATCTCCAGTTCATAATGACGAATTCTAATTTCTCCCATGAATGAGGTCACAATTGTTACCGCTTGACCAGAGGTTGTTTACCCACATAGATAGGCATAGATTCCTTAATGAGATTAGCTAGTTCTTGTAACTGATTCACAGCCTCAGCACCTTCTAACTTCATTAATTCGCGGTCATCCCGCATCTCTGTCCAAGTGATCCCATAATCTGATACCAAAAAGCGAATCAGATGGTTTTCTCCCAAACTGACCATAAACGAAGCACTATTCATCCGATCGCCACAGGTGTAGCAAGAAGCAGGGTATCCCCGCCGTTCCAGAACAATTGCCAATGCTTGTAAGTTCATTACCAGGTCTTGGACAAATTGCCTGTGTTGTTGTGCTAGTCTTAGAAACACTTTGATCCTCCAAACACCACTATCATTTTTATATTTTCTTTAGATTTGAGCATTCACTGGTATTGTAAACTAAATAATACAATTACGATGTGAAATGCACTCTTACACTAAACAATCACCTTGCCTAGGGTAGTTTATGTAAGGTAGTATTGCCGTATCGAAACATTCATTTTTGATTCCCGATTTGCAATGGCAAGGTAAATCTGGGTGGAAATTGCAGTAGTTATATGGAATGCGATCGCATACCTTTGCAAATTACGCCTTTAGGTTAACCTATATTCGCTACAAGTCAACTACCGCAAATACACAGATTGCAAATCTATGGATAAACCAAGTTCAGGATATTACCTGGTTGGGTTTATTCTTACACTGATTGATTTTAGTTTGGGCACAAAAAATAATTAATGCCTGAACTTATACAGATTGACACCACCCTATCATAAACTAGGCGACTATATTGGATTGGGTAAAAAGATTTGTCCATAATATGTACCCTAGGTTACAGATTGATTGGTTCATCGATCTATTGATACAAGACACACCTTTCAACTTAATTGTTTCTTCATTGAAGATAACGAAGCTTCACTTACCCGTGTTGCCATTTAGGCAACATTTTTATGACATCCAATTAAGTATTTAGCTATACAGAATTACTTAATACTTCTATGTGTATAGGTTTTTTCAGGAATTATCAAACATATGATAATTAAAACAATTAAGAATATTCATGAAATATGATAAAAAGTAAACAATTATTAAACAGTTAAAACAAATACTAAGGGAAATGTAAAGAAAAAACTCTTATTTATCAAAATACTGAAATTGAAAGTTCTTTAAAATAAAAAATACTAAACAGTAATCAAACCCCAAGCTTGAAGTTTATTCTTCAAAACTGCTTGAATATGTTCTTGTACTGCTTGCTGAGTTAAACTACCATCTATCCTGACAATTCTTTGTGGATCGGATGCAGCCAAAGCAGTGTATCCTGCTTGTACTCGGTGGTGAAAATCTATTTTTTCCTGTTCAATACGGTCAAATTTATCACCACCTCCACGCTTGCGATTTAATCCTACCTCTGCATCTACATCTAGCCAGAAAGTTAAATCACTTGCTAATCCTTGGGTGGCAATAGTATTAAGTTGTTCTATTAAACTGGTATCAAGACCGCGACCGTAACCTTGGTAGGCGATGGTAGAATAAATGTAGCGGTCAGATAAAATTAATTTCCCTAATAATAAATTGGGTTTGAGCAATTGTTCCACATGCTGGCAACGGTCAGCTGCATATAATAATAACTCTGTGCGATCGGCAATAGGTTGGTTGTCTGTTTTATTTAATAATAAGCTGCGTAGATGTAACCCTAACTCAGTACCTCCCGGTTGGCGAGTCATCAATGTTGGAAGATGCAAACTTTGTAGCCATTGACAGCACAGTTGCATTTGAGTGGTTTTACCACAACCTTCTACCCCTTCAAATATGATTAATTTTCCCTTTTTTCCCTTCATCTCGAAACCCCTGGAATTGTTGTATTTATATCTGTGGATAGAAAATTGCATTTATCATTTAATTGCAGTGGGATAAAAAACTGGTTCCAATAATTATTGCCTAACATTTATCAATTTTTGAATAATTGCCCATGTATAATATCAGATGTATAGCATTATCATTCGCCACGGTCTTAATTGGAAGCATTGCCATAGAGAGTTTGAGTGTGTTACCAACTCAAGCAGTTCAATTGCGGGATGGTAAAGTGTATTTTGTCCAACCACCCCGTCTAATTAAGGTAACAACTACCTTCAACGATGCCCGAGTTTCAGGGGCGACATATTACTTTACCATTAGTCTGCCAGAGAATGCGGGAGAACCCTTGCAGAAGGTGATAATTAATCAACATCAAGGCATAGAAAACATCGATTTTCGGTTAAAAAAGACTATTGCTTTTACTGGTAAGCGTTCCCGTCGAGGGGAAAAAATTCAGCTCAAAGATGTGACTAGAGATAAGAAAAATCGAACAGTCTCAATTGTATTCGACACTCCAGTTTCTCCCGGAAAAACTATTACCATTGGCTTGAAACCAGAGTATAATCCTATGACTGGTGGGATTTATTTATTTGGTGTAACAGCCTTCCCTGTAGGTGAAAAATCCCACGGTCAATTTATGGGTTTTGGACGTTTGCATTTTTATAGTCATGATGGGAAATCTTTTCTATTCCGATGAACTTAGGAAGCTCTTATATCATGTTCGGTTAAAGACTTATGGTTAAGACTGCAAGGGGGCAGGGGGCAGGGTGCAGGGGGAGAAAGAGTTTTAAGATGTTTGCACCATGCATGATCCGAATAATATCAAATCCGGTTACATCGGAATGATAAAAAAAACCACAGAGACACAGAGAGCGCAGAGGAAGAGGGAGAAGAAGGAAATTTAAATAATTCCGATACAAACGGAAATGATATAATAAGTAATCTCCCGAACTTGATATTAGAATTTAATTCGCAAATTACCTGTAAAAGAATCATTTCTATATAACTCATTTGCTGTAGTGCGTTCGCGGACATTAGAGAAAGCATACCCGAAATCTAACTCTAATTTTGGAGAAAATTTAGCAGTACATGCAGCTTGATAATTTTTTGCACTATCCCATATACCATTCAATCTTTGTCTTCCCAAAGATGCAGATACGCGACAACTTAAATATTTAAATATTTCTTCTTTCCAAGCAATTTCAGCATTATAGACAATGAAATCAGGAGGGGAAAAATAACCACTATCATTGGCTAAATCTTGCTGAAAGCTCCAAGTAAAAAGATTCACAGCTACGGAAAGTTGACCAAATTTACGTTCTAGTCTACTAAAAGACTGAAATTCTTGATTACCATCAGTGAAAAAACCTAATTGTGCTAAGGAAAATAAACTAGTATGAGGATCTATTTGCCAATAAAAACTAGGTCTGATTCTCGAAACATTAATTTGATTATCTAAAGTTTCAGCGTTAAATTTATAAGCTCCATGCTCCACAGTCACAATGCCAACTAGTAAAGACTTTAATTTTCCATTCGATACTTTGCTAAAAATTGGAGATTCAGCTTTAATGCTCAAATTTGGCACTACAGGTAAACGATTGAATAAATCTAATCCTCCATTGACAGATAACTTAATTTTATTTATTTTCCCTTCCCATCCAAATTGAATTGGGATATTCGTCACCTTATCTACAGTATTTTGTTCAAAGGAATTAAAACCAGTGGTAAATTTTAGCTTGTCGCCATTCCGCAAACGAAATACAGCAGTTTCTTCAATCAATTGATTGCTTTGTCCAAAATTATCTTGAGATAAACTAAAGTTAGGAGTCAAGCTTTCCCATACTAATGCAGGGGCTTTCTTTTTTTCTGGTTTAGGTTTAGGCTTAGGTTTAGGTTTAGGTTTGGGTGGAGGTGGTAACTGCAAACCCGGGTTAAAATTTTCTGGAGCTGCAATCAAAAAAGTTGGCTGAATGGCAGGATAAATTATAGAAAACTCAGGAATATCTTTTTGACCAAAAAAAAACTGGTGATAACTATGTAGTTGTTTTAATTCATGTTGATGGCTGTGTTTTTGTACATCTCCATTGTCCCTAGATGGTAACAACGTATTAACCGGTGTTGCCTGCACTTTACCTGATAAGAACATACCAACACCGACGTGACAAATGAAAATCAATAGATATTGCAGTAAATACCAGAAATAGAAATTAAAATTATCACATTGACCTTGCCAGCATCTCATTCAATTTGTATGATTTAAAAATCAAGCGATCGCAACTTAGAAAATAGTTATTATGTCAGTTTAACCTCTGTTTGCACTAATAGAATCAATCAAAAATCCCAGAGATTTAAGTTTATATCATGTGCGGATGAATACTTATAAAACCTCACCCGCCTGCGGCACCCTCTCCTTATGAAGGAAAGGGTAAGAGCGGATGAATACTTATAAAACCTCACCCGCCTGCGGCACCCTCTCCTTATGAAGGAGAGGGTAAGAGAGGGTTGGGGTGAATCAAGCAGAAATTATAAGTAATTAAGCTAACATGATATTATAGGAATAAATGTAGATTCTCTACAGACAAAGCATTTTTCACAGCTGCATATTCTGTTTTTAACTGAGTCAATATTTCTGCTGTCCCATTAGTACTACCACCACGACTGATTGCTTCTAATTCTTGACATAAATCAGCCAGTTTATTAGCACCCACATTAGCACTAGCAGATTTGAGAGCATGAGCGCCTTGAAACAGTGACGCAGCATCATCTTGGGTAATAGCTATGGATATAGTTTCCATTCGTAAATTTGCATCCTCTAAATAACTATCAACTAACTCAGTAATGATTACCGTCGCTTGATCCCCAGCCATTTGACTTAAAGCTTGCAACACACTAGTATCAATTGCTGATGGAGTATGAAATTCTTGCATATAAGTACCATGAAAAATAAAATCTATGGGCTGACATTGACTCAATGCTTGTTTCAATTCCTCGACTCGAATTGGTTTGCTGATATAGTCATCCATCCCTGCTGACAAACACATTTCCCTATCTCCCTGCATGGCATTGGCAGTCATGGCAATAATTCGGGGACGGGATGTGGTCCATTGTTGGCAAATTTCTTTGGTAGCTGTCAAGCCATCCATTTCTGGCATTTGTACATCCATCAACACCACATCATAAGGTTGACGGTGTAAAGCTTCGAGTACTTCTATGCCATTACCAGCAACATCTGCACGATAACCCAACTTCTCTAGGGTTAGCAAAGCAACCTTCTGATTCACCACATTATCCTCTGCCAATAAAATACGTATATTTTCATTGACAATATTCTCCTGTTGTGTGTTATCTACATTGGTTACAGGGGGGTTTACCTTAATCAAGTTTTTAGTCAACACGCGACTTAAAACTTGATAAAGTTGTGCTTGCTTTAATGGTTTATTGACAATGGCAGCAAAGTTAACATCGGGGGATTTTTGCACAATTTCTTGTCGGCATAGGGAGCTTAACATGACTATGGGTAAATCCTTACCCTGGGGATATTTGCGTATTTGTCTAGCTAGGGAAACCCCATCCATTTCTGGCATTTGCATATCGAGAATTGCTAAATCAAACTCAACCTTGCGAATAATTAGTTCTAAAGCTTTAATAGCTGAAGGAAGAGCACAGCTAGACATTCCCCAAGATTGAGCTTGTAAGGTGAGAATTTTTCTGTTTGTGGCATTATCATCTACAATCAGTAACCGTTTACCCAAAAACTCTTCATTTGAGATTTCTTCCTCTACAGGGTAATTGGAGGCTGCCATGGCAGAAATCGTGAAGTAAAAAGTAGAACCAACCCCCACTTCACTCTCCACCCACATTCTCCCACCCATCATTTGACTCAAAAGTTTACTAATGGCTAAACCTAGTCCCGTACCCCCATATTTGCGAGTGGTAGAGGCATCTACTTGACTAAAAGACTTGAACAATCGCTGCATTTTATCTGCGGGAATGCCAATACCTGTATCCTTCACCGCAAATTGAATTTCATATCGGCAGTTCTGTACCTGGGTGGCATTGACATAAATCACTACTTCCCCGTCCTCTGTAAATTTAACCGCATTACTGAGTAAATTTACTAATACTTGCCTGAGACGGGTTACATCGCCCACTATGCCACGGGGAATTGGTGATTCAATTAAGTATGCTAATTCTAATTTTTTCTCTGCGGCCTTTGCGGCTAATAAATTTAAAGCTTCTTCAATACAGGTACGCAATTCAAAAGGTTGCTCTTCCAAGTCCAGCTTACCGGCTTCAATTTTGGAGAAATCTAGAATATCATTAATTAGGGTGAGTAAAGCATCACCACTACTGCGAATAGTTTGCACAAAATCTTTTTGTTGCTGGTCTAATTGAGTACCCAAAAGTAATCCCGTCATGCCAATCACTGCATTCATGGGAGTGCGAATTTCATGACTCATGGTAGCGAGAAATTCACTCTTGGCTCTGCTAGCTCCTTCCGCAACTTTTGTGGCTAAATTCAGTTCCTCATTTTGTGCGGCTAATTGTTCCCGTTGACTAGTTTCGGTTTCCAGTAGTTGTGCTTGAGCAATGGCAATACCCACCTGAGCTGCCACTGTTTCTAGTAATTCTACCTCCTCATCGTGCCAATGTCGGATACCATCGCATTGTTGCAAAGCTAATACTCCATTTGGCTTTCCCTGGTAGGAAGTGCGGATGGCTAACATCGACTTCATATTTAGTTGACGGCACAAAGGAGCTGCTGCCGTCAATAAAGGCTCCTGCAAAACATCATGGGAAACAACCGCTGTATCTTGACTTAATACAGTTTCTGCATGGAGATTACCCACCACAGGAATCTCTATTGCCAACACCGATTGTGTCCCCACCGTTAAATATTCTGCCACACAAGGAATTAGTGGTTGGGGAGATGCCACATAGGAGTGAAGAATACAGCGATTAACCTGAAATAATTTACCGACTTGATCGACAGTTGTTTGAAAGATTTGTGTGGTATTTAAACTTTGACGAACTTCTTGGGTAATCTTTTCTAATAATACTGACCTTTGTAATTGTTTTTCTAAGGCATGTTGGAATTGTTGGCGTTCAATTTCACCACCCAACCATTGAGCCATCAGCCTTAATAATTCTATCTTGGCAGATGTACCACTTAATGATTTGGCAGACTGGCTAGAAAAATTCAGAGTTCCATAAATTGTACTACCTACAATTACCGTAGTTCCTAAATAAGTTTCTAATTGGGTATTAATATAACAAGGATGATTTTGCCATTTATTATTACTACTTGCTTGGAAAATACAAATAGGTTTATTGACTTGGATAGTTTCTTGACAATAAGTTTGACTCAAATCAAATACATCTCCAGGAGCAATTTCGATCGTTGTATCCTCCGTTAATTCCACTGCCACTACTTCATAGGAATTACCTATAATTTGACTGAGAATACCAACATCCAACCCAAATCGCTCACATCCCATTTGCAACATTTGAGCCACTCGTTCTGTAAAATTTAGTTCTTGGTTGGCCGTGATTTCATGTAAACTACGGATAGATGCTTCACTTTCTAATAATGCTTTTTCAGCAAGTTTGCGATCGCTAATATCCCTCTCTACGGACACCCAATGGGTAAACCAACCCGTTTCATCCGCAATGGGAACAATATTCATCTCCACCCAATATTCTGTGCCATCTTTGCGGTAATTAATCACTTCCACATTTACTGTTTCCCATCGGTTGAGAGCTTGGCGAATTTTTGCCAATTCCCGGCGATTGGTTTTTAATCCCTGTAACATTCGGGGTGTTTTACCAATGACTTCTTGGCTGTGATAACCAGTCATATGGGTAAATGCTTGATTCACATAAATAATTTTTGGTCCATCAGGGGGATGATGGGGTTCGGCTTCAGTAATAACTATAGAATCATTGGCATTAACCACCACAGATTCTAATAAACGCAACCTTTCATCTGCTTGCTTACGCTCGGTGACATCACGCAAGCTAATAATAATCCCGGCAACAATCGCATCATGTAATAAATTATTGCTAATAGCCTCCAGTACTCGCCAAGAACCATTTTGATGGCGAAAACGTAACTCTAACGGTGGTGATAATCCAGGAGTTTGAGATAATTTATGGAAATATTTGCTGACTTTCTGTTCATCTTCTGGATGGACAAAATCTAATAAATATCTTTGTTTAATGCCCTCTGATTCAGATTTTAAAATAAAATCTTCTACTTCATACCCTAAAATTTGCTTAATAGAATAACTAACATCACGAATTAATAATTGGTCATTAACAATAGTAATTACATCAGAAGCTTGATCAATTAAAGAACGATAATACTCTTCACTGCGTTTAATATCTTCCTTAGCCTGATTGAGACTTTTTTCTCGCTCCATTACTTCCAACATCATGTGTTGAAATGCTTTTGCTAGTTTTCCTGTTTCATCACCTTGTTTAGCGATCGCATTAATCGCAGTAGATTTAAAATTGTGTTTTGAAGTCAGATTAATCGGATTATTAATAACTTTTTCTGTAAATTTTGTAATGTTTTTGATTGGTCTAATTATGCCATATTTTAATAGTAAATTAACTAGAAATAAAACAATGACAAAAATAATGATAAAAATTGTCATCGCTAATGCTAGATATTGATGACCTTGAGCCAGCACATTATCTGCTGGTACATAAATAGTTTGTGCTGCAACTATTTCATTGAGTTTCCAACCAAAACCATTTTCAGAACCATAGAATTTAACTAAACTTTTAGGTGCGCGTTTGGGAGTACTATGACACTGCAAACAACTTTCCTTTTTAATAGTTAATGGTCGAGCAATATAAAATTGTTCTTGACCATTACGATGACGGTAACCAGTCAATTCTTTTAATTCTGTTCGTTGGCGAAATTTTGCTATCAACTGGGATTCAAATTTATCTGCTCGATCCCTTATATTTGTCGGATTTAAAGTTGCTTCTTTATATAGAAAATCTGTATATTTTTTATGCTGGCGGAAATGCTCAAATATTTCTCTGGCTGAATATGCAGGAACAGTTTCCGGAATAAAATTTTCGCTAGTATCTAGACTTTCTTTTAATAACGGTTTTATCTTGTTACTAGTATAATTTCTGACTGAATTCATCGTCTGAATGAGCATATTAGCTCTCTGTTCTATCTCTGTTTCTGCCATGCTTTGCATCGCCGCAGATAAAGCAATTCCACTGACAATCATGCCTGCCAAAAATAGTGTTACCAATAAAGCGTTAAATTTTGTTCCCAGACCTAATTTTTTCAACATTTTCAGATTTGAGAAGAGTATTTATCAGCAACATCATAGTAGCTTAGAAAATAGTAAATACATCTAAGTGTATACACGTAAATAAGTCATTCTTTATGAAAATATATACTATTATGTAAATGATATATTTCGAGTATTTATGTCACTTTTGTATTGCATTCATTTGAGCATAAAAACTCTTGTAATCAAGTAAATAGCTCTAAATTCAAAATTTTGAATCAGCCTCAAGATTTTGATTCTGTAATTCTCATCGAGTCTAAGCATCTATCTCCAATTAAAATGAGCCTTTATATGCAAAATAATTCACCTTTGATACTAATAGCAGATGACGACAAATCCACCAGAATAGTCTTAAAAGTCATCCTGCAACAAGATAATTATCAAGTCATAGAAGTAGAAAACGGTGAACAATGTTTAAGTATCTATCAAGAGTGCCAACCTGATATGGTTCTGTTAGATGCTATGATGCCCGTAATGGATGGATTTACTTGCTGTGAGCATCTGCAAAATATATCAAGTGATTACCTGCCAGTACCAGTATTAATGATTACTGGATTGAATGATAAAGAATCTGTAGATAAAGCCTTTAGCGTTGGTGCAACTGATTATATTACTAAGCCAATCCATCCACCAGTTTTACGGCAACGTTTACGCCGACTGTTAAAAGCTAATGCAGCAGAAAAAGCACTGCGCGAAAGTGAACATAAATACCGTTCTGTTGTTAATAATCTCAAAGAAGTTATATTTCAAACTGATTTAGCAGGGAAATTTACTTTTCTTAACCCAGCTTGGCAAGAGATCACAGGATTTTCTATACAAGAAAGTTTAGGAAAAACGTTATTAGATTTTATTCATCCCAGGGATCAACAATGGTATGTAGCTTACAATCGTATTCTCACCAGTCAAAATCAAAATAGCAACCAAGAATCTGTCCCTGAATGTCGTTATCAACTACGTTATTTACATCGTAATGATAGTATCGGATGGGTAGAAATATATGCCCATTCTATGTTGACACCAGATAATAAGCTTATAGGAATATCTGGAACTATTAACAATATTACCGATATTAAACGTCAAGAAATATATCAAAAGGTAGAATATAACGTTACTAGAGTATTGGCACAATCAGAAACTCTCAAAGATGCGACACCTAAAATAATTCGGGCAATTTGTAAAAGCCTAGAGTGGGATATGGGTGAATTATGGACTATAAATCATCACAAAAATTGTTTAGAGCCAGTATCTAATTGGTATTCGTCTCCCAATAAATTTGCAGCATTCGATCAATGGACTCAAAATATGTATTTTAAATTAGGGGTGGGGATGCCTGGTATTGTCTGGGAAACCAATGAGGCATTATGGATAAGTGATTTAGTTACGGATATGCGTTGGCAAAGAATGTCAATTACAGAAAAAGTTGGATTAAAATCTGGTTTTGCAGTACCAATTAACAGTGGTGAAGAAAGATTAGGAGTAATGACTTTCCTCAGTTGTGAAACTAAATATCATGATGCATATTTACTAAATTTAATGGTGACAATTGGTAGCCAAATAGGTCAATTTATCAAGCGCAAGCAAGCAGAAGAAGAATCACAACGATGGACTGAGATATTGCAATCAGAATTAGACAAAGCAGCAAAATATGTAGGTTCTCTCTTACCTAATCCTGATAATTTCGCAGTAGATATAGAGCAACAGTTTTTTCCTTCTTCCCAATTAGGTGGTGATATTTTTGATTATTACTGGCTGGATGAAAATCATTTAGTTATATACCTTGTAGATGTAGCTGGACATGGTATTAGTTCAGCTTTATTATCGGTATCTGTATTAAATATTTTACGCACTCAGTCTTTATCAAATACTAACTTTTATCAACCGGCTAGTGTTCTCACGGAGCTAAATCGAGTGTTTCAGATGAATGATGATTCTGGTGATAGTTATTTCACTCTTTGGTATGGCGTTTATAATAAATCAACAAAAGAAATAGTTTACTCATGTGCAGGACATCCACCTGCTCTTTTATTAACTCCATCTGTGGGAAAAATTTCTGTACAGGAGTTATCAACTGATAATCTTGCCATTGGTTTACTTCCTGATATGGATTTTGAGCAAGATAGTTATGTTCTAGCACAAGATAGTAAGTTGTATATTTTTAGTGATGGTGTTTATGAAATTGCCCAAGAAGATAATAAAATATGGGGATTAAAGTCTCTGATAGAATTGCTCCAACATCAACATAATGAATATTATCATTTTCCTATTGATTATATTTTCCAACACATTCAACAGATTAATATTGAAGATGTATTAGAAGATGATTTTTCCTTGCTCAGACTAAATGTGAACTAAAGTTATTCTTAATGATTCACTCAATCTTAAATAATTAATATCTCATTTAATTATTACAATAAAAAACCTTCCATGATACTCTATTGTGGAAGGTTTTTAAAAATTCAAAACAGTAACATAAAAAAATATGTAAACAAATTATTGATTACTATTTAGATTTTTTGGCGTTGCTGATTACAAATACGCTAACAGCCCCCCGACCCCCAATTCTGGGGGAGAAAGATAATTTAAAGTTCCCTGTGACCCCCAGTTACTCAAAACTTAAAAAGTAAATTTATACTTCAATTAGGCAACGCCGATTTTTTTATCCCTGTAAAGACATAACATTATCTGCAAATTCATCTCGATTCTGGAAAATTTTAAATACTTTTTCCATTTTAGTCAATTGAAAAATCATCTGTAATTGGTCACTTAGAGAACACAGATACATCTGTGAATTAGCAGCACGGACAGCCTTAAATGCTGCAACTAAAGCTCCTATACCAGAACTATTCATAAAAGTAACTTCTTGCAAATCAACTAAAATCACATTGGCACCACCCTCTACTAAATCAATAATTTCACGGCGTAAATTATTGGTAGTCTGACCATCTAAAATTCCTGATGGTTGAACAATTTTAAATTCATTAGTCATGATATACCTCTAAAAATATTTAGAATTTATTTGAAACAGATTGAAGATAAAATATGTCAATCATTGTATATTTTCAATACTGTTCGATTAAGGAAATATATTGAGTACAAATCAATTATAATCGTTTTATTTGTAGTCTCTACAAGTAGCTTAATCGAGAAGTATTATTTCCCTTACATTCTTCTTAAATCTAGCAAAATCATCCAGAACTTTTAGGTTTCCAAATAGCAGCGTGAATAATTGCCCATAAAAGAGATAAATTATAAATTGACCAAAGTGCATTGACTAAGTAAGTACTAGGTGTCTCCAGCTCTCCTTTCGCAAATCTGTAAACACTCCATATTAAACCTAGTATAGTCAAAATAAAAACTGTTAATTGAGGTAATACTAAACCTAAATATATTCCAGATTGTCGTTGCTTTGGTGTCACTTGAAACTTAATCGATTTTCCTGTAAACACGCTCCATACAGACTGGATAAATAAGGGAAATAAGGAAATTGCATACTGTTCAGAACGCCAAAGTTCTTGGGCCGGAATACCCCAACTACCTGCTATAAATGTTAAGCGATTGATAATAAATCCTGGCACAAAATGAATAGCAAATACAGCACCATAGGTATTGATAGGAGCGATACCTGTGAAGAAATATATAATTGGACAGACAATAAATATGAGAGTAAAAAATCCAGAAAAGTAACTATACATTGTCTGAAAATATTGTAACTGCTGCCAAATTGTTAAACCTGGTTTATTGAATGGATTTTCGCGCAATAATACTTGGATTGTACCTTGTGCCCAGCGCAGACGTTGTTTTAGAGTAGAACTAAGGTCATCTGGTGCTAACCCTGCTGATAGTTCTTCATGATGATAGGCTGATTTCCAACCCGCATTATGAAGACGCATGGCTGTATTCATATCTTCAGTAATACTATTACTAGAAACTCCACCAACTAAATCAAATTCATCTAATCTTTCTTCTTGTTGGAGATATTCATCAGCAAAATTTTGTAGCCCCACACTAATTAAAGCTTCTCTCCTTAAAACAGCATTAGTGCCTGTATAGAAAGCTGCATTCATGCCATCTTTAGCTTGCTGAATCGGACCATAAAATAAATGTGCTTGATGGCCAAATGGATCTCCTGGTGGTAAATTAGAAAAAGCTTGGGGTGTTTGCACAAAAGCAATTTGATTGCTTTCATACTGACCATTATAGAGGTTATAATTGTAAAAATAAGGGACAATTCGCTGGAGAAATTGAGGCTTGGGAATATGGTCTGCATCTAAAGTAAGAATCAAATCTCCTGATGTTTCTCCTGAAAAAATTGCATAATTAATATTACCAGCCTTGGCATGATGGGCTTTACCTTTTGGCTTTGGTCGAGCAATATAACGACAGCGCGCTAATTCACTTAATGCTAATTCTTTTTGATAAATATATTTTTCTAAGGATTGATATTCTTGAGATATATAATCACTGATTGTATGTTCTTGGGGATAGGAGAAAAGAAGTAATTTACTTAAACTCTGTAGATATCCAGTAATTTGAAAGCAATCACAATTTTCTTGATTTTGGATTTTAAAAATTGGCTCATAGTACTTGACCATCGATAAACAATTACGATTATCTGGTAAATGTTTATAACTAATATTATCAGCGATTTGCTGCATAATATTAATACCGCGTCCACGTTCAGCATCTTCATCCACTTCATCTATTCTATTTCTGAGATACTGTTCTAAATCTATTCCTGGGCCCCGGTCAAAAATATTTATTGCAATAGATTTACTAAATATTACTAATTCTATATCAATCGGAGTTTCAGATGGTAATTCTTTGTGAGCATGGTCTACAACATTATCAAATCCTTCAGCCAATGCAGTTTGAATTCCTAACCAAATATGCTTGGGAATTGAATGATTATTTAATCCTTCAAACCAAGATAAAACACTACTCAATTCACTAAAATCACTTTTAATTTGTAGCTGATATGATTGTAAAAAAATATCTGCTGCTAAAACTTCTGGGATGAGATTTTTTAATTCTTCCAGACGCTTGATTAATTGCGATCGCTCATTATCAATTCGGTCTGCTTCTTGTTGCATTGCTTGAGATTGTAAGTCTTCTAAACAGAGTTTTTCTGCCATTGTTCGCATATCTGAAGAGTTACCATCATCGAGAATATAGACAAACAACTTATTTGGTGGATAATCCATTTTTAAAGCTGCTCTGGCTGTTTCTTCTACCATTTCTACAGGTTCATTGTAGCAGGTAATAAAAACATCAATATTAGGCAAATTTGAGCGAGGAAATTGGGGAACCATTTGGTATAATGATTTGACCTGTCTAACTATGGGTCGCCATAGTCCAATTAAAAACATTACCCCGCCAACATAAGCATAAATTTCTGCTAATAATAAGGGTATTGATAACCATAAAGCTTGGTAATTGATAGAACTGGTAATACGCCATTGTAAATACCAAGCCCCAAAAATTAAATTAATAATCACCAGATATCGTAATAATAAAGTTCTTTCTCGCAAACGAGAGCGAATATTGCCAGCAAAGGTAGGCGTATTTTCAACAATTGGAATGGAATTACTCATAATATAAATGAATATTTAATAATTATTTATGGAATAAATTTTATTTTTGTGATGAGGTCATTTTTTTACCCCAGATGTCCAGTATCTTTGAGAAGATGGGCGGATTTTCTGCTGGGGTTTTTCTGGTAGACCATTACCTAAATTACCCTGGGATATGGCTTTCCACCAGGGAGATTTCATATTGTTATTTTCTACAACTAACGGCTTCTGTTTTTTCAGACGATAAAGTAAAGATTGGAGAATAATACTATTAGTAGTACTGCTAAAACCTAAAACAGGTTTACCAGTTTTTTCATAAAAACCTTCATAAAAACCTAGGAGGGGATTATATAAATCCAAGGTAGTTTGGTACAGCTGAAAAGAATATTTATGTTCGGGGAATAGGGCATAATAGCCAAAGGCAGCAGCAGTACTAACAATACGAGAATTTGCTGTTTTCCCTTCATCTGTAAGGGTTGCCCAAGGTTGTTTTTTGCCTACAATAGTACTATGAATCACATAAGGTTGTTTATGAACTAGGGCAGTTCCAGAAGCACTAACTATACCTTGATGACGGTAACGTTTAGCATGGGCTTCTAACATTGCATATACTAGGGATTGCATCTGGGGATCGAAACCCAATTCTAGTCCATAATGTAGGAAGGGATTACTAACTGTATATTGATTGTTATATTGATTGTTAATTAATTTTTCCCGGGAGCGAATTCTTTTAACTGGGATTTTTTCCCCTTCTACCTTTATCATTTCATATTCACCTCCAATGGCAGATTTATCTACTTCAAATCCCCATAATTGAAATCCCCGAGCCGCATATTCTTCATAACCAAGATGGGTGACAGGATAAAATCTGGTGAGATTTCTGCCACTTTCATCTTTAGTAACTACAGCACTATTAATACGCCCCTTTCTAATTACCCTTAAATAGGACCAATCCAAGAGAATTTTATCTACTGTATCGGTATATTGGGGAAAATAAGCTTTAAGATTATGTAGGGCAATGAACATTCTTCCTAAGTCTAAACCAGACCAACCTTGACCTTCTGGAATTGGATTGTTGCCATAATCTACAGGTTTTAAAGTATTAGTATCATAACCACGATGGGGTAGTTCTCCTGCAAATAAAGGTAACTGTTTTAAAGTACCTAAAAGTTTGCGCGTGCGTTTGTCAAATTCTTGGAGGGATATCACATCCAATATCACGGCGGCTTGCAATGCTGCAAGGTAATCCCCCATACCCCATAGGGTAGCACCTTTGACATCACTGCGATCGCTAACTAATCCTGTTTCTGGTTGGTAATTAGCTTTAAAGTACGCCCAAGCCGCTTTTGCATAACGTTTTTCCACCAGATTAAGTGGACGCTGTAGTTCGGAGTGTAAAGGGGCTTCTATTTTTCCCACTGAAGGAATAGGAGCTACTGCAACTATTGAAGGTTTTTCCTTGGGAGGAGGAGGTGGTGGGTTGGATGGTTTCTCCTGGGGAGGAGGTGGTGGTGGGTTGGATGGTTTCTCCTGGGGAGGAGGTGGTGGTGGGTTAGATTTTTTTTCCTGAGGTGGTGGTGGTGGTGTATTAGATTTTTTCTCCTGAGGAGGAGGTGGTGTTGGTGTCTTATTATTAGCTTGTGAATTAGCTGGAGGTGGATAATCTTTAGCTACAATTACTTTCTGTGGTTTACCGGTAGAAGCAGTTACACCCTTACCACCAATTAAAGGACGATAACCTCTAGCTTTGTAATACAAAATTTCCATAATTAATCCATTTGTATTACCAGTTAAAGCTTTATTAGGTTGCTTAGTTTCTTCATATAATCCAGCGTAGAATCCTCCTCCATCTGGACTCATTAAACCCTTCGCCACCTCAAAAAGTTTTTGAGCATATTCACTTTTAGGAAATATATAACGCCAACCAAAAGCTGCTTTTGTACTAATACTGCGTAGCTTGGGATGTAACTCATTCTTTTCAGTAATAGTTGCCCATGGTTTCCCATTAGAAAATATAGTATTGTAGAGAAAATATGGAGCACCGTCAATATTATCTTCTGTTACCGCAGTTAATTGACCTGTTGCTTGATAGCGACGTTTTTGTACCTCTAAAACATTGGCTGCATATTGTTTCATTTGGTCGCCAAGAAAACCAAATTCAATAGCATCTAAAATATAAGATTCACTCACAACATAATTATTGGCATTTGTATCTTGGTAATTACGAGTATCAACGGGAATTTTGACTCCATAAATTTCCACAATTTTAAAAGGTTCAAAAGAAGCTGCTTTAGGAACCTTAAACCCCCATAATTCATAACCCCTAGCAGCATATTCCTCATAACCTAAACGCCCTTCTTGTACTGGCAAAGTTTGACCATCGGGTAAGACTGCTGCACCATACATATATCCATCTTTGATAGATTTTTGAACTCCCCATTTATTCACAATTGATTTTAACCAATCTCCATATTGAGGATGACATTGACGAATTACATGAAAGGCTGCAAACATCCTACCAATATCTAAAGCTGACCAACCAATACCCCGCTCAATGGGATTATTGCCATAATCAACTAATTCCCCATTGGCAGCATTATAAACTTTATTGGGTAGAGTATCTTCAAATAATCTCAGCTTTCCCAAACTAGTTAAAAACTTATTTATGCGTACATCAAAATCTGATTGATCGATCAAATTCATCCATCTTGCTGCATTCAACGCCATCAAGTAATTACCCATATCCCAAAGAGTTCCCGATGGATAGCCACCAGTAGAATTAGTAAATCCTGTATCTGGCTGATAATTGTTGAGAAAATATTGCCAAGCTGTCTTAGCATATATCTGCTCTTCTGGAGTTAAAGGATTAGTTATTTGGCTGCAAGAATTAGCAGCATTTTGCGCTCTTACTGGACGATATGCAATAACTGCTGCGATAGAATTAGTAGATATTGTACCCACTAAAAATAATGTAACTATTCTGAAGATTTTTGATGTACGATATTTAAGTTTCATTGATAATACCTAGCACAAAAACATTATTGTTTCAACACCCTCAATACAGAATTATTCATCATAATTTATGGCAGTAAAGCTGAATAAAATTGGAATATTGATTGATTTTCTCCCTTCAATCCTGATTATTTTATTTAATTTTGCTAGGCTTTACTCTTGCCCATACAACTAAAGGCTTACCTACTTTTTTATAGAGTAGAGATTCCAAAACTATGCCATTATTATTAGCTGTCAAAGCTTTGTTTGCTTCCTGTAAAGTTTCATAATACCCATTGTAAATACCATGTTTCGCCTTGAGATTTTTATGAACAAAATCGAATAATTTTTGAGTATAATTTGTTCTGTACAAAACATGCCAACCAATTGCGGCTTTTGTACTCAAAAATCGTAAGTGATTGTAGTTCTCATTCTTGTCTGTAATTGTTGCCCAAGGCTTGCCATTAACAAACAATGTATTATAAACAAAGTAAGGCTCCCGGTCTAAATTATCTTCTGTAATCGCAGTTAATTGATTTGTGGCTTTATAGCGTGCCTGTTGTGCAGCTAATATGCGGTCTGCATAAGCTTTTGGTAAAGCCTGAAAACCAGTTTCTATCCCATCTAGGAAATATGGTTCACTAAGAACATAGTTATTTGCTCCATATTTTGTTGCATCTCGAATATCATAGGGTATACCCTTTCCATAGAGATTCACAAAAGCAGATTTGTTTTGATAATCTAGGGCTTTTTTGACATCTAATCCCCAAAGTTTTAAGCCAAAAGCAGCATAATTTTCATATCCTAAACGTCCTTCTTGGTTATACTGCTCTTTACCATCAACAACGCTAGTACCATACATATTTCCATCTTTAACCAAGCGTTTAACTCGCCAAGATTTCCATACTTGTACAGTTTTATTTTTAAACTGAGGATAGCGACTACCAATTATTTTTAACCACAGAGCTATTCTCCCTAAATCAATAGCAGACCAGCCAATTTCCTCTTTTTTATCTAACTTGCCATAATTGACTGGTAGTAAAGTTTGGGAATTATAAACTTTATTGGGTAACTCATTTTTATATAAAGGTAATTTTGCCAAAGTTTTTAACATTTGACTCATCTTACTGTTAAATTCTTTTTCTGGAATAATCTTTAACTCTTTCGCACTCACTAAAGCTGCAATCGCAGCACCTTGATCCCATAGGGTTACAGAAGCAAAACCATCAACTGAGTTAACTAAACCTGTTTTTTGATTCCAATTACGCTCAAAATATTTCCAAGCTTGACGAGCCACTTCCATTTCTGCAACAGTTAACTTTTTGACTCTTGCAGGGATAAAAGGAATTTTAGTAGCTTTAAGTTCATCAGATGTAACTCTAGAACCAGGAAATTCCATAGATTGGGCATCCAATTTAGCATATCGAGCCTCTGGATTATTTTCTTTCTCAACTTTTTTCACCTGGGAAGTTGAGTTATTTATTGTATTAACATTAGATGCTTTTTTGTCTAAACTATTTGATAGGTAATTTAAACCTGCAATAGCTACTACTGCTGTGACTAAACCAACAACAACAGTTAAAATAGATAGGGATTTTGGCGGTGGTTCAAAATTAGAACTCATAATTAATACCCCAACCATTAAGAATTTTCATAATTTATAGGATTTTGTCTTTCTCTCAAGGTTAGAGTTCCCAAAATTTGTGACAAACTTTAATCAAAAAACATTTTTTCATCTATATAATTAATTCTTGGTAACAAATATCAGATTGATAAAGTACAAAATTCACTACATTATGTATACTGGGCACACCACCCGTAGAATCAGAACCGAATAGTACAGAGTGAGGGTGTATTTTATGGATTTGCAAAGGACTGTCGCTGATAAAAAACTTTACTGAATCCCCAGCAAGTATACTAAAAATGCGGGAGTAGGTTAGTGATTAACCTCATTGCCCCCGCTCCAAACCTTGCCTGCCAACTGTCACAAAACAAGGCAATTGTTAAGCACTCCGGTGGGGGGGGTAAGCGTACTACATTTTAACCAAAAAATAGGGCTAACGCTTACCACACAAGCACTACAGCTGGCACATTGTTTACACATATTTACAAACTTACGCGATCGCACTACTCAAAGCAATCATCAGAAAGAGTATTTTAATCGTACTCAGCAAGCAGATAATAATTAATTGGAGGTTTTATAATGCAAAAAAACAAGGCAAGGTCAATACACCATTAAGAGGAATGTTTACCAGCATAGTGACCAAGTTTGGCTTGATGGAATTTAAATTTGTTAAATACTTCTCAACATTTCTTTTACAGTTTTACCTGCTATAGACCAGTTTAGGCGTGACTGATATTGGTAAAAAGCAGACATTGCTAATTCTTTATATTCAGAGTATCGAACAAACAAACTAGAAATATATCGACAATATTCTGATATATCAGAATCTTTGTTAAATAGCTTACCGTTTACATTATCTCTAACTATTGTTGGGATACCGCCTACTTTTGTAGCCAAACATGGAACCCCAAAAGAATTAGCTTCACAAAATACTATTCCATAGCACTCCGCCTTTGAAGGTAAAATAAGAAAGTGCGATTCAGCTATAAGCCGATCAATTTGTTCTCTACCTTCTTTAGTTGATTTACTAATAAAACCCAAAGAACGAATAAAATTAGGTAGTGGTTTATCTACCATCGGTGCACATCCAACTATAGTCAACTCTGTCTCCAAACCGGATGAATTTAATTCCTTAGCTACTTGAAAAGCGATATTTCCTCCCTTCCTCAACCAATTAACACCAAGGAATAACAACTTACATTTGTGAGAGGGTCTAGATTCGACTATAACCTTGATGTCATCAATAGTTCTCTGACACTTTATATTGGCTCCGAAAGGCACTACTTTTACTTTATTCGGATCAGTTTTATAATTTTCAATAGCAGTTTGAGCTGCCCATTCAGAAGAGTATATCGCTAATTTACACCTATCTAATGCGGATTGCTCCATTGCATTTTGATTTCTAATACTTTCTTGACAGAGATTGCTAAATTCTGGGTAAAAATCTATCATGCCAGCAAAAGTTGCATCAGTCCAAAAAACAATAGGTTGGGAGCATTCAAGATAAGCAATGGGAATTGAACCTGGACTTAGTACTATATCTGATTCAAGTTGAGACAATCGTTTGGCAGCTTGGTTAGCATAGTGCCGAAGAAGTGCTGGTTCTCTATAATGTAAATAATTTTGGTTTAGTAAATATTGATATAAATATTCTTTACTTTTAAATAGTATGGAGAGTGGTGAATACTTGTTTCTTACAGAACTAATTAAATCTACCTGTATTGATTGCTCTTTCAAAGATTGGGCTATATAAAATCCTGTTCCTGACCAATTAGAAACATCTCGGGCATCGTAGGTAGTTATATAAGCAACTCTCACAAAGTTTTCCTCCGCTTTTAAACTTTTAAATCAACCTTAAGAGCTGATTTGTTAAGATAATCTCAAGAGTGGTTTAATTGATTAGGATTTACGCAACTGGCATATTTTTTGGCGTAGGGGAGGCAAAATGCAGTGTAGATTTTCTGACCACATTATTGCCGTTGCATGAGGTGCGAAAATATTTGAACGTAGTAATAAGACTTATAACATCACACACCAACTACCGATTGTGACAATTGCGTAATATCATGTCCGGGGGCATACCCATAGTATGTCATTGCGGGTGGAACGAAGTGAAACGACGCAGTCACAAGGTCTTTGGGATTGCTTCCCTACTCTGCGAGAACGCTTTCAGCGAACGGTCGCAATGACGGTTATTTAAACGGACATGATATAAGTCTTGTTGATGTGAAACAAGAGTTTCAGTAATTTCCAATGAAGCAAGTATGTAAAAATGGCAATATGACAGTAAAGGTTTGAGCCTTCTCATAGCAGTTCATAACAGCTTGGCTACTTTTACGCTTTCTAGTGTATTTATTTTTCTAATATTATTTACATATTATTTACATAATATCCGGGTATTTTTTTATATTTATTAAAATAAATTAAGTATAATTACGAGGGCGGTACATATTGATAAATTAAAAGTTAATCTATATTTTCACAAAAAGCCCCAAGCATTACGTGAAATGCATCAGGGCTTTAAAATTTATAGTTATTTTGATCTAGAAATTTAGTTTGATGCAGACTGAGCGGCTTGGGTAGCTTTTGTACTTGCAGGGGTAGCACCCATGCGAATTTCAGAAGTGAAGGAAGTGGTACTAAATCCCTCTGAATTCTTGGTTATACTTACCCGCATACGCAGATTAGGGCTAGCAAACCATAGCCGTTCCTCTGAGTACATATTTTCCGATTCAATACTCAAGGTAAGAGCCTCATCTTCTCCTATTTTATAATTACCAGGTGATGGCTTGCCGTTATCAGGAATTTGATGTAAAAATTTTCCTGATTGGGGATTGTCAGCATTCGGGATTAAAACTACTACTGTGGAACCAGTATTTTTTTGATTTAGCCTTGTGGTGTCATTCCAGTTAAATTTAGCAGCACAAGCAGCCTGTTTTGCATCAATTTGGTAATATTCACACACCTTGACGACTTCTGGGTGTTGTGTAGGTAAACTTTCAATAATAATCTCTGATTTCCCTTCTCCTGAAGTTTTTTCGACCAAATCTTTATTGGTGCGATGACTAAACCATTTACCAGCACTTAATTCAAAAAATTCTTCAATATTCATCTATACAAATTACTGGGCACTAACTAAATTATGCAAATCCCATGTTTATAAGTTAGCAGGAATGCGGGATGAAGAGGAGAGGAGGAGTGTGAGGAGTGTGGAAGTAAAAGAGGGAAGGAGTAGGGGCGGGGTTTCCCCGCCCGGAGTGAGGGAGGTAATGAATTGATCCTTCTGCTCTTTTGATTCAATGCCAATACTTATTTATGTCCGTGATTTAGTTTTATTTATCAGTTGCAGCTAATCTAGATAGGGAAATTGTGGCTGCTTGAGCAACATTGTGATTGCTATCTTTCTCCAGATATTTTAATGCAGGGATGGTTTTAGGACTGGGAAGATTACCTAGTGCTTCAGCCAAACGCTGACGTACCAACCAATCATCGGATTGGACAAACCGGAGGATATGATCTACTGAATTAATATCTTTAATTTCCCCTAAAGCTGCGATTGCTGCTTGCTGAATTACCACTTCTTGACTATCTAATGCCTCAATCAGTAAATCATGGGCACGGATATCTTGTAAATTACCCAGAGATACCGCAGCACTAAAGCGAATTAACCAGTTGGTATCTTCATAGAAGAGCCGGGATAGGGGTTCAAAGGCGCGAATATCCCCTAAATATCCTAATGCTCCCACAGCATCTGCACGGACATTATAATCTGGTTCCGACTCCAGAATTTGAATGAGCAAATCGTAGGATTCTGGAGTTGGCTTTAACCCCAGGGCAAATGCTGCCATGGCTCGGACTTGTAGCGATTCGTCATCCAACACCTTCTTTATCAGAGGTAAAGCATCCTCTGGGGGTACATCACGAAGATTTGCTAAGGCTACCATACGATCGCCCAATTTTGGACTTTCTAATTGGGCGGAAATTTCCTTTAAGCTCACAGATGACATCTAGTTACCAGGGTTGTAATGACTTATGACAGAAGGTAGAAGGTAAAGGACACAGGGCTTAGGATTCATATTCCGTTATTTAAGTTGCTTAATATGTCCCAATCTTTCTAGCTAAAGCCATATTCTTATATTAAGGATAATTTTGAATTATTTCCGCCCCCCTGGGCACGGCGCGGTTAATTTGACTCTATATGTCGAAAGATTGCGGATGCCGTGCCGCTTCACTCTTCCCCTCTGGGCGGGGAAACCCCGCCCCTACTCTTTCACTCCCTCTTCCCTTTCCTTCAATTTGAGCAAAATTTCTGCGTGCATTTCCCTAGTAATGGGGTAAAAATAGGTTAAAAATAAACCAATAATTAAGCAAATTGTCGGTAAAGGTGCGATCGCTAGTCGAATGGCCAAAATTGCTGATTCTGGCTGTACTGGTAGTGCAGTTTGTCCTTGGATTGCTTCACGGAAACCAGAAGCCTCTAATGCCATCCCCACTAAAAATAACCCCAAGGCTAGGCCAAATTTTTGTAGCAACACCATAAAACCATAAAAAATTCCTTCCCGGCGTTGTCCGGTTTGCAACTCGTCTAATTCAATTACATCCGGTATCATTGACCACGGAACTAGGTAAGCCACGGAAACTCCACAACCGGCCATGACTGTCATGATATACATCAAAGTTATTTGATTAGGTTGTAGGAAAAATAACCCTACCTGGGCAATAATCCATAAACTCATGCCCATAAAATATACGGCTTTTTTTCCCACCCTTTGACTCAAATTACTCCAGACAAATAGCATTAATAAGGCCGTTCCTTGGACGCAAATTAACACCGTGGGCACATCTGATTCCTGCATTTGCATACAGTTAACAACGTAGTAAGGAATAATACTGGCTGTGATTTGTACCGCTAACCAGGAAAAAAGATAAACACCAATAACAAATAAAAATGGTTGATTAGAAAAGGCAATTTTTAGTTGTTGTGGGATGGGTATAGATTCTGACTCTTCAACTTGGGAACGTTTGGCCTCAAAAGCTAAAATGCGATCGCGCACTCCCCAAACACACCAATATAGGGATAGTACTGCTATGACTCCACAAATGGCTGCTAAAACTACATATTGTTGTTGGCGGTTAGCAATATTCTCAAACACAACTTTCGCCAAAATCAGGGATAGGATACTCCCACCAATGGAAAAAGCAAAGCGAAAACTATTGAGTTGAGTCCGTTCGTCATAATCTTGAGTCAATTCTGGAGTCATTGCCGTATATGGCAAATTGACAACAGTGTAAAATACCTGGGAAATTGTGCCAATAGCTACGTAATACCAAAATAAACCCCCAGTATTTAAACCTGGTGGTACTAGCCATAGTAAAAAGAAGAAAATACCAAAAGGGACTGCACCATAAAATATCCAAGGGAGACGGCGGCCCCAACGGGATTTAGTTTTATCAGTTAGCACCCCCACAAAAGGGTCATTCACCGCGTCCCAAATTTTGCCAATTAGCAATATACTACCCGCTAAACCTGCCGAAATCCCAGCCACATTGGTAAGGAACACCAGGGTAAAAAATATAGATATATTAGCAGTAATTGCCGGACCTAAATCCCCTGCACCATAAGCTAATTTGGTGTTGAGGTTGAGTTTTTTCGTTGTACCCAAGTCTTGAGAATCGCCATCAGAGGCTGCACCACTCATAATTTTTTGCGCCCATCATATTAAAATAAAAAGCTTGCCATGCCCTCTTAGCTATAGATTATGTCCCTTATGCTAGATCTTGACATTTCTTGGTCAGATTACCATCAAAAAATTGAACAACTGGCAGTTCAAATTTACCAATCTGGCTGGGAATTCAATCAAATTGTTTGCCTTGCTAGGGGTGGACTAAGAGTGGGAGACATTCTTTCCCGTATATTTAACCAACCGTTAGCAATTTTGGCAACATCATCTTACAGTGGTGCGGGCAAGCAAGAAAGGGGTAAGTTGATATTTGCCCGTCACTTAACTATGACGACGGAGAATCTAGGCTCGCAGATTCTGCTTGTGGATGATTTGGTAGATTCTGGGATAACTCTCAAGGAAACGATTCCTTGGCTATATGAATATAGTAATACTCCCATTCAAGAAATTCGTACTGCTGTGATTTGGTATAAAGCTTGCTCGGTTGTTACTCCTGATTACTATGTTGATTATTTAGTTGATAATCCCTGGATTCGTCAGCCATTTGAACCCTATGAACTGATGAATCTTCAAGAACTGGCAATGAAGTGGAAGAATGAAGATAAATAAACGAGTATGTAATTTGATCAAAAAATTACTCTTGAATTGTAAATTGATTTTTTCTTCAATTTCAATTATTTTCCATATAATCTTGCTACAGATAAAAATTGGATTGGGGCATAATCAATTGATTTTAATCATTCGGGAACGTGCGACAAAAGAGCAATTAGAGGAAATGTTGCAAGCGTGGGGAGTGTTTATCAAAATTGTAGTTGATATCGAACGTAAAATTTTAGCCGGTGGTGCTGAACTTCACTATGAATGCGAACAAGAATTGTTAAAAGATGGTAGCCAACAAAAATACCTGTGGGGTGCTGATTGGTGTCCTTACACACAGGAAATAGTTTTTGAATCAATTATTAATATTCGTCCCAGTCAAAATAATCGTACAATGATAGTTGAATCCCTCATCATTAGAGAAAAAATTACCGCGATTACCGAGCAAATGCTAGGAGAATTTTAATGCCCAACTGGAAAGCGATTGAAGCAAGTTTTTTAAATCGACCTTACCCACAACAGTTGGGAGAATTGGCTGGGAGTTTGGCACGTCTGGTGTCTTGGAGCCAAAAGAATGCTAGCCGTGAAATAGTTCCGGTGTTATTAAAAGAAAGCTTGCTATACGTCAATTTATTACAAAAACACAATCATCCCCATTGTGTCGAGTTAGCCCAACTGCAAGAATTATTACAAGGGTGGATAAATCAAGTTAATAAATCAAACGAAGTAGAAAATATCGCTTCAATTGCCCCTATTTGGTCAGCACGAGTATTAGATATGTCAGGTATATTGGTTGTAAATTCCCAAACTGCTTAATACTTACCCAAGTGGACGGATGTATGGGTGCAATGTGGGAATATGTGGAAAGCTAGCGATCGCATTTTAGTTCTGCCATTGCCTCTTTGTGTTTTTAAGCTCGCCTAACCATTAACGTACAATACTTTAATTGATTCCTTCTAATTTTAATTCTATTGGAAGTATTCCTATCTTTTGCATATATCTATTACAGATTTCAATGCCTTTATTGGTTAATTCATAAAGCTGATAGAAAGAAGGAACCGGTTTACCTAAAATTTCAGTTTTATCCTTCTCTATAGCTAGAAATAGATTATTACTTGCTTGATTTAAACGTTTTTCTTTTTCTTCTCTGGGTAGATTTTCAATTTCTTCTGTAGTAATCCTATTGCTTCGATATATTAACTCTCCTCCATATATCTCTTTGATATCAAAACT
This sequence comes from Calothrix sp. MO_167.B42, assembly GCA_030065255.1. Taxonomy (GTDB): domain Bacteria; phylum Cyanobacteriota; class Cyanobacteriia; order Cyanobacteriales; family Nostocaceae; genus Calothrix_A. The sequence goes on along the minus strand of JASJCX010000022.1, from coordinate 613 downwards.
AAGCTTTCTAGGATGCAATTTATTATCTGTATGGCTAATAACTTTATCTCTTAATTGAATTAAACTATCAACAAGTTTATTATTTTCAGATGTTACAAAATTTTTATCTTGTTCTAGCTGTTCAGCATCAAGAATATCGGGTAAGCCCCAAAATCTATATTCAGATTGGAGTATATTAATTATCTTTAAAAGACCTAAACTGTTTTTGTCGTATGCTCGTGTTAGCCGTAGAATTCCGACTTCATAGTGAGCCATACGTGACCAATCAAAAAAGGGTGGGTATTCCTCTAAACGAGCATTTAGTTCTTCTGTCATCTTTTCATGAATTTTTAAATGAAAATGTGACAAATACAAATTTTCTCCAACTTCATTTATCTTGACTTCAAAATCTTCTCTAGAAACCGACATACACATTTTTTATTACACAGTACTACTCTGATTTTATATAGGAATCCGGTTTGATTTTTGAATAAAATTAGGTATTTGTAGGGTGCGTTATGACTTCAGTCTTTAGCGAAGCCATGCCCGAAGGGCTATACGCACCGAAACCCTCACATCATGGTGCGTTACGCTACGCGATAACACACCCTACGTGTTGTTCAAAAATCAAATA
>JASJCX010000315.1 GCA_030065255.1 Calothrix sp. MO_167.B42 | reverse complement strand
AAATCACAAATCTTAAAATTATAAATTGGTTTGTATATTCTAGGATGTTTGGATCATTAATATGGTGTTGATTAATTTGGTAAGCATACTCCAATCTCCTGTGTACTTGGTTTGAGCCCAATGCAAAAAAAGTTTGCCCACCGGAAACAGATTTAACAATCAACTATATAAAACTCGATGAATAAATCTTCCCTTCAAGATACTCAGCCTCCCAACAATCAGCGCAAACCATTGTGGTTAAAGGTTCTTAGACGCGGTGGTATTGGTTTGGGAGTGATGCTTTCTGTGGGACTAGGGGTTGGTACTTGGCGGTTACGGACATTTATTCAAGAAGATTTAGCCCCCTTGGCTCAGAAAAGTCTTACCACGACATTGAATCGTCCTGTGAAAATTGGGAAAGTTACAGATTTTTCCCTGTTAGGGGTGAGATTTGCAGCATCAGCGATTCCTGCCACCTCCACAGATGCTGATAAGGTAACAATGGATGCAGTGGAGGTGGGTTTCGATTTCTGGCAATTACTATTTCAAAGTCGATTAAAGCTGGATGTAACTTTGGTAAATCCTGATGTTTATATTCAGCAAGATGCCCAAGGAAGTTGGGTGAGCACGACTTTAGCTCCCCCTGGTGGAGGTGGAGCTATTAAAACCGATTTGGATAATTTACGCATTCGCAATGGCAAACTAGTTTTAGTCCCCCATCAGGTTAGTAAACCGCAAAAAATCACTCCCCCATCCGCATCTACATCTGTTACCCCATCCGCTACCAAATCCGTTGCCACATCCGCTGCCACATCCGCTGCCCCCATCGAATTTTCCCAACTCAATGGTTCTGCTCAACTGCGGCAGAATAATCAACTAATTATGTTTCAAGTAGGGGGAAAGTCTGGGAAGGGAGGAAATATTAACCTGTGGGGGGAAGTACGTCCCAAAAACTTAGCCGCTAGTGTACAGGTGCAGACGGAGGATTTGTTCGCTCCACAAGTCTCCCAACTGGTGCCATTACCCATCAACCTCCAGGCTGGTAGGGCTACAGGTAATTTAAAAATTCAGTCCATACCCCAGCAACCAATCTTATTATTTGGCAAACTGGCCATACAAGGGGTAACCATGGCAATACCCCAAGCACCCCAGACATTTAATCAAGCCAAAGGAAATGTCAGCTTCAAGGGGATGGAGATGAAACTAGAAAATGTCACCGCTAATTACGGTAAAATCCCCTTGGTTGCCAATGGCATTATAGATCGACGAACTGGTTATCAGCTGGTTGGGAAGGTAAAGGCCGTTAATTTACCCCAAGCTTTAAATACCCTGCAAGTCAAATCCCCCATACCCGTAACTGGGAAAGTGAAAGGGGATGTGCGGGTTGGGGGTGCCATGGACAAGCCAATTATTTCTGGTAAAGTCACCACTATTAAGCCAGCCCGTATCGATAAAGTGGATTTTCACAACATAGGCGGTAAGTTTGATTATTTTACCAGCACTGGTTTGATTTCTATTCGAGATATTCAAGGTAAAGCAAAGTTAGGGGGTGAAGTAACTGGTGGCGGTATCCTACAATTAGGACAAAACCCCAACCTGAATTTTCGGTTATTAGGCAAGAATCTTCCAGGGGATAGTTTAGCCCAGACTTATAATACTCAACCACCACTGCAAATTGGTAACCTTGCCGCAACCGCAGTATTAACAGGCACTCCCACCAACTTCCAAACCTTTGTCAAATGGCAAGCTCCCCAAGCTACCTATCCTGGGCAGGGAGAAACCATTATTTACCCAGATAAAACAGTTGCTTTCCGCAATGTAGAATTGGCAATGGCTGGTGGTAAAGTGGTGGCCGCTGGTACTTGGGATAATCAGAATTGGTATACAGTGGCACAGGCTGCTGGAGTTGAGTTAGAGCCTTTTGTCGCCCCCGAACAATTACAAAATATCTCCTTAAATGGAGCCAATTTTAACGGCCGGGTAATTGCTTCGGGCAGTTCCGCACCGTTCAAAATTAATAAAATAGATACTCAACAAGGTGAGGTAAAAATCGCTGGTGGTAAGGTAGCTATATCTGAGATTCGCTGGGGAGATAAAAATTTTGCGGCTCAATTGGTGGCTAATGGGGTAAGGCTGGGGCAAATATTGCAGGATTCCCACCCAGCTTTAGCAAATCCCCTAACAGGTAAATTTCAAATTGTTGGTAGTCAGGATAATTTTAGCCCCAAGACTTTGCAAGGGAAAGGTAATGCAATATTAGATATTGGTGGTGGTACGGTTGCAGTTAACAATATCCAACTGGCATCAGGTTTATACAAAGCACAACTCAACGTCAATCAAGTCCCCTTACAACAATTGTCACCAGTTCCAGAATTGTTCTGGGGCAAGGTTGTGGGTAAGTTTAATGTAGCTGGCTCCGTGGACTCCTTCCAACTGGCAGATATTCAAGCCACTGGGGAGGCAAAATTGAATGTTGCTGGGGGCACAGCTATTGCTAATAATATTCAATTAAATAACGGCCGCTACCAAGCCGCAGTTACAGCCAAGGGCTTGACGGCTGAAAAATTCAACCAACAGTTGCGGGGTAAGTTAGACAGTAAATTCCAAGCCACTGGCACGGTGGATAATTTTAATTTAGCCAATATGCGGGCTGTGGGTGAAGCTAGTCTATCCCAAGGTATTACTGTAATTAAACAACCATTATCTGCCGTGCTTGGTTGGACGGGGGAGAAATTGATTATAGAACGAACAACATCCCCTGGTTTGCAGGCGAGTGGTTATTTGCTGGCTAAAGTCCAAGATGTGGACGTACCGGAAATTACGGATTTAAATCTGAATGTCGCTCTGAAAAATTACAACCTACAACAACTGCTATTAAATCTTCCCCAGGGCATGACTTTAACCGGGAAGACGGACTTTAGTGGTAAAATCACTGGTCAACCGGCCACACCCAATGTTCAAGGGCAACTGGCACTGGAGAATTTAAAAGTAAATGAGTGGGAATTTGAGTCAAAATTAGCCGGGAAGATGGAATCCAATCCCGGTGGTTTAAATTTAGATGTTACCGGCTCCCGCGATAAAATTGCCCTGAATCTGGACCCCAATGGCAATGCCCGAGACTTTGGCATTACATGGAAAGATACCGTAGCTACTGGAAAAACCCAAGGGGATAAATTAGCCGTCAAACTCAAAGATATCCCCCTAGAAGAAATTGGCATAAAATTACCAGAAAATCCACTAGTTACAGGGGTATTAATGGGAAAACTCACCGGAGACTTGCTCATCAACCAGCAAACATGGGCAACTTCCGGGGAATTAGCGATCGCTAACCCAGAAATTGGTACAATCAAAGGCGATCTGTTATCAGCTAAGTTTAATTATGCCAATGGTACCACCATACTTAGCAACAGTGAATTAATAAAAGGTAATAGTAAATACGCATTTGCCGGTAATATTACCCAAGCATCCCCCATCCCCAAAATTAAAGGAAAAGCAACCGTCGAAAAAGGGAAAATTGAAGATATCCTCACCGCCCTGCAATTATTTGAAATCCAAGACTTACAAAGGGGAATGGCCCAACCAAATTATGGCACAGCCGAGGACCTAAAAACCCAAGCCGTGGGCATGCCCGAACTACCTGTACTGACTCAAATTCAACGCTTTTATGAGATTTTGGCACTCCTAGAAAAACAGCAATCAAAGCGTCAAGAATCCCAGTTAATACCTCTACTAGCTGATTTAACAGGTACATTCAACGGTGAAGTTGCAGTTGATACCACAAAAGATATAGCAGTTGATTTTAACTTGAATGGTGAAAAATTCGCCTGGGGTGACAAAAACTTTGGCCCTACTTATAATGCTGACACAGTAGTTGCCGCAGGTAGTTTTAAAAATGGAGATTTGAGGTTATTACCATTACTCATAAAGTCAGAAAAAAGTCAGATTAAATTTTCTGGAAACGTTGGTGGTGAGCAACAAAACGGTACATTAGAAGTAGATCACTTTCCCCTACAAGTATTAAGTAAATATATCAACTTACCAATAAGTATAGCTGGCGACTTAACTACCAGAGCAGCTTTATCAGGTAGTATTGCTAACCCCCAAGCCATAGGCACAATTTCCATCACCGATGGAGCGATTAATCAAAAGCCGGTTCAATCAGCAAATGCCAGCTTTAATTATACAGATGGGCGTTTGAGTCTTAGTAGTACAGTAAAAGTGCGGGAAACAGAACCATTAAGTATTGTTGGTGGTATTCCCTATGCCTTGCCCTTTGCTGCTACCGTTCCAGATAGTAATGAAATAGATTTAAAGATAAAAGTCAAAAATGAGGGATTGGCTTTACTCAACCTGTTTACAGACCAAATAGCCTTTGAAAATGGCCAAGGGGAAGTAGACATTCAAGTTGGTGGAACTTTGGACGCTCCCCAATTAAATGGTATTGCCACCCTCAATGATGCCACATTTTCAGCCCGGACTTTACCAGGAAATTTGACACAAGTTGCAGGGAAAATAAATTTTGATTTTGACCGAATTATCGTCAAAAATTTTCAAAGTAACTATAGCCAAGGTCAAGTAACAGCTCAAGGACAAATTCCCATCACCAGGAACTTACCCACACAAATAGATAATCCTCTAACGGTCAGTTTAGAGCAATTATTATTGAACCTCAAAGGATTATACCAAGGAAATGCTAGTGGTAAATTACAAATCACTGGAGCTGTCCTCAAGCCGACCCTCAGTGGTAATATCAATTTAACTAATGGTCGGGTGGTGCTATCAGAAACCACCGATGGTAGTCAGACACAGGCAAATGTCCAACAAGTAAAGCAAATAGAACAGAATATAGAACGAATTAAAGTATCCAAGCAAAATAATCCAGAAGTAGATAACGCAATTGTCAGGTTTGAGGATTTAAATTTAGATTTAGGCAAGAACATCGAAATTAACCGTCCAGCAAGTTTCAACTTCCTAGCTACCGGTAGCCTGAACCTGAATGGCTCCCTGGGTAATCCCCTAGCCGATGGAACTATTCAATTAACCAAAGGTAGTGTTAACTTATTTACAACTCAATTAAAATTAACTAACGGCTATAAACATCAGGCAATCTTTACTAAGGATGAAGGCCTAAATCCATACCTAGATATTCGCCTATTTGCCAAAGTTTTAGATGTGATTCAAAGTACAGACTTTAATAAGGCTGATACCAGTGGTTTAGCAGCCTTAGAAACAGTACGCGTAGAAGCTAGCGTCCAAGGACCTTCTGACACCCTCAATGAGAATTTAACCCTAACTAGCACTCCAGCCCGCACGGAAACGGAAATTGTGGCTTTATTGGGCAGTGGAATCGGTCAAAATCAACAGGCCAATGACAGTACTTTAGCATTGATTAATATTGCTGGGTCGGCGGTATTTAATAATTTCCAGCGTTCTTTTAATCAAATTGGTACTGCCTTTGGTTTAAGTGAATTCCGCATATTCCCCACGGTAATTACTGAAAATCCTCGGGCCGGTAGAAGGAGTAATTCCAGTTTGGAATTAGCAGCAGAAGCTGGGGTTGATATTACGGACGAAATTTCCGCTTCTACCATTAAAATTTTAACCACTGACGATCCCATCCAGTGGGGTGTAAATTACCGCATCAATAATATATTCCGCTTACGTGGTTCTACTAACTTTTTGGATGATAGTCGTGCTGTATTCGAGTACCAGAGAAGGTTTTGATGGAGGAGTTAAGAGTTAAGAGTTAAGAGTTAAGAGTTAAGAGTTAAGAGTTAAGAGTTAAGAGTTAAGAGTTAAGAGTTAAGAGTTAAGAGTTAAGAGTTAAGAGTTAAGAGTTAAGAGTTAAGAGTT
>JASJCX010000314.1 GCA_030065255.1 Calothrix sp. MO_167.B42 | reverse complement strand
CACTACTATGGTGGATTCTATGTGGATATGGATATTGAATGTCTCAAACCAATTGATGATTTACTAGGAGATTTTGAATTAGTGCTTTCACAGGCCTATGATGGCTATAGTAATGCCATCATCGGTAGTGTACCTGGACATCCACTTTGGTTAGAGATTTTTGCAGCACTAGAAAAACGCCAACATCGATCCCTATTGAAGGGTAATCGCTTGTTTGGTGACTCCATGGCATATTATGTCTGTTACAGCACCGGACCAGTTTTACTCAGTGATTGTGTACTAGCAGGGAAATTCCATAAAAGTTCCAAGGTTCGCAGTTGTCCGAGTTACATTTTTGAACCGGGTGCCCCAATAGAAGTCGATGGGAAATTCTATAAATTACTAGACAAACAAGAGTCTTATACAATACACCACATGTCCTCCCATTGGGTTCCCTGGCATGAAAAAATATTGACTATTATTTTCGATTTTCTTGCCAAACCCTACTGGAGTTTGCGTTCCTTACGAATCCTCAAGTAAACAACTAGGACAGGGAAATAGTGACCAAAATCCAAAATCCAAAATCCAAAATTGATTGACCAGAGAAAATTATCCAAATGGCTACATATAAAGTTCCCAATGGTCCCAAAGATTATCCTTGCTGGCAAAAACTACAATGGTTAACCAGACAAGATGGATATTTACAAGACTGCTTCCACAAATATGGGGATGTTTTTACCCTCAAAGTAGGTCCAGATTTTGCTTCTTACGTGTTTATTGGTAGTCCCCAAATGGTTCAGGAGTTGTTTGCAGCAGGGCCACAACAGGTGGACTCTGGTGTGGAAGCAACTAATAATCCATTTTTATTAGGGGAGAAATCCCTAGTTTCATTGTCTGGAAAACGCCACAGACAACAACGGAAATTATTAACACCATGTTTGCATGAAAAGAATGTAAAGGTCTACAGTCAGACAATCCGGGAACTGGCTGAGTCAATGGCTAGGGGGTGGACTATTGATCAACCAATTCCCATTTATCAATCGCTGCAAGCAATATTTTTAGACTTAGGAAACGAGATTTTGTTGGGTTCAAAGGATAGTCAGCGTTCCCAGAAGTTAAGGGATCTGTTGCTGGAAATCATGAATCCCAAAAGGCCGGTATTGCGAGCGATGTCATTTTATTTGCCGTTTTTACAATGGGGCCCTGTAAATATTTGGGCAAATTTGTTACGGGAAAAACAGCAGATTGACGATATTCTCTACGCTGAGATCCGCGAACACCGGGAAAACCCCGATCCGTCCCAAATTGATATCCTTTCTGTGATGATAGCCAGTCGCTATGATACTGGTGAACCAATGACGGATTTAGAACTGCGGGATGAGGTGATCACTTTAATGGCCCAAAGTCCTGAAGTTGCTGGGACTAGTTTAGCCAGGGCATTTTATTGGATTCTTTATTACCCCCAAGTGTATGAAAAGCTATTGCAGGAGCTGGACTCCTTGGGAGACAATCCAGATCCCCAGGAGATTATGAAGTTACCTTACCTAGATGCTGTCTATAAAGAGTTCATGCGAATTTACCCGACAGCGGTGCTGACTTTCCCCAGACTAGTGAAGAAAACTTTGCAACTTGGGGATTATCAGTTTGAGCCTGGTACGATAATACTTCCTTCCATTCATGCGATCCACCATCGGGAAGACATATATCCCCAGGCGAAGGAGTTTAAACCAGAGCGTTTTCTGGGGCGGGATTTTGCTCCCTATGAATATTTCCCCTTTGGTGGTGGTCATCGTCGTTGTATTGGCACTATGTTAGCACAACTGGAGATGAAACTGGTGTTGGCAACTATCTTATCTCGTTGGCATCTAGCACTAGATAGTAGTATGCCCAAGCCCTCATATAAGGGCGCTTTATTACCATCAGCAAATAAGATTCGCATAGTTATGAAGGGGAAACGGACTCCAAGCCAGGTTTCATCTAAAACCCCAGATAGGAGTTTCTCTGGGGTTAATTAGGGGAACTGTGGCAAGTCAATTATCCAGGATGACAGGGGTGCAGATAGGTTAATTAAGGCGCTGATATTAAAGTAATCCCAAATCTTATGAATGGGATGAGGAGCCAGCGCCGTGCGGGGATTCCCTCCGTTGGGGCGACTGGCATACATTGCCGTTTATGCCTGTAGTTTTAGAACTTTGGACTGAGACTATAAACGTAGTTGTCTAGATTTGTTGACCCTTGGGTAGTTTTGTCTAGATATTTATAAACGGTTTCATATGAATAGAAGCAAATGAAATTGGATATTTTTTGATTTGTAAATCTTCCCATGGGATGATATTCCGCCATCTCACTTTTACTTTTTTCGATAAAGTTATATATTTTACTGTGAAGGTAATTTGTGAGAAACTTTTTACCCATGTGCAAAAATCCAATGAACGTTACCCAGTAACAAACAATTAGTGTGCTGATCTTAAATTTCAACGTCAGAGGATTAGTTAAAATGTCTACCCACAATCTACCTAAAGGACCCCAAGCTCATCCTTGGTTGCAACAATTCCAATGGCTGACTAGGGGTGAAGAATACCTAAAAGAGTGCCATCAACTTTATGGGGACATTTTTACCTTGCGGGTTTCTTCAGATTCTACCCCCCATGTATTCATTAGCAATCCTCAGATTATTCGCGAGGTATTTGCAGCGAATACAAAACAATTGGATTCTGGGAAGGAAGCTGGTAATCATCCATTTTTGCTGGGAGAACACTCCCTAGTGGTGCAATCGGGAGAACGTCATATAGAACACAGGAAACTTTTAGCGCCCCCATTTCATGGGGAACGCATACAAAGTTGGGGTGAGATCATCCGCCAAATTACAGTGCAAGAGGCTAACACTTGGCCTATTGGTAAATCCTTATCACTTCATCAATCCCTGGAAATGATGTCTTTGGAAGTAAGCCTCAGGGTTTTATTGGGAAAGTTGGCAAGTGAACAGAATCAAAAACTCAAGGAACTTCTGACTACATTCTTAAATCCGAATATATCGATATTACAAATTATCTTTTTGCATTTTTTGTTTTTGCGGTGGGATCTAGGCCCGTGGAGTACCTGGGGGAAAATATTGCGCCGCAAACAACAAATTGACGAGATTATTTATGCTCAGATTGCTCAACGTCGTCAACAACCAGATCCATCCCGCACTGATGTTCTCTCATTAATCATGGCAAGTCGCTACGATAATGGTGAGTCAATGACAGATGTGGAGTTGCACGACGAGTTATTGACACTGATGACACAGGGTCCAGAAATTACTGTAACGACCTTAGCCAGGGCATTTTATTGGATTTTGCGTCACCCGCCAGTGCTTGAAAAACTATTGCAAGAGTTGGATAGTGTTGGTGAAAATTTGGATGTGAAAACCGTAAGTCAACTCCCATATTTAGACGCTATTTATAAAGAAACATTAAGAATTTATCCCCCGCCACAGTTTGCTTTTCCCCGACAAGTTAAATCAACATTGCAAATCCAGGATTACCAGTTTGAGCCTGGTACGATTTTATCTCCATGTATTCATTTAACTCACCATCGAGAAGATTTATATCCCCAGCCAGAACAATTCAAGCCAGAGCGATTTCTAGAGCGGGAATTTGCTCCCTATGAATATTTACCTTTTGGTGGAGGGAATCGTCGCTGTATTGGTGTAGCATTTGCTCAACTTGAGATAAAAATGGTTTTAGCAACGGTGCTATCTGGTTGGGATTTAGTATTAGATGATAGTAAATCTGTTAAAGCACCATCGAAAAATTCTTTTGCCCCACCTCCTATAAATGGTATCCATGTAGTGATAAAAGGTCGGCGAAATTTGAGCTGATTTTCTTCAGCTGATTTACATTTTAAATCTAAATATAAAAAAACATAAATTTAAAATATTCGACAAACAGATGACTAACAAACAAGTATATCTCAAGCAAAATGTTGTTTTAGAACCATTATTTAATCAGTGGTATGCGTGGTCATATCTGATTTCTCCGGTGACGGCTGCTATGTATATAGCTAGTTCCCATTTAAAGATAATGCAATCATTTGTGTCAGCACCCCAGGTACATATTACTACCCTCAAAAATCCCAAAATGTTGGGGGGTCCATTTATTAATTATGGTGCTGATAAGGTTGAAGAAATTAAAGCATTGATGGAAAAAACTAAAAAAGAGCAAGCTCATATGTTGGAACTTGCAGCAGCGATAAAATCTCTAAATGGGATGTTACTCGACGAAGCAACAGGTTATTCCATCGAGGCTCTTTATGAAAATGTGCCGGAAATTTTAAAAGGTTATGTAGAATTAGTTTATGACTTGAATAATCACCCTTCCTTTCGGTTAATTGAAGGTTTATTGTATAAAAGTCCCTATTATGATGAATCATTGCAAAGCTTGGCAATGTTTTTGACAGATCAAGAGGAAAAGCGTTCTTTTGCTTTTAGTACTCCCCGATTGAAATCCGATGGGAAATTGCACATTAATCTGCCATTTCGGTCTGGGGTAATAGATGATTTATGTAGAATGAAAAGGCAGGCAAATTCTTTAGGTGATATTGCAGAAAAACTCGGTATCAGCCATGAAGATGAGCAACTTTTCGCCTCATTTTTTACCGAAGAGCAGCCGGAAGATTATCAAGGATATGTCGGTGATGATTTGAGAATTCGTTACTTTGGCCATGCTTGTCTGTTAATTGAATCAAAGGACGTTAGTATTTTATGTGATCCGATAATTAGTTATAAGTATGATAGCGAAGTTTCTCGTTATACCTATTCTGATTTGCCAGACAAAATTGATTATGTGTTAATTACTCACAATCATCAGGATCATTGTTTATTTGAGACTTTGTTACAATTAAGGCATAAAGTTGAAAATATCGTTATCCCGAAAAATAATGGTGGAAGTTTGGCAGATCCATCGTTAAAATTAATGTTAAAACAACTAGGGTTTAAAAAAGTTATTGAACTGGATGAAATCGAAAACATTGATATTCCCGATGGCACTATTACCGGATTACCTTTTTTAGGAGAACATGCGGATTTAAATATTAGAACTAAAATTGCCTATTTGCTGAATATCAAGGGTAATTCCATGGTAATAGCAGCAGATTCTAATAACATTGAGAATAAAATTTATCAACATATTTATAATTATTTTGGCGGCATTGACTTTTTATTCTTAGGGATGGAATGTGAGGGAGCGCCTTTGAGTTGGTTATATGGTTCACTATTAACCAAACAATTACCGAGAAAAATGGATCAGTCAAGGAGGTTTGATGGTTCCAATTGTGAAAAAGCCATGCGGATAATTGAGCAATTAACTCCCAAGCAGGTTTATGTTTATGCCATGGGACTAGAACCTTGGCTGACTTATATTACATCTATTAATTATGATGAACAATCCAGTCCCATTGTTGAGTCTAACAAATTAATGACTGAATGTAGTCAGAATGGGATTCCAACAGAAAGATTATTTGGTCAAAAGGAGATGATTTTAAAATAAGGTTGATGAAGTGAAAAGGCAATGATTCCCAGGAAAAATAATTTTAGATATCAGGGAAGTAAATATGCATTTTGGACTGTTAATACTAGCATTTGAAAGTCATCTGATTCCTTTTTTATCCCTGGCTGGTGAGTTACAACAACGGGGCCATCAAGTTTCATTTTTTGCTGTCAAAGATACTATAGCAGCAGGTAAAGCCGCAGGGGTAGATGTTATTAGTTGTACTACTGAGTCAGCACCTTTAAATAGTCAGGAACAGCAATCTCAAAAATTAGCAGATGGGCAGAAATTGGAAATTAAATACGAAAACTATTTATTAGCTGTTGACTCTTGGTTAGCAAATAATCCCCATAGCCTTGATTGCTTAATAGTGGATTCTTTTCACCATTTTCTATATTTGTTGGGAGAAAAATATCAGGTTCCATATTTGTTAATTGACACGACAATTCCAGGATTATTTAGTTCTGAATTACCACCACTGAGTCAAACCTGGCCATATTCTGATTCGCTGTTTTCCAGAATACGCAATCACGGAATTAACAGTCTATATAAATTTTTGATTGGGATGTTACACGGGGATCAAAAACTCCAAAATAAATATGCCGATATTTGGGGTTTACCTCGTTCCCAAGCATGGGGAGACACAAGAAAAGCCTTAGCATGGGTAACACAAATGCCTGAAGCTTTTGAGTTTCCCCGTAGGGATAAACACAAGTATACTTATACAGGTCCGTGGATAAATCCCTCCCGACGAATTCAGATTGATTTTCCGTGGGAGTGTCTCAATGGGAAACCACTGATATATTCAGCCTTGGGGACATTGTTGAACAACCGAGTGGATGTCTATACCACCATTGTCAATGCTTGTTCAATGATAGATTGCCAACTAGTTCTTTCAGTTGGTTCTTTGATTCCAGAGGAGGTTTTGCAGGATTTTCAAAACCAGTATCCCCAGTTTATTTTTGTCCGTAAAGCACCGCAAGTTGAGTTATTGCAACGGGCAACATTATTTATTACCCATGGAGGAGCAAATTCAGTTTTAGAAGCCTTGCAAGTAGGTGTACCGATGGTAGCAATACCTTTAGGAAACGATCATCCCACCATAGCTGCACGTATTGCTTACCATAAGTTAGGGGTGTATGTAACATTAAAAAAATTGAAAACCCAGGAACTTTATCAGGCAGTTATTGAGGTATTAAATAATATCAAATTCTATAGGGAAAATGTCATGGGATTTTCCCAGATAATTAAGGAAAATTCCGGTTTAATCATGGGTGCCCAAGCAATTGAACGGATTGCTAATTCGGCAAAAAATAATTAATAAAAAATAAAAATAATCAATAATAAATCATAAATAAAAACCATGTATAACAACTCAACAATAGAAACGATTTCCCCAGACACGACTTTAGTTGATATTTTAAAGAGTAGGGCACTCCACCAACCAGAACAAATAGCTTATACTTTCTTGGTGAATGGAGAAACAGAAGAAATTAGCCT
>JASJCX010000313.1 GCA_030065255.1 Calothrix sp. MO_167.B42 | reverse complement strand
TTGCTAAAATAACAGCAAACAATCGACGCATGAAATTGTTTCCTTGTATTACGAAACAAAAAGTTTTTTGTACAAGAAAGAAGCGGCTTGTACAGCTTTTTATTGATATAACTTCCAAGCCATCATACTCTTGCCTGGGAAAGCAGTAAAGTTTAAGTAAATAAAAGTTAAAGCTTCTCAAACAACTCCTCATTCAAATATGACATTAATTTTGCCATGGCAAGCGTATTAGCAATTGAAACTAGTTGTGATGAAACTGCTGTAGCAGTTGTAAAGAATCGTCAAGTTTGTAGCAATGTAGTAGCTTCACAAATCTTAATTCATCAGCATTATGGAGGGGTAGTGCCAGAGGTTGCATCCCGGCAACATTTGGAAACAATTAATCCAGCGATCGCTCAAGCCTTATCAGAGGCAAAATTGGGCTGGGGGGAAATAGATGCGATCGCTGCTACTTGTGCTCCTGGGTTGGTGGGGGCACTGCTAGTGGGAACAACTACGGCAAAAACCTTAGCCATGGTACATCAAAAGCCATTTTTGGGAGTCCATCACTTGGAAGGTCACATTTATGCTACTTACTTAAGCGAGCCAACCTTAGAACCACCTTTTCTCAGTTTATTGGTTTCTGGGGGGCATACAAGCTTAATTCACGTGAAAAAATGTGGTGAATATGAAACCCTAGGGCAAACCCGCGATGATGCTGCTGGAGAAGCCTTTGACAAGGTAGCACGGCTGTTAAAGTTGGGCTATCCAGGGGGACCAATCATTGACAAACTAGCACAACAGGGAAATACCAAAGCCTTTTCTCTCCCTGAAGGTAAAATTTCCCTACCTGAGGGCGGATTTCATCCCTATGATGCTAGTTTTAGCGGATTAAAGACAGCAGTATTGCGCCTAGTACAACAACTAGAAAAAAAAGGTAATACCTTGCCAGTGGAGGATATTGCCGCCAGCTTTCAGGATACCGTTGCCAGAGCACTGACAAAAAGAGCGATCGCTTGTGCTTTAGATTATGGATTAGAAACCATAGCTGTGGGTGGTGGGGTAGCTGCTAACAGCGCCTTAAGGGCACATCTAACAACAACAGCATCGGCTCATAATTTGCGGGTTCTGTTTCCCCCGCTCAAATTTTGTACAGACAACGCCGCCATGATTGGTTGTGCAGCAGCAGAACATTTTTCCCAAGGACATACATCTCCCCTCACCTTGGGGGTACATTCTCGCCTCACCGTGAATCGAGTCATGGAACTTTATCAACATTAGGGAAGTGTGGGGAGTAATAAGTAATAAGTAATAAGTAATAAGTAATAAGTAAGTTTCCCTAATACTGTCAACTGTCAACTCTTAACTCCTACCTGTCAACTCTTAACTCCTACCTGTCAACTGTCAACTGTCAACTATCAACTCTTAACTCCTTCACTCCTTCACTTCCAACTCATGCTGACAAACAAGAGAACGAATATGATTAGCAACAGCATCAGGTTGTTCTAACATCGCCAAATGCCCACAATCGGGAATTTCGATCACATTATCACCACAGTAATCAAATAGGGGATGAAAGCTAGCTAAATGACGGACATACTTGGGTTCCATCACCTTATCATTGGCACCTGCTAAGAAATATACAGGCTGCTTTAATTGAGAAACGAGTTGGGGTAAATGGTTAATTTCTTCTTCCGTAGTTGAATCTAATAGAGTTCTTAGAGCTGCTTCGGGATCTGCAACAACAAAATCAATCACCCGTTGACGTGCCCAATGGCGTTCTAAAGGACGAGCTACGCTATTTCTGACAAACAACAAATCAATTAAAGGTATCTGAGACAACCAGCGAGGACGGATTTGCAAAAACCGTTGCCCTGCAGTGCGAAACTGCTCAAAAGCTTCCTTGAGATAAATTCCACCACCTGCATTTACACAAATTACACCTCTGACTAGCTCGGGAACCTCATTGGCGGCCCACAAGCCAATAGTCCCCCCCAAAGAATGACCAATCAACCAAGCACTATCAATATTCAATTTTTGTAACAAAGCTTTTAAATCACGAGCATAGTTTATTGGCGTGTAATGGGAACTAAAAGGATTAGCAACCATGCCACTATAACTAGTATTTCTGGGGAAATCAGTTATTTCTCTACTAAACTCAGTTTTCAATTGGGATTGAGACTCACCAAAACCCCGCAAATCATAGGATAAGCACTGGAAATAATCTGATAACCGAGAAATTACAGGTTGCCAATATCCACGGCTATTGAGCCAACCGTGAATAAACACCAAAGTCAGATCGCAAGAAGTGGGAGGTGTAAGTTCGTATGCGTGGGGAATGCCCAATATTTCTATGGTTGCCATACCTCTATCCTACCCTGAAGCAGCTATGGCACTGAAGAAACAGGAATACAAAATTGATGAATAAGCATGAAAAATTGTCAATTGTTGACTCATAATTAAAAATTATGTTTGCTAACTTTTTAACCTTTGTCGTACACCTTCAGCAATTTTATGACCAAGATATTCAGGAATTAAATTTTCGTTGGGTCCCAATAAGTATAAAATTAAGCGCGTGCGTCCTCGCCAAACCAATAAATTAGCATTGACAATCAAAAGGTCTTCTTGCCAAATAGCGTACATAACTTTGTAGAATAATCCCGGCTGATTATCCGCCTCAATCACTAAGGCTGGTAGATGGAAAACTGGATCTACATAAAATTCCGTTTGTACCTGCTCCAAGCCCAAATCCAGATTAAATTCTACCGCCAGCATCTCTTCGACTTCAAACCTTCCTCCCAAAGCCTCACGAATAGCACGACAAACATTGTCTGCGGTTTTATCAGTTAGAGCTTTACCACCACGAGACACTAGCAATTTAACAAAAACTAACATCGGTGGGCGGATTTGACCATATAAGCTGAGATTATGGATAGTTAACCCATAAGCAGCCAGTACACCAAAAACATCACTCAAAAGGAAAGATTGATTGCGGTAAGCAAAGTGTAAGGCACTTTTATTACCTTCCGGTTTAAATTCAATTACAGCCCGTTGAAGTTTGTAAAGACGGTAAGCCAAACGTAAGTTTTGCAGTTGAGTTTCACTGCTGACAAATTGCTCATAAAATTGAGGGAACGAGCGGTTAAAACGCTTTAAAAGTTCCAGTGTAGAAGATTTTAAACCAGAAGCCATTGTTTAGGAAGGAAGTAAGACTAGTGAGCACTCGATCAAATGAGAATTAACTATAGGAATCCGGTTTGATTTGCTGCCAAAACATACCTAGGGTATATGGGGGACAGGGTAAGGCACCAAACCCTTAATGGTGGTTTACGAACTCCGTTCTAACACACCGTACAATACCTAGGGCTTATGCAAAAATTAAACCAGATTTCCATGGTTAAAATACAAAAGTAAGAATAAGTCAAGGAAATCAGCAAATATTAATGATATACATTGCCATAATTCCCGTTGACACTCTAATTCCTTGCTTTGCTAATACCACAGTAATTGATAGCCCTATTCATAATTCACCATCAAGATAGTGAGATGTTTGCTGAATTTCTCCTAGTTTCTCCAACAAAGTGCTAAAGTTGAAGATGATCGATGTAAGATCAACGCTAATTGAGTATTAACACTGAAATCTCAACACCAAGCTATTGCCATGTGCGAGAATTAACAGTATTAATAACCTAGTAAAACGTTGCCTCATACTCTTTCAGCAAAAACTAATTCAGTTATACTACCCGAACCACGTTGGCATGGGTTTTTGGAAAACTTGGTTTAATAACCCCGATGGCGTAGCAACCACTCAAAAAACACCTTTTAAAGAACAAAAAGTGGATGCTACAGTCAATAGCAAAGTTAGCAGTGCTCGTATCGTCTTTAGTACGGAGCGCGAGATAGATCTATATGAACTAGAAGAACTATGTGATGCCGTTGGATGGTCCCGTCGTCCTCTACGTAAAGTAAAAAAAGCCATTGAACATAGTTTTTTAGTCGCCTCCATGTGGCAAGTGCGAGGCAATAAAAAACGACTGATCGGTTTTGCTCGTGCTACTTCAGATCATGCCTTCAACGCCACAATATGGGATGTGGTAGTCCATCCAGAATTTCAAAATCAGGGATTAGGTAAGGCATTGATGAAATATATTCTCAAGCAACTCAGGAGTGAAGAAATTAGTAACGTTACTTTGTTTGCAGATCCTCACGTTGTTGAATTCTATAAGGGTTTGGGTTTTATGTCCGATCCTGAAGGAATTAAGGGAATGTTTTGGTATCCGCGCTAAGAACTGCTAGAGTATGATATAATGTCCAAATATGTGGCAGGTCTTAGACCAGAGTTTCTAAGTTGGCAAAAGTATTTCCAACTACCTAGCCAAAAGCAAACTGCCTATTTTGACAAAATTGGATGTGTTGACGAGTTGACACACATTCTTCCGGGATGTAGCGCAGCTTGGTAGCGCGCCTGCTTTGGGAGCAGGATGCCGCAGGTTCGAATCCTGTCATCCCGATATAATCTTCATTTTTAACCCTAGGTATGTTAAAGATATCTAGGGTATATTTTATGTAAATCATAAGATAAAAATATCAAATATGGCAGCTGAGTAAATAAAAATGAAGGTTATGTAACTTTTAATACTAATTTTTTCAAAATGAATAGTACTATTTTTTTGAATACAACAATATACTTCCACCTGTATAAGAATTTGAATTACTCAATTAATTGATAAAATAGATGTATATAAAAATACTTGTAGTGATTTGTTCACAGGTGGAACTGTTGATTAATTGATGGAGTCATTCATCATTGAGACAGAGAATAAAATGGCATTATTCGCTTTTGAATTGTAAGGTATAGCAAAAGGCAGAAGGCTTATTCCCGGTATTCCCTTACTTGGGCGGTTTAATATGCCCTAACCCTTATGTCTAGGCGAAGTTAATTATAGGCAAAATGCCCACAAAGGAATAAGCTCTGAAGTCACAATAAAATAGATTGAGAATCTCAACATTTACCAGGCTTTGTCATTTGAGAGCAAAGATATAGTGATTGGTTGAGGCAGGAGACTGTTACAGTTTTTCTAGTTCCTGGGATTGTCTCCATTGAAAAACTAGTTAATTTCGTACACATACAAATTTAATCATTTGTTTGACTTGATAAAAGTATTAGTGCTAGGAGCAGTCATGAAATCATTAGTTCACTGGGGTACAACATTAGGCTTAACGGGAATAACTCTACTAACACCAGTATTAGTTGCCAGTGCTCCAGCGATAGCATTGACAGAAGCAGAGTTGGTCAAAAAATTAAATGACACACCATGTTTTTTGATCACCAATAATAAAGGTTTACCACTAACTAGTCAGCAGACTGATAAAAATGGTAAAAAAATTCCTTTTACCCAGGTGTTTATGAGTGGGCAAGAAGCCCAGGCATTTATTGATAAACTACAAAAACAGAAAGTTCAAGACCCCAAAAAAGCAGAAATATTCAAGACACTGCAAGTAACTCCGGTAGGGATGGGGCAAATTTACCAAAAATTACGGGAAAACGCCAAAGAACCCACCAAAAAACTCCAATTTGCTTTTCAACCAGGGCGACAAGAGGTTCAAGAGGCAATAGCTTTGTTAAAACAGCAGGGGAAAAATATTAAAAGCTTTCAAAGTGTTCCCCTGTTTATCATTAGCGCAGAAGGTAAAGGATATATATCAGTCAAAGGAAAGGGAAGAGCAGGCAAACAAGGTGTTGATGCTATCCCCATGTTTTTTAGTAAAAAAGATGCTGAAGCATTATTAAACAAGGTAAAAGCGAAGTACTCCAAAGCAACAATACAAGTTGGGGATATCGATCGCGTTATCACCGTATTACGCAAAAATAAGGATGTGAACGTCGTTTTAGTACCACCTTCCTATAGCTTGACATATATCAACCAGTTGCAGAAAAAAAATGCAAATGCTCAACCTGCAAAGCCTAAGCGTTAAGGAATGGTAGGAAAACAACTGTTTGTTTCTGGTTTACAACTTTGGCAGTGGCGAAACACAGCTATGCAAGCAGCGGTAGCCGTTGGTGTGTCGCCATCTGAAGTTGACTGGCTACTACAAGAAGTCGCGGGTTTAGACCGTTTAGCAATACGTTTACAGTCTTTTAAAGATTGGTCACAAATTCAGTTGCAGTTACCTTTTGCAGAGTTAAAGGTACTGTGGCAAAGAAGATTGGATGAACGTTTGCCGGTACAGTATATTACTGGAATTGCTCCCTGGCGAAAATTCAACATAGTAGTTTCTCCGGCGGTATTAATCCCCAGACCAGAAACAGAGTGTTTAATTGATTTAGCGGTGGAAACTGTCCAGGAAATTGGAGAATATCTACAGCTAGATTGGGGACATTGGGCTGATTTAGGTACAGGTAGTGGTGCAATCGCCTTGGGATTGGCAGATGCCTTTCCCCAGGCTACCATTCATGGTGTCGATCGCTCTACAGATGCTTTAGCGATCGCCCAAAAAAATGCTGACAATTATGGTTTGGCAGAGCGAATTCATTTTTACCACGGTTCTTGGTGGCAGCCTTTAGATTTTCTCAAAGGACAATTTAGCGGTATGGTGTCTAACCCACCCTATATTCCTAGTGCTACTCTGCCGACACTGCAAGCGGAAGTAATACAACACGAACCTCATATGGCTTTAGATGGTGGTGAATCTGGTTTAAATTGTATTCACCATTTGATTAATGTCTCTCCCACTTATTTACGTCCGGGTGGGCTGTGGCTGATTGAAATGATGGCTGGGCAAGCTGATATGGTAAAAAAATTACTAGAAACTCAAGGTAGTTATGACAATATTCAAATCTATTCTGATTTAGCAGGAATTGAACGCTTTGCCGTTGCCCAGATTAAGGGTGAAGGAGTTAAGAGTTAAGAGTTAAGAGTTGATAGTTGATGGTTGATGGTTGACGGTTGACAGTTGATGGTTGACAGTTGACAGTTGACAGTATTAGGGAAACTTACTTATTACTTATTACTTATTACTTATTACTTATTACTCCCCACA
>JASJCX010000312.1 GCA_030065255.1 Calothrix sp. MO_167.B42 | reverse complement strand
CCCCATTGATATTTTAATTAACAATGCAGGTATTGGGATGTTTGGTCGTATGGACGAGGTTCCCCAGGAAAAATGGGAACTTTTAATGCAAGTTAACTTACTAGCACCAATGCGTTTAAGTGCTTTGTTTGTTGCTGACATGATTGAACGTCAAAAAGGTCATATTGTCAATATTTCCTCCTTAGCGGGTTGGTCCGCAACTGCGGGAATGGCCCATTATGCAACCAGCAAGTTTGGTTTGCGGGGGTTCAGCGAAGGGTTGTTTAATGAAGTTAAGGAACACAATGTCCAGGTGACAACTGTTTACCCCTTCTTTAGCCGCACCCCAATTCTCCAATCAGAACGGTATGGAACTTTAGCGCAGATGAACCCTGGTATTCCAGAATATATGGCTACGGATCCAGCTAAGGTAATGCAGGCAGCCATTAGAGGTATTGTTCGCAACAAATTGCATGTATTCCCCGACAGTACATCACAAACTATTCATCTTCTCAAACGATATTTTCCTGGGTTACTTGGGTGGATAACCGACGCATTTGACAAAAAATTACAAAATGGTCAATCCAGTAAAATTAATAATTTATTCGACATTAATCCCATGATTTACCGGGACTAAGAAAATATCTATTGCTGATAATGCATCTGCAAATGTCGTGGTTATGGCTACAGTCGGATATGTTCAGTTCATCTAAGATTTGAATCTAGCCATTAATTCTGATTAATTGTGGGTGTTTATATCCCCGACTTCTACCCTACAGAAAGTCGGGGAACTTGATACCAATTGGAAAAATGGTTGCGGCAGATGGAAATTTGAAAAGTTTATGTAACAGTTTTTTCAAAATCCAAAATCTAAAATCTAAAATCCAAAATGGTATTACCCCATGGCAGAGTTTTTCAACTCCGACTCTAGGAGATTTTTTATGACTCAGTTATATAAGGCTGTTGTTTTGATTACCGGCGCAGCTGGTGGGTTTGGACAGGAACTAACCCGACAGTTGTTACAAGCTGGTAGCCGACTAGTGCTAACGGATTTGGATGAAAATGTTTTACGTCAACAAGTTGAGGCAATTCAGGGTCAAATTTCCACTGGTGAAGTAATCGCAATTTTACCTGGGGATCTTTCTAACCGGGAAGGTTGCGAAAACCTTTATCATCAGGTTAAGGCACTCAACATCCCCATTGATATTTTGATCAATAATGCTGGCGTGGGACTATTTGGTCGGATGGATGAAGTTCCCAGCTATAAATGGGAATTGGTAATGCAAGTCAACTTGTTAGCACCAATGCGGTTAAGTGCTTTGTTTGTCTCTGACATGATTGCCCGTAAAAAAGGTCATATTGTCAATATCTCCGGCATCGCCGGTTGGTCAGTTTTTCCGGGAATGGCCCATTATGCCACCAGTAAGTTTGGTTTGCGGGGGTTCAGCGAAGGGCTGTTTAATGAGTTCAAAGAACATAATATTAAGGTTACTGCTATTTATCCCTTCTTTACCCGCACCCCAATTCTTCAAGCGGAACAGTATGGAACCTTGCGAAACCAAGGTGTGCCCGAATATATGATTGCAGAACCCGAAAAGATTATGCAGGCAGCAATTAGAGGTATTGTTGCTAATAAATTACATGTATTTCCCGATGTCGTAGCCCAAACTTTTCATATCCTCACACGCTTATCCCCGGGTTTAGTTAGTTGGATCAGTGGCTTATTTGCCAAAAGCTTACAGAATGCTCACGAAGAGGCAGGGGAGCAGGGAAGAAGCCCCATATATAAATAGAGCTTGCTGAATAAGTTTACAACTCTTATCTTGTAAGCTTTTGCTGGCTATTTTTGTCGAAAAAAGGGTCAACTCCAGTAAAATTTTAAAAATATGATGGACACTACTCACAAGCATCTGATTATTGGAGCTGGTTTTGTGGGATTGGGTATGGCTGAGTCTTTGAAGACCGCAGATATTCCCTATGACCAAGTTGATGCCAGCGATGATATTGGTGGAAATTGGTATCATGGGGTGTATGAAAGCGCACATATTATTTCATCACGTAAGATTACCCAGTTTACCCATTTTCCCATGCCGGATGATTATCCGGACTTTCCCAGCGCCAAAGATATGCGGGATTATTTAAATTCCTTTGCCGATCATTTCAATTTACGTGAAAACATTGAGCTGAATTGTAAAGTTAGCTATGTTAGACCTATTGAAGACAATCTCTGGGAAGTCACCTTTGATAACGACGAACAACGAATTTATAAAGGGGTAATCGTTTGTAACGGCCATCACTGGTGTAAACGTTTTCCCCAATTCCACGGAGAATTTAACGGAGAGATTATTCATTCCAAAGATTATAAAAACTCCGAACAACTGCGTGGTAAAAAGGTTCTGGTAATTGGTGCAGGGAATTCCGCTTGTGATGTGGCAGCAGAGGCGGCTCGTGTGGGAGCTAAATCTGTGTTGAGTATGCGTGAATCCGTGTGGTTTATCCCCAAAACCTTTGCAGGGGTTCCTGTTTCGGATTTAATTAAATGGTGGGTACCAGAATGGTTGCAGCGATTTACGGCTTATTTAATTATTCTGTTGACCTTTGGTAGTTATGAGAATTATGGTTTACCCAAACCCAAATATCGAATTTTTGACAAGCATCCTACCTTAAATAATGAAGTTCCTTACTACATTAAACACGGTCGTATTACCTGTAAACCAGAGGTACGTAGTTTGCATGGTGAGGAAGTCGAATTTGTGGATGGTAGTCGAGAATCCTTTGATTTAATTGTTTGTGCGACTGGCTTCCATTTGGCTTATCCATTCTTAGCGCCAGAACTCCAGAGGGTAGAAGGAGCAACGGTGCAGTGCTACGGAGGCTCATTTCTGGAAGATTATAAGGGAATTTATTATGTTGGTTGGACACAGGCTAGGGGTGGCGTGGGTTCCCTGCTTTCTGCTTCTGCGCCAATGTTTACCCGTTTTCTCAAACTCCAGGATGAAATTAAGATTCCGATGGGTTTAGTTTTCAAGGAAATGGGAGAGCAATTACCAACAACCCATCTTCAAGATCCGCAAAAGATTTTTAGGGAATTAAAGTTAGTTAATTTCTTCTTTAATCGGATTGTGAAAAAGGCTCATCAGATTGATTCTAGGTACTCTGATTTTCACAATAGTCCGCTTCCTCCTGTAGCCAAAGAGGTAGTTATTAGTAAGTAAACCTGATCTATTTATCGAAAATTTGGGCAGGGTAGGGTAAATCAATAAGCTAACACAAATACTTGTAAAATAACCCAACATTATCAATATGATTGTTGGGTTTCACTTTGTTTCGGGAGTATCCCAATTTTTACAAAATATTAAGTAGTGGGAGCAGCGTTCGACAACAGCTCACGCCGAAGTCTTGCTCCCTTGATATCTGATGTAGCACTACGCAATTAGGGCGGGGACATTGTTGAATACTGAAATCGATGAACAACAGCTATATTTGAGATACTTATTCGTAGCGACAGTCAAGAAAGTCCCGACTATGGGGGTCATGTGGGCAATGGTTCCACAGAGAAAAACCCCATGAATTTACATTCAGACTGCCAGAAAATACATGATGGTAAACAACGCTATTTATTAAAAAATATATTCTAATCATAACTTTTTCATAATCTTTGTTTACCCTAAAAGTGTAGGGAAAATTATTTTATAGCGTTTCCCAACCAACTGAGGTACACCTAATTTTTTCTAACCTTTATCCAAAAAACAAACAGATTTTAAATCGTACTTCACTAGAATGAGAAACTCTATACTGGCTTCAATGTTTTGTCTGCTGTGATTTAATTAAATTATTTTTATATAGAAAATTAACCCATATTATGGTCGGACTACATTGGAGTAGAAACCCTCATAAAATGTGTTAAGAGGCAAGAAAATTATGCAAACTCAAGAAGGAAATAAACAGCAAAACAATCATCTTATTGATGCAGCTAACCTTCCAAGTTTTTCCATAGCCGAAACAACATCAACTTTAATGAGGTTGAGTAAACCAGTTTTAAGAAAGGGAGATACGGGAGAAGCCGTTGAAGAACTGCAAGGACTTTTGAGATACTGGGACTTTTATTACGATGTTATCGATGGTATCTTCAGTGAAGAGGTTGAATGGGCTGTCAAAGCATATCAACATCGCGTTTATCTTGAAGAAGATGGTATCGTAGGTCAACTAACTTGGAAAGCACTTTATAGCGGTGCGCCTCCTGTTCCACCGATTCCAGTTCTTAGTCGTGGTAGTCATGGCAAGTATGTAAGAATGGTTCAACGAACCTTATCATTGCACGGTTACTATAGCTTTGACATAGACGGTGATTTTGGTCCAATCACAGAAGTGGCAGTCAGAGCATTCCAATTAGATATGGCTTTAGTTCAAGATGGAGTTGTAGGTCCTCGGACTTGGCATGCTCTGAGCAAACTATACCATTAGAAACATTTTGCCATTCGATTGGCTCTCTAGTACTCAACCACATTAATTTTGACAAGTCGCGGGCTTAACCAATCCCCGACTTCTATTCCTGAGAATTGCTACCCCGTGTGCGGATATTGATGGAGAAGTCGGGGATCTTTTACCTAGAATAGTCCACTCCCTCCTGTAGTAAATAGGGAGTTAGGAACGAGCGATGGTGCTAGCACTATCGCTCATTACTTTTCTATTTCCATATCGATAAGAAAGGATTTATAGTGTTAGCCTACGGCTCTATGTTAATAATTATGTTGGATAATTTACTGTAGGAAGATGGCGACCAATATAACCAATAATTACTTTTATTTCAGCTTCTGGTTGTAGAGGAAAAAAATGAATACGCCAGTTGCAAACTCGTAATTTGACGTGGCGTTCAAACAAACGCTCTTGACCATCAGGACAAAGAAAAGTTCTTTCTTTGCTATATTTATCAAGAGTTGGCTTACTCTCTCCTGACTCTTGAAGAGGATATCCCTTGAGATTGAAATAGCCAGTTTTCCAATTTTCACAACATTTCTGAAGCTCGGATAAAGCCTTGACCACAGGTTGTAATTCTAATTGTCCAGCACGGATATTTATCAACTGTTTACCGACATTATCACAAAAGTCTAGATTAGAAAATAATTCTTCTTTTTTATCCCAAATATCCTCACCATCTACAATACCAGTACTAATACGATCCTGTATCCATCTAGCATGATTTGGAACATGATTTTTATGACTAGCATGGATAATTTCTATAACCTCATCAATAATTTCTCCATCTTCATCAATTTTCTGACAATCAATATTTATACAGTGACAATCCCAACAGTCTTCTGAGAGAAAGCTAACTGCTATTGTTTCAAGTAAATAAGCAACACCAAGTCCAATTACTTGCTCCCCTTGATAGCTGAATTCCCATAAACCAGTACTATTTTCAATATCTTTTATTTCTAAATTAGCAATATCGTTTGAGAAAGGTGCTTTTGTCGCCAGAGTTTTAATAAATAATCTTTCTTCTTGATTTACATGATTATCATTTAACCAGCGACGAAGAGGATAGTTTTCTGCAAGGGTAGTTATATGAAAATTGTCTTTAGTACGAAGATTGACTTTTACTCCTTGAGATTTAACAGCCCTTATAGTCTGGATTAAATTAGACATCCATTGGCGTGCTATTAGTTCATTTTTGGCAAGATTACGCAAAGATAACTCATTTAAAATTAGATCCAAATCCACTCTTTATTCTCCCGCCGGTTCAAGCAAAATATCTAAGCTTTTTTCCCATTCATCAAAGAAACCATCGGGCCATCTATCAATTCTGCCATTTCTATCAATGTGTGGTGAAATTACTTTTGTATAAGCTTGTCCTTTTTTTTCCCGACGCTGAAAATAGTGTAACTGGACATCATTTGGATCTATTTTTCCCCCATGAACAGCAATACGAATTCCATTTAAAACATGGTCACTATGGGTTTCTATGATTACTTGAATCCCACAACTTGCCGCAAGAGCTAACAATTCTCCCATTTTGGCTTGTCCTTTGGGATGGAGATGGGCTTCTGGGTTTTCAATCATAATTAATGTACCAGGTTCAGATGAGAGAACGGCTACAATTATGGGTAGGGTATAAGTGATTCCAAAGCCAACATTTGTTGCACGGTATGGGTTACTGAGTCCATAGGAGTATTGTAAACTAACCAGATCCATATCTGGATTTGACTTAATTTCGATGCGTGTACCAGGACTGATTTCTCCCATCCATGCTTCGACTTGATTTAACAGACTAAGTGATATTGCTTTGGGATGACTCAGACTATTTTGGGAAATATCTTTATCTCTATAAAATGAAAGAAAATGAGCAGTATATTCTCCTCTAGTGCCAATTTGTTTATGTTGTCGCACTTGGAAATCTGACATTTCAAAAGAGGGACGAGGACCAACACGTTCTGCTTGCAGATAGTGGAAATTATCGTTAAAAAGACTAGATTTAAAAAATTCAGGCCCACTTTGTGTAAATAGATCCAAAACATCTGCCTCACGGTTATATTTAAATTCCCATATGCCTCCTCTGTCATATTTCCACATAATGTTAAAACCAATTAAATCATCTTTTGCACCTTCATAAAGAGCATCTTGAGCCGTACCAATACAAACTAAATCTCCATTTAGTCCTAAGCCGATATTGGGTAATAATCCTTGTTGGTAAGATTGACGTAATAGCAACATTGATTGCAATACAGAGGATTTACCTGTACTGTTTAAACCAGAGAGTAATGTGAGAGATTTAAATGTAATTCTCTGGTTTTCAAAAGCTTTGAAATTTTTTAAATCTAGCCAAGTGATCATGATAGTACTTCTTGAATAATTTCTTCAATTGTATTAAATCTATAATCAACTTTATTAGCAGCTTGAGATATGGATTTCACAAATTCTTTATCTTTGTCAATATAATTAGCAAATGTATTTATTAAAATTTTTTTGCGCTGTTTAAGTAATTCTGCTTGTTGATTTGTAAG
>JASJCX010000021.1 GCA_030065255.1 Calothrix sp. MO_167.B42 | reverse complement strand
TCTGTACCAAACTTGATTGAGTTAGCTGCAACTGGCATCGAGATATCCCAACTTTTTAAATATGCATTGTAACATTTAGATCAAATCTATCAGATTTCGTGAATACACGCATAAAATTCTTATTTTGCAGTATTAAATTTAAATTAATACATAAATAATTGGAGTTTTATCATGTATAAATTAAATTGAAATTGAAAATTTAGTAATATCACTACATAATTAGGGCTTGCTAAAAAAGTCTTTTGGTGGGTTAGGAAACCCTTAACTCTTAACTCTTAACTCTTAACTCTTATGATGTAGGGAGTGTGACTTCCTGGAGGGAATTGAAAATTCCTTCCGGATGTTTTTATTAGCTTAATGAATACAGAATTCAGTTAGATGCACCCTAATTCTTACCCCCAGTTTCTGGCTGGGGGTTTTTTCATATTCATTGAAAAATTTTCGGCAGTAAATTGGGTGCTAACCAAAGTGCATAAATGATAAACCCAAATAGTAAGGTAGTCAGGGCTGTAAATATATAACTAACGCACATTAACAAACCATCAGACTCAATCATAGCCACAGCAATCATTAGTATACCGACGGTGGGTATGGGATTAGTAAAAGGTACCGGGGAAATGAGTAATAATGCTAACCAAAAAATACAGAAACCGTTAAATCTCCATACATAGGGATTGTCAGCGATTTTTGTGAGGCGGGGACGGGTAATTTTTTCTAAAACTCTTGTGACTTGGCGTAAATTTTTTAACAGTATCTGTGCAAATGGTCGGGGAAATTTATACCTGGCAATTTTTCGGGGTAGCCAAGGAGAACGTCGTCCTAAAATTATCTGTGCGGATAATAGCAAGCAAGAACCACCAAACGGACCAGTTAATCCAGGAGGCATGGGAAATAAAAAAGGCAAAACTAACACAGCAATCACTAAACTAAAACCCCTTTCAGAAGTCTCTGCGAGGATTTCTCCCAGGCTTAAAGGCTGTTCGGTTAAGCGATGTAGTAGTAATTTAATATCTTGGGAGAATTTCAGGTGCATATGCTGCAAAACGATGTATAAATAGCCACAATCAATATGACTTACTCAATCAATTTGTATTTTTCTAGAAATACACCCATAGTTACTTCTTCACCAGAATATCAAATTTTTATTAGCGGGACTTAGACATTTTTTATGATTTACAAAAGCCTCATATTCAAAATTAATCGGCTTTCAGGAATCATGTAAAAATCAGTTGGGTAACTTTTTGATTGGAGCTTTTGAATTGCCTATAGTCTGGTAATGCACTTGAGCAATTTGTTTTTACCCCATTGAAATATTTGTATAGTTAAATTCGGTGGTATTGCATTCTCCATCTTGACACTCCTGAATATTTTGCTTAGTCATCAAGTAATAACCGCCAAATTTTTCGTAAGTTTCTGTAAATTTAAGTACACTATTCACTTCATTGGTTGTGGCATCACTAAATATGGCATCGTATCTAGTTGCAATATAACCAGACCCCGTGTCTAAGGTTTCATGGGTAGCAATCGCCACAGCCATACGTCCCATTACCCTTGTAACTTGACAAATCTCCCCATTTTTGACTTTACAATGGGAATTCATGGAATCTCCCCTGACAATAATTTCCACGGCTCCATTCTCATCCGTGTCACCAAAAATAAACTCATGTTCACCATGAGCCTCACTAAAAGCAATTTTTTGACGGTGGGTGACAATATCCTGCAATTGAGTATAGATACCTGCTTGAATTTGTTTGTCTGCAACATCAGTAACATCTACACTCATGTCGTGGTGAATGTGAATTTTCCCTTCGTAAACTGATAAACCTTGCACCAATTGTACATCCGCGCTGTAACCAGGAAATTTTTCGTCCCAAGTGTAACGACTTTCATAGGCGGCTTGGAATAAATCTTGGGGTGTTCCTCTCACTGTCATACAAACACTTCGACATCTCCTTTCTCAGTTTAGTCTACCTAGAAAAAAAATATCTGCTAGTCAGGAAGAAGCAGGGGGGCAGGGAGCAGAGAGCAGGGGAGAAACCCCATAAATAAATGTAGGAACAGGAGCTTGAAACAAGGAATAATTGTGCCGCGATGCGTAAGCACAAGGCACAATTATTTTTAATTTTTCCACGGATGAATCCGGGGGCTTGCACCATTAATTACGAATTATGAATTATGAATTAATAATATTATGAATTAATTGGTCACAATGACGCGTCTGAACAATTAGAAATTCCAGGTTTGCTCGTGGTTGAATTTCATGATTCGTTTTCAGGGCTAGAAAGCAACAGGGGCTGTTGATACAGAGGTACGGTAAATGTCACAGTAGAACCTAAACCTTCCCCTAAACTGTAAAAATTGACCTCTCCACCCATAGCTTCAATCAGTTTTTGGGATATTGCTAAACCCAAACCCGTTCCACCATACTGGCGAGTTCTAGAACCATCCACCTGGGAAAATAATTGAAATAGCTTATCTTGTTTATCTAAAGAAACACCGATACCTGTGTCTGCGACTCTTACCCTTACCATACCGGGAAATTCCTGGTTTTGAAATACCACTTTTTTCTTCACCACATCGGCACTAACGGTAATACCCCCTTCATGGGTGAATTTGAGGGCATTACCCAAAAGATTGAGCATTACTTGCTTGAGGCGCTGATAGTCACCGTATATGATAATTTCATCGCAGGTAGCAGGGGTTTGCATTTGAAAACTGAGGCTTCTGGTTTCAGCTTGGGGACGGGAAAAGTTCTCAACATCACAGAATAATTCACTTAATGTCACTGATTGTGGTTTCAGTTCCATTTTCCCTGCTTCAATTCTGGAAATATCTAAAATATCATTAATAATATCCAGCAAATGTAGGGATGATTTATGAGCTTCTAGGAGGAATTGCATTTGTTCTTCTGGATCTTCTGCCATTCCCTCCAAAATCAGCTTTAAAAAGCCAATCATGCCATTCAAGGGTGTTCGCAGTTCGTGGGAAACATTAGCAAGAAATTCACTTTTGCGCCTGGTTGCTTCTTCAGCCTGTTGTCGTGCATCCTCTAATTCTTTATACAGTGTGGCGTGGGCGATGGCTGTTCCTAATTGTTCAGCTACCTCCTTGGCTAATTCCATTTCTAAATTATTGGGGGGGTAGCATGTTTTACTCATGGTTGCAACGATTAACCCATTGGCTTTTCCTTGATAACAAGTGGGAACTACCAATAATTGATATTTACTAAATAAAGGATGAATTGGTTGGTTGCTAAAAACTGGTTGCAATGTTGTCAATGCTTGAGTCAAAGCAGGCTCAGACGCGATATCTATTTCTACACCCAACATGGAATTTGCTGTGGATTGCTGATATGCGGCTGTCACTTTTACAGTAGAATCACCAGGTTTATAGGGACAAATAATACAATGTTCTGGTTTTAAAGCCGAACCCAAACCATCCACTGTTTGTTGCCAAATAATTTCTAAATCTAGGGTAAGTCGGATATTTTTAGTAACTTGGTGAACTAATTTCTGATTTTGTTGGGAGCGTAAAACCACATCTAATTGCTGGGTTTGTTCTGTCCCCAGGTTCTCATTCCATGTGTTGTCCCTAATTTGTAATAGCTGCCCCATGACTAATACTTGTGTCGCCGCAGTTCCTCGTTTGGGCATAATGGGGCTAATCACTAGGTCAAATTCCAGTAAATGTTGGTAGTAACTAAACCAACATCTACATTTCTCTGGTTCTAAATTCGTTAATACTCGCTGTAATCTCTGTAGATAAATTACTTGTTCTACTGGGACGAAGATTTCACTCTCTTGGGAGTCATTGACTATTTGTTGTAAATTTAATACTTGAATCGCAGACGATGATTTTTCATGTTTGGGAACATCGTCTTGCTGCCAATAAAAGCTTAGATAGCGTCCCGTTGCATCCTGAGTATATACCAGTTCAGCTCCCAAATTTAATAATGAACTATTGGTGATACTGGTCATAGACTCCAGATTTTTGGAAAATAATACATTGGATATTTGGGAATTGGCAGTAATACTCATGATTCGAGTGGGTTAAACAAAGGGACGCTCAAAGCATTAGCTGTGCATCGGCACTTAAATGATGGCATATTTTGTTACCGAGATGCCACTATTTTTATGAGTATTTTTTGGGACTTAATCACTGTTTGTTGAGGATGTAAATTTATTTTAATACTCTTTACATCCCTTGGTAATTGTTGAATGGGAAACTTCAATCATTCCATTCTCCCCGGGGTGGTACGTGCATTCTACGAGGAGTGCGGGTTAGCTCATCATCTCTGTTGCTTTCACCCCGCAACCATTGGCGGATAGCTACTTCAATCACTTTACTGGGATCGTTAGTTAAGTGCTGAATTTGCTCTAGTAGCTCGGAATCTAAGCGGATAGCAATTTCCACCTTCTTAGCAAATTTTTGATTTGCTTCGATGGCTGTATCGGCTGTATCGGCTGTATCTTTCATATTCATAGGTTAGGATGCTCTAATTGGATTTTTTCCAAAACTTTGTAAACCGCTTGATTTTTACTATCCAGGGCTTTCACCAATGGAATAATCTGCCCATTTATTGAGCATTAAGCAAAATGCTTCATGTTTATTGTACGCTCCTAAATGGCCAATGCCAGTAGCTGTAATTAGACCTTTATATATTTTTTTGATGGCTCGAAGAAACTGAAGGCGAGAGGATTCTTGTTTCATCGGCATAGAGAGGTGCTATTTACCCTCCCTCACATTTACTTTTGTTGCTCTCCATTGCTGTACGAAAATAACAAACGAGAAAAACATACTTGCTCCCCATGAGCGAGACTTTTTCCAAAAAATACGCCCCGAAACAGGTTCGGACGCTGTGCGACGCGAATCCCTGCCTGTGTAGCGATTAGCTCTATGGTATCATCAAGCCGTCCTTCCCTTTATGGGGCTTGAATCCCATTGATTTTGGATTTTAGATTTTAGATTTTAGATTAACCCCATGTCTAAAGCCAAGGGCTTGAAATCATGACAAAACCCTTTGTTTTTCTCCACGGATAAATCCAGGGGCTTGTATCTGTGTTTATTTTTCGGTAATTGTGTGTTGGCTAGACTTGAAGAACCAGTTCCCAATGTAGATAAGGGGTTTCTTCTTTGTCTACCAGTCTCCCTTCTCTTCGTAAATCCCACCTCCACCCAAACATTAAAAACCTACCCTTGTGAGGATGGAGGGGCGGGGTGATGGGGTGAAGTTAAAGATTAATATGGCAACTACCAAATGAAAACTAAACTAAAGGGTTGAAACCCTCCAATATCAATTATAAACTTTCTGCCTTCCACCTTCACCATAGGGAACTTTTACCATAACTAGCAGCATCTTCGCCCAGAAAGCATTAAAATACGTGAAGTAACTGCGTTTTTATCTTAAGTTGCTGGTAAAGCAAAGAAGTGTATGACTGACGTTCCCGTAGCTCGCATTCGTAACTTTTGTATTATT
The DNA here is from genome assembly GCA_030065255.1 of Calothrix sp. MO_167.B42. Lineage (GTDB taxonomy): Bacteria > Cyanobacteriota > Cyanobacteriia > Cyanobacteriales > Nostocaceae > Calothrix_A. The sequence goes on along the minus strand of JASJCX010000021.1, from coordinate 22,709 downwards.
GCCCATATCGATCACGGGAAATCTACCCTTGCTGATCGCTTGCTGCAAGTCACTGGTACTGTGGAAAAGCGGCAGATGAAGGAACAGTTCCTCGACAATATGGATTTGGAACGGGAGCGCGGCATTACCATTAAGCTGCAAGCGGCCCGGATGAATTACAAGGCAAAGGATGGCCAGGAGTATGTGCTAAATTTAATTGATACCCCTGGACATGTTGATTTTTCCTATGAAGTGTCCCGCTCTTTAGCAGCTTGTGAAGGTGCTTTACTGGTGGTGGATGCTTCCCAAGGGGTGGAAGCACAAACCTTGGCAAATGTATATTTGGCACTGGAAAACGATTTAGAAATTATCCCGGTTTTAAATAAAATTGACTTACCTGGAGCAGAACCAGAGCGAGTTGTGGGGGAAATTGAGGAAATCATTGGCTTGGATTGTAGCGATGCTATCCAAGCTTCTGCGAAGGAAGGTATTGGTATTGACGATATTTTAGAAGCAATTGTTAAGCGTGTACCACCACCCCAAGATACGGTGCAAGAACCTTTGCGGGCATTGATTTTTGATAGCTACTATGACAGCTATCGGGGGGTAATTGTTTATTTTCGAGTCATGGATGGCACCGTCAAAAAAGGCGATCGCATTTACTTGATGGCATCAGGTAAGGAGTACGAGATTGATGAGCTGGGGGTGCTTTCTCCTACCCAAAAGCCAGTGGAGGAACTGCATGCAGGGGAAGTAGGCTACATCTCGGCGGCAATTAAAGCTGTTAGTGACGCGCGGGTGGGAGATACCATTACTTTAGTTAAATCCAAGGCTCCAGAACCATTACCGGGCTATACAGAGGCTAATCCCATGGTATTTTGTGGGATGTTCCCCATTGATGCGGATCAGTTTGAAGATTTGCGCGAGGCTTTAAATAAGCTCAAACTCAATGATGCGGCGTTGCAATTTGAGCCGGAAACCTCTAGTGCTATGGGTTTTGGCTTCCGTTGTGGTTTCTTGGGCTTGCTACATATGGAAATTGTCCAGGAACGATTGGAACGGGAATACAATCTGGATTTAATTATTACCGCCCCCTCCGTAGTTTACCGGGTGACAACGGTGAAGGGTGAGGAAATGTATATCGATAACCCCAGCCACCTACCTGCTCCCAATGATCGGGAAAAAATTGAAGAACCCTATGTGAAGGTGGAGATGATTACTCCAGAAACGTTTGTGGGGACTTTAATGGAGTTATCCCAAAGTCGCCGGGGTGTGTTTAAGGATATGAAGTATCTTACCCAAGGGCGTACCACTTTAACCTATGAGTTACCCCTGGCGGAAGTAGTGACGGACTTTTTCGATCAGATGAAATCGCGATCGCGGGGTTACGCTAGTATGGAATATCACTTGATTGGCTATCAGGAAAATCCTTTAGTTCGGCTGGATTTAATGATTAATGGGGATCCGGTGGATTCCCTGGCCATGATTGTTCACCGGGATAAAGCCTATGGTGTGGGTAGATCTATGGCAGAAAAGCTGAAGGAACTTATCCCCCGTCACCAATTTAAGGTTCCCATCCAAGCTGCCATCGGCAGTAAAATTATTGCCAGTGAACATATTCCCGCTTTACGTAAGGATGTACTCGCCAAGTGTTATGGTGGTGACATCAGTCGGAAGAAGAAATTGTTGCAAAAACAAGCAAAGGGTAAAAAGCGGATGAAATCCGTAGGTACTGTTGATGTACCCCAGGAAGCATTTATGGCTGTACTCCGCTTAGATACGCAATAGGTGACAGGTGACAGTTAGGAGTTAAGAGTTAAGAGTTAAGAGTTAAGAGTTAAGAGTTTTAATTGCTTTACTCCTCATCTCCTCATCACTGAATCAGTGTTCTAGGTTTATTGGGAATGGATGAGTTTTTTCCATTCCCTGTGGAATTACTTTTTTATCGACATTTTTGGGTTTTAAGCCCAGTACTTCCCTTCCCGGCTTTAAATGGGATTAATTTCCGTAGTGTTAGTTCAATTTGGCATAGTATCGCCACGGTTCGGATTTTCTAAATATGCCAACATTCGATTAATATTTTCTTGATTTTGGCGAATATCAGCGCGGTATTGCTCCAATTCATCTTGTTGTCGCACTACTACAGCTTGGGTTCGTGCAGATATTTCAGCAAGTTGTCTTACTGTTCGTTCTAATCTCGCAGTTGATTGAGAAGTGGCGCGTACTTCCTGTCTTACACCGTTTTGAATAGTGCGAATTAAATCAAGGCTATCAAGCACTTGCTCTAATTGTTCCTCAATTGTGGTTACCCGTGTTGTTAAATCTTCCAGTTGTGAGTCAGTCATGGGTATAATGTTCTTAAATGCTTAATTGAACAAAAATTGACAGCTACCTCTCCCAAAGCTAGCTTTTTAATTATCTCCCAAATCAACCTCTACAATGCAAAGCTTGAGAGTTAAGAGTTGACAGTTGACAGTTGACAGTATTAGGGAAACTTACTCATTACTCATTACTCATTACTTATTACTTATTACTTATTACTTATTACTTATCCTCACCTGGCTTCATCACCACCACACCATAAGCATCCGGGGATAAATATCTTTGTGCGGCTTGCATTAAATCCGCACCATTTTGTTGATGAATATATAAGGGATAATCAAAAGCTGGTTCCAAATCTCCCACTAATGATTGATAATAACCATATAGATTGGCACGATCGCTTGGTTTTTCATTCCCAAAAATAAACCGATTCGCAACCCTGGTACGGATACGGGCAATTTCCCAGTCTTGCACTATTTCTGTGTGTAACTTGCGAATATGAGTAGCGATCGCATTTTCTACCACAGGAATATTTTCCACTGTACACTGGGCGGAAATATAAAATGTACCCTGGAGTCGATTAGTCATATTACTCACAGAAATATGGGTAGCAATACCCCTATCTTCCCGTAAATCCCTAACTAATCTGGATGTTCTCCCATGTCCTAAAACCCCTGCTAATACATCCAAAGCATAGGTTTCTTCCAGCTGTTCCATACCCGGAACTCGCCACACCATTACCAATCTAGCTTTTTGTAAACTTTCGTCAACAAATTCTTGGCGGACAATTTCTGTAAATGGTAATTCTGTACCAACTTCTGCTGGAGTATAACTAACCTGTGAACCTTGATTTTTACTCCCTGGTGAAAATCCCTGGGCAATAGTATCTATTAACTCTTCCACGGGTAAATTACCCACAGCCACCGCCGTCATGGAAGGGGGTTGATACCAAGTTCCATGAAAATCCCGCATTTGCTGGGGTTGGAGTTGGGAAATTACCGCCTCTGGACCTAATACCGGACGTTTATAGGGTAGTTTGTTAAATGCAGTTTCCATCGCCTTTCTATAAGTGCGACGACGGGGATTATCTTCAGAGCGCCTAATCTCTTCTAAAACCACTGACCGTTCCCGCTCAAAAGCTTCATCCGGTATACTTGCATTGGTAACTACATCAATTTGTAAGGTAGCTAATTCGACAAAATCCTGGGGAGCAGTAGTAATGTAATAATGGGTATAATCTTGGCTAGTAGCCGCATTAGTTACTGCCCCTCGTTCTTCTATACGGCGTTCAAATTCACCACTTGCCAGTTTTTCCGTACCTTTAAAAATCATATGCTCTAAAAAGTGAGCCATGCCATTGATATTATCAGACTCAACGGCGGAACCAATATTAATCCACAAGTTGAGATTAACTGCTTCCACGGGCATTTGCTCGGCTATGATAGTCAAACCGTTGGGTAACTGACGTAGCACAGGTGCATGCAAACGGGGAAATTTCAGCAGGGTTGATGTCATTAGTGATTATTTGGTAATGCTCCTAATTTTATATTTTGACATAGAAATTTCACTGATGAGGGCAATTTAGCACTACGCATATACGTTAAGACATTATTGAGGACTCAAACCCATGAACAGTAAACTTATTACTTATTACTTATTACTTATTACTTATTACTTGCGCGTAGCGCAATTGCAACAGGAGCAAAATGTCTAATTTTATTCTAGTGGTGGACGATGACCATTTAGTGCGGATGCAAATCCGTGGGCTGCTAGAACCTGAAGGATATGAAGTAGGGGAAGCTGGAAGTGGCCAAGAGGCACTTTCTGTATATACTCAGTTCCAACCAAGTATGGTACTGTTGGATGTGACCATGCCAGGGATGGATGGAGTAACCTGTTGTCAGAGATTGCGAAATCTCCCTAGTGGTGAGAATATTCCCATATTAATAATTACCGAATTTAACGACTCGGCATCTGTGGAGCGGGGGTTTGCAGCAGGTGCAACGGATTATATTAGTAAGCCAATTCAAGGGTTTGTATTGCGACAAAGAGTTCGCCGCCTGATAGAAGCTAATTGTGCCATTGAAGAATTACGCCAACAAACTGAACAAGCACAAACCCAAGAAGTGCAATTGCGGATGGCATTATCGGCGGCACATATGGGTACTTGGGAGTGGGATATTATCACTCAAAAGGTAACTTGGTCAGATAATAAGGAAGCCATGTTTGGGTTGGAAAAAGGCTCCTTTGATGGTACTTATGAAGCTTTTATTAACTGTATTCACCCCGAAGATCGTCAGTTTGTCAGTCATTCCATTCGCCAGACTGTAGATGGAGCCGGTGAATATGACATTGAATTCCGAGCAGTTATGCCTGATGGTAGTATTCGCTGGATGGTCAGTAAAGGTAAAGTATTTCGTAACTCTGCTGGGGTAGCAGTGAAGATGTCTGGGGTGGATATAGACATTACCAATCGCAAGCAAGCAGAGTTAGCACTCCGGGAAAGTGAGGAACGCTGGCAGTTAGCATTACGGGGCAATAATGATGGCATTTGGGACTGGAATGTGAAAACTAACGAAGTGTTCTTTTCTACCCGTTGGAAAGAAATGCTTGGTTACGAAGAACACGAGATTACTAACCATATAGATGAATGGGCAAAACGCACCCATCCCGATGATATTGGTTGGGTGATGGAAGTCATTCAAGACCACTTTGACAAAAAAACCCCTTTTTATATCAGTGAACATCGGGTTCTATGTAAGGATGGCAGCTATAAATGGATTTTAGATCGGGGACAGGCATTATGGGACGAAAATGGCAATGTAATTAGAATGACCGGCTCCCATACGGATATTACTGAGCGGAAGTTAGCAGAAGAGGAATTACAACGGCAACATTTGCGATCGCAATTATTCGCCAATGTCACCCTCAAAATTCGCCAATCTTTGCAAATTGATGAGATTCTCCAAACCAGTGTTACGGAGGTACAAAAACTACTCCAGGCAGACCGAGTAGTAATCGTCAGATTGCGCCCAGACGGTGTGATTGCGGTGGCAGAATCCGTAGTTTCCGGTTTTCCTGTGGTTATGGGAAAACATATCATTGACAAATGTTTTGACTCAAATTACATGCAAATATATGGCCAGGGAAGAATTAGAGCTATTAATGACATCTACCAAGCTAACATTGAACCTTGCCATGTAGAACTTCTGGAAAGATTTGCCGTCAAAGCAAATTTGGCCGTCCCTATTATGCGCCAAAACAAGTTATGGGGGCTATTAATTGCCCACCAATGTGCCCATCCCCGTCAGTGGAATGAATGGGAAATAGAACTGTTGCAGCAACTAGCAGATCAAGTTGGCGTGGCCCTCACCCAAGCTAAATTACTAGAGCAAGAAACTCAACAGCGTCAAGAATTGGCTCGTTCCAATCAGGAATTACAGCAATTTGCCTTTGTTGCTTCCCACGATTTGCAAGAGCCTCTACGGAAGATTAAAACATTTGGCGACAGGCTCAAAGCTACCTGTGGTGATGCCCTCACTCCCCAAGGACGGGACTATTTAGAGAGAATGCAAAATGCTGCTTCGCGGATGCAGATATTAATAGAAGACTTGTTAAGTTTGTCAAGAGTTACTTCCAGAGGAGAGCCTTTTGTCCCAGTAAATCTCACCCAAATTGCCCAGGAAGTAATATCTGATTTGGAAATTCGGATTCAGCAAACTGGAGGAACAGTAGAAGTAGAAGATTTGCCCACCATTGTTGCCGATCCTTTACAAATGCGCCAATTATTACAAAACTTAATTGGTAATGCTTTAAAATTTCATCGCCCGGAAACACCGCCTATTATTAAAATTTATAGTCAAGATTATCAATCCCAATCAAATCAACTTTTGAGCAGTGAATATTTCCAATTAATTATAGAAGATAATGGAATTGGATTTGAAGAAAAGTACTTAGAACGTATATTTAACGTTTTTCAACGTTTGCATGGTCGCAGTCAATATGAAGGGACTGGTATTGGTTTGGCCATTTGTAAAAAGATTGTGGAACGCCATTGTGGCAGTATAACTGCTACTAGTCAGCTAGGACAAGGATCTAATTTCATTATTACATTACCAATTCATTTGTATTAACGCAAAGTAGCTTTAAATATGTAAGCTCTTAGTAGTGGAGTAACCATTAAATCACTGGACTTTAGGGCGATCGATGGCAAGCTTTTTGATATTAATTCTAAGTAAAAAAATAATGTAATGTATAAATGGTTTCAATAAAAATAACCAGTATTCATTCTTCAATTTATTGATGGGTACACTGACAATTAAAATACCTATTGTTCAGTATTATTCCTGATAATCTTACCAGAGAAGAAAAATTTTATGCCAGTATCTGTGATTATCATATGTTGTGATTTGTTGCAGTTTTGTAGGGAATTGATACTAACAACAATTATCAAGGAGAGAATACATCATGAAAGCTCGGCAAACAAACGTGACTATTTTAATGGCGGATGATGATGAAGACGACTGTATGCTAATTCGTGAAGCCTTAGCAGAAAGTCGCTTGCAAAATCCTCTCAATATCGTTACCGATGGGGAAGAGTTAATGGATTATTTATATCGCCGGGGTTCATACACCGATCCCAAAGTGGCACCAAGGCCAGGGCTAATTTTACTAGATTTAAATATGCCCAAAAAAGATGGCAGGGAAGCACTCCAGGAAATTAAAGCCGATCCCCAACTCAGGCAAATCCCTGTGGTGGTGATGACGACTTCTAAATCCGAAGATGATATTGGCTATACCTACAGTTTAGGTGCCAATTCATTTATTATCAAACCAGTAACGTTTGCTTCCTTAGTAGAAGTGATGCGGATGATTGAAAAGTACTGGTTGGAAATTGTGGAACTACCCTTAAAAACAATGGGAGACAGACATGGAGAACAGCCAAATCAGAGTCCTGCTAATTGATGATGACGAGGATGACTATGTTTTAACCCGTGATTGGTGCGGTGAATTTCAGATACTTGAGTGTCAATTGGAATGGGTAGACAATTATCAGGATGCAATGCAGGCAGTGGCAGATCGCCACCATGATATATATTTACTGGATTACCGTTTAGGCGATCGCAATGGCTTAGAATTATTAGCGTCTCTAATTGCTGATGGCTGCTCTATTCCGATTATTGTACTAACTGGACAGGGAGAGCGGGAGATAGATATGCAGGCAATGGCAGCAGGTGCTGCTGATTACCTGGAAAAAAGTTTGTTGAATGCATCTTTATTAGAACGTTCCATCCGTTATGCTTTAGAAAGAAAAAAGGCACAGCAGACAATTCAATCACAAGCTGCCCTTTTGGATGTAGCAACCGATGCAATTTTTGTTCAAGATTTAACAAATACTATTTTATTTTGGAACCAAGGCGCAGCCAAGTTATACGGTTGGCAGCCAGCACAGGCCATTGGTAAGAAGACATCAGAACTATGGCAAGAAAAGCCAATTCCTTTACAAACAGCACTCAGCACAGTATGTAAAAATGGTGCTTGGCAAGGGGAACTGCAACAACAAACCTTCGATAAGCAAGATATTATCGTTGAAAGTCGTTGGACATTGGTAAGTGAATTTGAACACAAAAGTCCATCAATTTTAGTGGTTAATACTGATATTACCCAGAAAAAAATACTGGAGGGACAATTATTGCGCTCCCAAAGATTAGAAAGTATTGGTACCCTTGCTAGTGGTATTGCCCACGACCTCAACAACGTGTTTGCACCGATTTTGATGACAGCACAATTGTTAGAATCAAACATTGACAGTGATCGTACCAAGAAACTTATACCAATTTTAATCAACAGCGCCAAACGGGGAGCAAACTTAGTCAAACAGGTGCTAGCTTTTACCAGTGGAGTCGAATGCGATCGCATTTTATTAAAAATTGGGGACTTAATTGCAGAAATTGAGCAAATTGTTCACGAAACCTTCCCCAAATCAATTCGAGTTACTTCCCAAATACCAGAGGATTTATGGCTGGTATTGGGAGATTCCACCCAACTACATCAGGTGTTAATGAATTTATGCGTTAATGCCCGGGATGCCATGGTGGATGGTGGTACCCTAAGTATCTCTGCTGCCAACTTTTTGGTTGATGAGAACTACACCAAAATGCATCTAGATGCCAAAACAGGAGCCTATGTAGTTGTTAGGGTTACTGATACTGGCATGGGTATTTCTGAGTCAATTATAGATCGGATATTTGAACCATTTTTTACGACTAAAGAAACGGGAAAAGGTACAGGATTAGGACTTTCCACAGTAGTAGGAATTATCAAAAGCCATGGTGGTTTTGTCAATGTTTATAGCGAAGTTGGTAAAGGTAGTCAATTTCAAGTTTATTTACCAGCACAGCAAGTTCTGGAAACTACAGAAAAGCCAAATGCAAAATTAGCTGATGGTGGTGGGGAAGTAATTCTAGTAGTCGATGACGAAGATTCCATCCGAGATATTACTAAAACATCCCTGGAGAGCCATAATTACAAGGCCCTTACAGCCTGTGACGGAGTGGAAGCGATCGCAATTTACGCAGAACACCGCGATCAGATTTCCGTTGTCTTAACAGATATGGTTATGCCGACAATGGATGGTATAACTACCATTCGCACTTTAAAAAAAATTAACCCTGATGTCAAAATTATTGCTGTTAGTGGTTTAGCTAGTGGTGAGAAACTAAATTTAATTAATAAAATGGGTGTCCAAGCTTTTTTACCTAAACCCTATACTGCCACTGAATTGTTACAGACTATTGGCACAGTTCGTAGGAGTTAAGTAATGAGTAATGAGTAATGAGTAATGAGTAATGAGTAATGAGTAATGAGTAATGAGTAATGAGTAATGAGTAAGTTTCCCTAATACTCTTAACTCTTAACTCTTAACTCTTAACTCTTAACTCTTAACCGTCAACTGTCAACTAACAACTAACAACCATCAACTCAATCTGCAATTAATTCTACTGCATCTTTACCATCCACGTCTTGTAAGTATACTTTGACAACTTCTTCCTTGGCGGTTGGTAGTTTCTTCCCAACAAAATCTGGATGAATGGGTAACTCTCGATGGCCCCTATCTACCAGCACAGCTAAACGAATTACTTCTGGCCTACCATACTCAGTCACTGCATTTAAAGCAGCGCGGATTGTCCGTCCCTTATAAATTACATCATCCACAAGCACAACTGTTTTCCCTGTGAGATCAAAAGGAATATCTGTTTTTGCTGGGGTACGTAATCCAATTTGATCCAAATCATCTCGATAGAATGTAATATCCAAAGCTCCCACCACCACTGATATACCTTCTAATACCTCTATTTGTCGCGCCAATAATTCAGCTACGGGTACACCCCTGGTATAAATGCCAATTAACACCAGTTGGGATAAATCTCGCGTCTTTTCAATAATTTGGGAAGCAAGACGGTTTAAGGTACGCCGGATTTCTTCTGGTGAGAGAATCTCAACCACTTTGGTTGAACTATTCATAAATCAATTTTTAAGTTAAAAGTCAAAAGTTAAAAGGCAAAAGTAAAAGCAAGAATGGGATAAATACTTCCTGTAATCTTTGTCTTAAAGGATACAACTTTCTCAGTTTATACCCTGATGGAGCAGTAAGCTATATATCGCCAGGTTTGACGAGAGGCTCAGATCCCCGACTTTTACAGAAAAGTCGGGGATCTAACTTCTCTGTGTAATTTCCCAGCTTTTTTTATCATCACTTATTTAGAACTATTAGCAATAGAGCTGCAACCCCCAACCACAGTAAAAAGCTATATCTAGTTAGTTGTAAGGCTTGGTAAATTGATTGGGAAGTGATGGGAACAATGGGATCTCCAAGTAATGGTTTGTGTTTCTCCATGCCCCGATACCAATTTACCCCTCCTACTTGCACCGCTAAAATTGCAGCATAGCTACACTCACTCCAACCAGAATTAGGGCTAGGATCTTTAATGGCATCTCGGCGACACATTTGCCAAACTTCCAAGGGTTTACTGGCAATGATCCCCAGGGTAATAACATGTAGACGACAAGGCAACCAAGTTAAAATATCTTCTGAGCGGGCGCTAAACCACCCCAAATAAGTATAAGGTGCATGCTTATAGCCAATCATAGAATCTAAGGTACTACTAGCTTTATAGGCCATAGCTAAAGTCACAGGTTCTACCCCTGGTAGCAATGCACCCAAAATTGCATAAAAAAGAGGTGCCATGACTCCATCTGTGGCATTTTCCGTCACAGTTTCCAGGATGGCTCTTAAAATTTCCGGTGCAGTCAGATTTTCCGTATCTCGCCCAACATAGTTACTTAAGGTTGAACGGGCTATAGATAAATCCCCTTGCTCCAAGGGCTGTAAAACTGCTGTGGCTGCATTTCTCAAACTTTTGCCGGCAAAACAGCTAGCTAATAAAATGGTTTGGGTGACTATTCCTAAGAATGGATGACCAAACTGGGCTATATAGACAATTAATTGAGCGATGGCACCACTGCCTACTACCAAAATTGTCCCCAGGAAAACTCCAGCTAGGCGTTGTGTGACTGGATAATGGCAATATTTGACCGCAAGTTTTCCCAAGAAGGAAATCACCCATCCCATGATTTGCACTGGATGAGTCATATTGATGGGATCGCCGATTAGATAATCTAAAGCGGCAGCAAGAATAATTACACCATAACTAGCCATTATCAACTGCTCATCAAAGAACATCAAAAATTTTTCAGCCCATATGCAAAGGACATTTAGTTAATATATCTTCATAAAACTAATTAATTTACGAGGGTGGCAAAAAAATCATATTTTTCCCTGAATTTAAGATGAATGCCCTGATTTGCCGTACTTTCACATATTAATTTGTCCCATGGATAAGGGTAGTTGTGTATGTTTTGTCAATCACATTTGCCATATTTTTGCTAGAAACTACAAACAAATGTCCCACTTTTTGCCAAGATAGTTAATATTTACCAATAAATCTTGTGGCAATAAGCGGCATGAGTGACAAAACAATAGAAGGCTATGGCAAAGGCTATCTTGTTCTACTTTTGCCAATCTCATTTTTAATTATTTTCCTGGTTGCTACCTGGCCTGTTTTGGTAGCATTCATTGTCCTAGCATTAGGGTTAACTATTTTGGATCGCTATCGATGGCAATCCTGGTGTGAGAAAATTAACCCAATTTTCAATCAAATGCTGTATGAGAACCAGGGTAAAATTACCCCCGTTGATTTGGCAATTAGGTGTAATTTTTCCGGTTCCACAGCCAAGCGTTACTTAGATACTAAAGCGAAAGAGTTTGGATTTATTCCCTCAGATACTGAGAATGGAAATAAGGTTTACTACTTTTTAACTGGCAGTAATCTCAGTAATATTCTCGATAGTAGCGACCCGATCATAGAAACTAAACCTGCTGTATCGAGAACCCCTACCCAACTGCTAGCACCACCCCCACAGGAAAATAAACAGGAGGTTGGGGTTGAAGTTGAACCTGAATCAGCGCCACCAAGCCATGGGGAAGCAAAAGTACCCCTAGAGAAGCAGTTGATTTTTGGTTCTCTGATTCAATCGGAATTGGCAAAAAGACTGAATGTTTATTCCAGTACTGTGTATAAACGGCGTAACGATCCAGATTGTCCTCAATGGAGTCGGAATCGTGACCCTGATGGTGTAGCTTGGGTATATTCCCCCAGTACTAAGGAATTCTTCCCTGAAGATGAAGAAAATCAAAGCTAATATGCTTATACCAATTCTCTGTAACAATGCACTTAATAACGCATCTTTGTATCTACCCTAAGGGAAAGGTTATGCTTTACTAAATCCGATGCATAAATTTATATTAAGTGCAATTTCATGGAGAAATGATATTAGTCACCGAAAAGGCACCGGAGCAGGGGAAGTGTGGGGAGTGAGGGAGTGTAGACGCGGTAGCGGCTTCTCGCAGAGTAGGAGGTTTACCTATCAACTACCAACCATCAACTACCAACTACCAACTATCAACCATCAACTGTCAACTGAAGAATTGCTATATCCCACAGCATCAGAAATAGAATTAAGTCCATTTTGGTCTAGTTTGGTAATTAAACCTGCCAAAATACGACGTACTATCCAAGGGCCTTGGTAGATCCAACCTGTATAAATTTGGACAACACTAGCTCCAGCAATAATTTTTTCCCAGGCATCATCGGCACTGAAAATGCCACCAACGCCGATTATAGGTATTTCCCCTTGGGTGCGCTGCCAAATAAAACGAATAATTTCTGTGGAGCGATCGCGTACTGGTGTACCACTAATGCCACCTGGTTCCTGGGAAGGAGGATTGCCTGTTGCCTCAATCATGGTGGTTTGCAGGCCATCGCGGCGAATGGTGGTATTGGTGGCTATAATTCCGGCTAATTGGTAGGTTTTTGCCAGTTCGATAATATCAGCGATCGCTTCCCACTCTAAATCAGGAGCAATCTTGACAAATATTGGTTTGTGTGCATTATTCGCTGATTGTAGGGCTGCCAAAATAGAACTAAGCATGGTAGCATCTTGGAGCGATCTTAATCCTGGAGTATTGGGAGAAGAGACATTAACGACAAAATAATCTCCCAGTTCCTGAAGTAGGCGGAAGCTTTGCAGGTAATCGGTGGCAGCTTCTGTGAGGGGTGTGATTTTAGATTTGCCGAGATTAATGCCGATGGGTATGACAGGGGTATATTTTTTTTGCCTTTGGGCAGTTAACCGATTTGCCATTGCTTGGGCACCACTATTATTAAACCCCATGCGGTTGAGGGCGGCACTATCTGCTGGTAAACGAAAGAGACGGGGACGGGGATTTCCTGGTTGGGGGTGAAAAGTTACGGTTCCCATTTCGGCAAAACCAAAACCTAAACTAGACCAAATATTAGTTGCAGCAGCATCTTTGTCAAATCCAGCAGCTAAACCTACGGGGTTGGGGAAATGTAGTCCCCATAGTTGTTGTTCTAAACGGGGATTGGCAAAACAGAAGGAATTTTGTAATTTTGAGTGGAGCCAACTATTAGGGGGATGCTCATGATTTTGTTCCCACCAAGTTAAGCTCCGAATTGTCTGCTGGTGCAAAAATTCTGGATCTGTTTTTAGCAGATTGAAAAGCAAAGGACGAATTGCAGATTGATAAATATCCACCTATTTTAAAATAGTTAGGGGTTGACAGTTGACGGTTAAGAGTTAAGAGTTAAGAGTTAAGAGTTAAGAGTTAAGAGTTAAGAGTTAAGAGTTAAGAGTTAAAATTCATTCTCCTCATCTCCTCATCTCCTCATCTCCTCATCACCTCATCACCTCAAGTGGGACTGGACTAGATATTCTTGATTATGGGTTTTTCCTATGAAGGGTTAGCTTGAAAATAGTGATGACAGAGGAGAGGATAAGGGGGTGAAGATGCAGGTACAGAAAAAAATCCAAAATCAACAACGGATTATCTGTTTTTCAAAATCTAAACTTCGACAGGCTCAGTTACCAATCCAAAATCCAAAATCCAAAATCCAAAATCATTATGACTATTGCAAATACTAGACGCTTTACTCTTGAAGAATATCATCGTTTAACTGAAATTGGATTTTTCCATGAAGATGAGCGAGTGGAACTAATTCGTGGGGAAATTATGCAAATGGTGGCTAAAGACACAGCACACACTACTTGTTGCAGTAATTTACTCAGAGAACTAGCAAAATTAGTAGCAGGAAGGGCAGAATTACAATGTCAAGATCCGATTACTTTGCCTTCTAGTAGCGAACCGGAACCGGATTTTGCTATTGTTCGTTCTACAACTGATAATTATTTATCTGCCCATCCCACACCAAAGGATGTTCTATTGGTAATTGAAATTGCTAATTCTTCACTGAATTATGACCAAGAAGTGAAAATTCCCCTCTATGCAGAAGCCGGGATTACTGATTATTGGATATTTAATTTAGTTGCTCAACATTTAGAGTGCTATAGCGAGCCTTATAAAGAATTAACAGGGAATTTTGCTCATAGCCTTAAACGAATTTTCCTACCTCATCAATTAGTGATGCTTCCCAATTTTGATGATTTATCCCTAGATTTATCGAGGATTTTTCCTGGGAATAGCTAATGTATTTAGATCCGCCCGCCTTTTCTGAGCTTCAAGCATTTCTTGCCTGAGTGAATCCATATTCAGACTCCTTGATCCTCGTCTAATAAATAATCTATCCAATTCCCTAGAAGGGTATTGCTACATGGTATTTGATGAAACTCTCCTTACTAATATCATGTACTATAATTCACCGGAGCTTTTTCAAGAATGAAGTGCGTTGATCTTTTCTCAGGTTGTGGCGGCTTGTCTTTAGGATTTGAACAAGCAGGTTTTAATGTAGTTGCAGCTTATGATAACTGGCAACCAGCGATAAACGTTTACAATAAAAATTTTTCTCACCCTATTTATGATTTTGATTTGACAAATGAAGATAAAGCTATACAAGCAATCAGTTGCCATAATCCAGATTTAATTATGGGTGGTCCCCCTTGTCAAGATTTTTCTAGTGCAGGAAAGCGCAATATATCACTAGGTCGAGCTAATCTTACCTATCATTTTGCTAATATTGTGTGTTCTATAAAACCAGAGTGGTTTGTAATGGAAAATGTAGAACAAATTAAAAAAAGCCTTATTTTAAAAGACGTTGTTTTTCAATTTATTGACAAGGGATATGGTCTTTCATCTACTATATTAAATGCTTCTTATTGTGGGGTACCTCAAGCGAGAACAAGATTGTTTATAGTTGGTCATCTCAATGACAAACATAATCAATTAAATGAAATATTTATAAGTAGATTATCTAATAAATCAATGACTATTAGAGATTATCTTGGTGATGTATTAGGTATTGATTTTTATTACAGACACCCTAGAAATTACAACAGACGTGGAATTTTTTCAATCGATGAACCTAGTCCAACAGTAAGAGGGGTAAACCGTCCTATACCTGCTGGGTACAAAATAAATCAATGCGATCCTAAAGGAGTAAACCTGAATGAAATACGTCCATTAACTACGATAGAGAGAAGTTATATACAAACTTTTCCCAAAACATTTAGGTTTGATGGCACTAAAACAAATCTAGAACAAATGATTGGGAATGCAGTTCCTGTTAACTTAGCAAAGTATGTTGCAGAAAGCATAAATATATATTGTAAAAAAGGAATGAAAAAAGAATTACTTCTATTCGATTTAGACGAAGTATTTGAAATACCTGATAAGCCACTCCATCGCTCCGTTAAAAAATCGTTACTTCGGAATTAATTATTTAACTTACATTACTAAATCATTGCCATTTTGTTAATTCATCACTGATACTACGAATTAACAATGTCAAGCGATCGCGTTGAGTTTCAAAGTTAGCAGCAATATATATAAGCATAATTCCTGCCACTAGGCCAATCACCCATTTGAGGAAGGAATATTGTAAGCCCAATACTATTGACTGATAAGATACTGTGATCAAGAAGGCGACTGTACCCGTGTAAAGAAATGCTCGCACTCGCAAACCTAGGCCGGTAAATATGGCGATAATACTAATGATTGCTGGTATTAAGGGTGTACCTTGGTTAAATACAATTGCCCAACCACAAATTAAGCTGGTACCAATAATACGCAGGATGTGACGTTGTGGTTTCGATGTTGGTAGTCCCAGATGGGGATCTACTTTGGCGATGTATAGTATGGATAATCCCAGTATAGTTACGTACCATAAGGGATTATTCAGGTTAAATTGTAAACACCATTGCCATAATGCCCAATCCACTAAACCTAGGCTGATGTAGGAGAAACGGAAGGTTGGGGTGGCTTTGGCGACGAAGAGATAAAATCCAGCGACGATGATTAAGGTAATGGGGTAAACTGCAAACCAGGATAACCATAAAACAATTAATGGCAAGGCATAGGCTGCATTCCGCCACGGTGTACGATTCCATCCCCATTTTTGCCAAGGGAGAATGAAGATAAAATAGGATACCACGGCTGCGATCGCACTTTGCCAAGGTAATAAAATAGTTTTCCACAAGCCGGCGAAGGGTGTATTTTGCAAGTAAATACTGAATATACCCACTTCTAATAATCCTAGATATACCCACATATCTGCGGGTGTTTTATGTTGGCGAGTTCTGCCTTGAAAGATGGCATAGCGGATTAAAAATGCCCCGGTTCCTAAGGCTAGGGGAATGGCTGTAAAGGGAAGAAAGGTTGCCGCTATGAGGAAAAAGCTGCTGATAACCCAGTGTATGTGGGCACATATTTGTAATTCCTGGGAACGGAGCCGGAAGTATTTTGTTAGCCAGGGGGAAAGTAGGCGATAACCATACATAATACTAGTGCCGAGAATCGCCAGGGCTATGACACCATCCCCTATTGCTCCTCCTGCCGATGCTTGGGAAAGTTGATATAACAATAGTTCGTAGGCCGCAATTGATACCCCAGCCATTCCCAGATAAACTAGGGGCTTTAATTTTCGGCTGCGTCGTCCAATGTTGATGGTAATTAAAGCTAGGGCTAGGGAAGATAAACCAGTCCAATTGGCGAAGGTATCCAAACGCAGGGCTGCACCAAATACACCGTATACTAAGGGTAAGATATGCCAATGTGGTGGTAACTTTTGTAGATGGTGTTTTCTTTGCCACCATTCCCCTAGTAATTGGGCAGTTAAACCCAGTCCAATGTTAGCTATGGCTATTTTAATCGTTGAGCGATCGCCAAATGCTAATAATTCAGCTATAAGTAGTTCTAAACACCAGCCAATTCCGTAAAATGACGCAATGTGGGATGTTTTGGTACTGCGAGTGGCAATGGCTGCTAAAGTGATGCCAGTGGCAACTATATACATCCATCCTGGTTGCATGGTGTTTTGGTAAACCAAGACGGAGTGCAGACTTAATAGTAATAATTCTACCGCACATAAAGCGATCGCCCAGCGATCGACGGCGATTGCATATATGGTTGCTAGTTCTTGATGCTGTTTTTTGAGTATTTTTTGACACAGCCATAAGCTGAGGGTAGAGACAGAGCCGATGGCTAGCCAATTGCCCACAGCTAATCCGGGTAAGAATTTCCACAATCCCATACCCACAGCCCCTAAACCCAAACCAACGGTAATTAAAGCATAGATATTGTGACGTAAGTAGGCAGTATTAACTACCATCAGCACTGCACCAATCAGTAAACCAATTAATCTGACATTGGTGATGGGTATGGTTAATAATTGAGCCGGAATTAAGGCGCAGACGCTTAAATTACCATTCACAGTGCGGTGTAATCCTTGACTACGAAGGGCAACCACTGTCAACATGATAGGAACAATGAACCAGACTAAACCCCAACTGCTTTGACTAACATTGATGCTGTACCACAATACATTGGCATTACCCCACAGCAACATCAAACTGAGGCTGGCTAATATTAACCCAAATATCCATGCACTACGTCGCCACACCCCTTCACGAAGAGGCAAGGGAGCAGGGAGAGGGGGAGCAGGGGGATGTTCAGATGGGGATTGTACCCCTTGTTCCGTTTCGCTCCACGCTTTCCCCTCTGCTTTTTGTTCACCGATACTGTATAAGAACTCTACTACCATGATTGCTAGCAAAGTACCTGCCCAAAGTTCCTTTGTCAGCTGGGGTAGATACCAATCAACTATGGAGCATACCGTTAGTAAGCCGGTGGTATGGGTTAGGTACACCAGCACCATACTGGTAGAAGCGCGTCTTTTGGTAACAATTGCCAGGGTAATGGTAGAAAAAATTAAATTTAGGGATCTGAGTAAGATATTGTTTAAAGAAATGGCAGTTAATATCATGCCCAGGGTAAAAGTTAACTGTTCGCCAAATAACCCTAACTTTTCTCGGTCATTTCTATATAACCTATCTGTATAGGCAACCATGAGGATGACATAGGGAAACAGTACCACACTCAACAAAGTCCAAGGATGATTTTCAGCATTGGTAAGTTGAGTTGCAGTGGTTAATGCCCATGTTTGCCAGTTAGTAGGGATTAATCGCCAGCCTAACCACAAAGATTGTAAGCCGATAATGAAAATCGCTGCTAAATCTGATTTTAAACTATATGTTTGCAAGGAACGATAAAAGAACCAGATAGCCAAGCCACTAACCGCTATTGCTTGCTGGGGATTGGTTGTTACAGCCATTATCCAACCCAAGAACAACAGCATACCACCAATGAATTGCCATAGGGAAGTAAGGGTATGAGAGGATGGTTCCCTATTTTCTTGCTGATGTGCAACCCTTTTTTGTTGGTGTGCTAACCAACCCATCAACCAACCGCAAATACCGATGGCTAAACCAAGTTGGGTAATATCTACTTGGACTATAAAAATTGCTCTTACCAATACCATCCCTAATCCATAGGTAATCACCATTGTCGGTAAATTAATACCTAATCCCCAGTGGTGAGCTGTTGTTTGGCTAGAAACTTGTTTTTGTGGATTGAAGTTTTGCCAAACCGTAGCTATGGTGGTGATTATCATCGCTAGATAAACAGCAATTAAGGGGAAATAAGGTAATCCCCAACCCCAATGCAAATAACTCAATCCTAATAGATTAATTAAAGATAATTTTTTATTAGATGTTTGGGTAATAAATAGACGGTTATTGCCCAGTAAAATAGTAATATATGTGAGAATTATTGTGGCGATCGCTAATACAATCCAGCCTACAGGATTATGCCACAATCCAAAAGTGTCCATTGCCCAAAAGTTGACTGGGATTAACAACAAGGTGACAATTAGTAATGCGCCAGTGGTTAAACGTAAATTAGGCTGTTTTCCCGTCCAAAAACTTACCCCCCCAAAAGTTAAGGTATAAGCCAACAAAATCCCATATTGCAAAAATCCTGGAAACCTTTCCCACTGGCTAGCTGCAAGTACCCCAGAGGAGACTATTACCAGAAACATTCCTAAAAACAGCAGCCACCGCACGCTCAATTCTGCTTGTAAGGATTGGAATATGGCAGTTACCAGGTTGGGTTTCCTGGGTTTTGCTGGTTCTTCTGTGGATTTGCTGGATGTCAATATGGGTTCGTGGGTAACAATGTCCCTGATTAATTCAGGTTCAGGGATGGTTGCTGGTTGCAATACTACCCGACAACTGAGATTTTCTTGGCATAGTTGCTTAACCTGAATGTCAGATATTAAACCTAAATTTACCCATACATCCAGTCCATATAATAGATTTGGATGGGAGGATGGTAGCCTGACAATCAGTTTAATTGGGTGGTTTGGTGGTAATGACATGAGTCACGCTATTTTGGATTTTGGATTTTGGATTTTGGATTTTGGATTTTGGATTGTGGATTTTGGATGGTGGATTAAAAAATTAATATTCCTATATTTAGAGAAGAGAAAATTTGGCGTTGCTTATGAATGAGATGATTTTTGTCTCATACACAGGCGCTCCAGGTGCAGAGTTTACACTCATATTCCAATTCAACAACACCAAAAAATTAATAGTCTTATGTTTAGAGGGGAGAAAATTTCATCCCTATACTTGCATAATCACAAGCTAAAATCATCTTTCCGCATTTGTAGTGACACTTGCTAAATTGACTATGGATATCAATAATTTGTTACAAAAATAATTAGCTTGTTACAATAAAATATAGGGATGTGGTTTGGTTTTTAAAAACATATCTAGTAGTCCTTTTCATTAATTTTGACGAGTCACGGGCCTAACCGATCCTCGACTTCTATCCTAGGAATTGCTACAATCTACAGATATTGATTTACAAGTCGGGTATCTGTTACCTAGCCATTAGAGAGAACAGCAGGCTGTTAAAGGGTTTGAGGATTTATAAATGTCCTAACCTATAAGCAGTAAATTTATTACTCATTACTCATTACTCATTACTCATTACTCATTACTCATTACTCATTACTCATTACTCATTACTCATTACTCATTACCTGCTAAAAGAGAAATCGCTCCACCATATAAAGCAGAAAACTTGATATCATCAACAGGTGCATTGTTATTATTCCAAGTCCCAACCACACAGTATTGCTTACCATTCTTTCCCTGCAACCAAGTTGTTAAATTCAAAACCCCAGGTTCAGAACCTCCTTTAAAAGCTACCCTTTGCCAATCTTTAGCATCAGCAACCCCAGGATTAATACTCATCAAAGGTAAATCTCCAACCTCTTTCATTAATCCACAAAGTTCTTCAGCCGTAAAAAACCATTCCATATCCAAAGCCTTGGGATTAGTACCAATAAATTGATTTACATCTGGGAGTGGTAATTTACTTATTTCCGCTAATATCTGACGGCGTTGAGCTTCTGTTCCTTGGCGATAACGTTTGAGCAACTTGTCGTTTTCTGTGGCTTTTAAAACAAATAGTTCCCTGGTGGTTAAAAAAGGACGATTGCGGGGTGTAATTGATTCAATTTTATCCCTACCAACTAAATCGATTAAAATATCTGTAGCTGTATTATCACTGACAGATATCATTAAACTTGCTAAGGTTTGTACCGTTAGGGGAGAATTATCTGGCCAGGTTTGTAATATACCAGATGGTAAACTTTTCTTATTTTCCCGTAGTGTAACTACTTTTTGCCAAGAATGTTTTCCCGCAGCAATTTGTAATTTCAATGCTTTGAGTACAGCTAGTTTGAAAGCAGAAACCACAGCCAAAGGCTCTTTTGTATTCAATTTTGCTTTGATTGCAGAATTTTCTAATACTAAAAAACTAACTTTACCAGGTAGAGCTTGAAAATCTTTAACAACTTTTTCTAAACTACTAGCTTTGAAACTTGGTGCTTGAAACAGCAATCCAGATATTTGTTGTTTACTATTTAAAACTATCTTGGTTGGTAATGAACCTTGATCAAAAATTACTAAGTAATCATTACCATCTTGCTTTACTTGTTGATAGTTTCCTAATTGACTCTTAATACTAACAATAGTAGTTTGTACCTGGGTTATGGGTATTTGCTTTAAAAAACTAGGTGCAAACCAACTGGGAGAAACTTTCTTGCTGGTAAATAACCTTTCTATTGCGACTTTGGGAGTTATGGATGGTGTTGGTTTGTTAATCTGGACAATATTATATAGTTGCCAATTTGCTGATGCTAATGCTGTTTCGGGAAATATCAAAGAAACAGTAAAAAAAGCGATCGCTAAAATAATTATAGATAGTTTTTGGTAAAACATTTTAAAGGTTAACCAGGGTTAGTTTAAGTAGATAACTGCAAAATATAATTACAAGTACTTTATATAGATATGATACTAAACATTACCTACCCTAAAACAACTGAAATGTAGCTGTTCCCTGGAAAATTCAAAGACTGTCACCGAAGAGGCAGGGGGAGTGAGGGAGTGAGGGAGTGAGGGAGTGAGTGAGGGGAGTGTGGGGAGTGTGGGAGGTTTAACCATCAACTATCAACCATCAACCGTCAACCGTCAACCGTCAACCGTCAACTGTCAACTACCAACTATCAACTACCAACTGCTATAGGTTCTCATGCAAATGGTCGAGGATAGAGAAATATATACTTATGTAAAATATTACACCCCAAGCTGAGGCTAGTTATAATTCCCAATGGCCTATCCACCACGGGGTTAATTAGCCAATAATAAAGGATTTTGCAGCCAATATAGGCATATTTATGAACCCAGATGGGTAATACCTAGAGATAATTCCTGTTACTCTTCCCCTACCAGGAATTTAATCCATTTTATAACTGCCATTATCAATATTGTAAATCCCAAAAGAATAAACGCGGGGTAACGCACCACACCCCCAAAATATACAAGGTGATTAGAATTGTCATAACAGCGTCCGATTTCATGTCATCAAAATTACCCACATATCCCTTAATACAAGAGTTAGTGGGTAGTTTTTTTGATAAGTTCCGCAATTGATCAACAACCAACTCAGGATGATTAATGATTAGCTTAATTGGTTCCCCAGACAGTACGCTAAATACCACAAGTGCTACTAAGCGTTTAGCAAGAGCGATCGCTATTTCTCAAGGGCAATTTTCATTATTACTAGCGTGCTGTAACTCTGTCAATAAGCAGCAGCAATTACTGGGTTCACTAATGCAATTTTCTCCTGTAGAAATTAATGAAATTGTTCTCCCTCCTTCTACAGAAACCCTTTACACTACTATTAATAATATTGTCGGTGACACTAAGCCTCCATCTTTAATTATTAGGGGTTTAGAGTCCATAACTGCCATGAATCAGTTAATTATTTCTACTAATCTCATGCGCGATGAGTTCCCCAAAAAATTTCACTTTCCATTGGTATTGTGGATTAATGATGACATCCTCCGCAATTTAATTTGGCTAGCTCCAGATTTAAAGGACTGGGCTGCTACTACTATTAGATT
>JASJCX010000311.1 GCA_030065255.1 Calothrix sp. MO_167.B42 | reverse complement strand
GGGGAGAGGAGGTTTTTGGATTTTGTAGGATATTGCATTGGAAAGCAGTGTTGTAATTAGAATATCCACTACCGCAATCTAAAAGTTGCCAAAATGCCGAAATTTTTTCTGGGTTCAGCTCCTGCCTGATTACCCCACGGGGAATCAACCTGTCATCAAGTATCCTGCATCAATGACTCTACAAGTTTTCAATTTTAAATTTTGGATTGAAAATCCCAGTCTCATAGCATAAGTCCGTTCAAACTGATAACTTGCAGCAATCTCGTGATTGCCCACATTCCCACCTACCAAATAAATTTCAAGGCTAATAAACATGCGTCTACTTAAGTAGACTAGAGACTTGGTGCTATAAGAGTTTGGATTTAAATCCCAGGTGGTTATTGGGAATGGTGCAAGTTATGAGTTCAAACGGACTCAAATTTTCATTGAGTCCTCTTTTAGAGGACTTTCGCTCTGAGACGACGGTTTATAACCGTCGGTGGGATAGGAGTTTAGGAGATAATAAATGTTGGTATAAATGTTGGTAATGACAAGGACTTTAGACATGGGGTTAATCTAAAATCCAAAATCCAAAATTGATCTAACACTGCCAAATATGAATAATTCCATCATTACTAGCACTAATAATCCTGTTTGAATCTGGGCTAAATCTGACTGTATTGATACTTTTTGAATGTTTGTAAACTGTATAAAGTTCTTCTCCAGTACTGAGGTTCCATAATTTCAAATTACCATCTAAACTTGTACTGGCAATCAGTTGAGAATCTGGACTAAAAGCCAGGGATAGAATATTAGTATGATGACCTCGTAAAGTTTTAATTATCTTCCCTGTATTTATATCCCAAAGTATAATATTTTTATCTGAGCCTCCGCTAGCAATCATTTGCCCATTTGGGCTGATATCAATAGTTGTCACCCAACCTAAATGTTCCGCCAAAATATTAATAAGTTTTCTACTTTTCAATAGCCATAATTTAATAGTTTTATCACTACTACAACTAGCTAATATTTTATTTTTCGGACTCATTGCCAATGAACAAACAGCATCAGTATGTGCTTTGATAACCTGTAACATTTCCCCCATGAAAATATGGGAAATTTTGATCGTAGTATCACCACTGCCACTAATTATAGTTTGATTATCTGGACTGATAATAACTGAATAAACTGGTCCAGAATGTACTTTTATCCGATTGATTAATTTCTTTGTTGATAGTTGCCAAACAAAAATGCTACCGTCATCACTACCACTAGCAATTATTTGGCTATCCTGACTAAATGTAAGACATGTAATATTTTGTCTATTTTTAGTAAAGATATCGAATGATTTTTCTGTGTTTAAATTCCAAATTGTAACCTTATTCTTAATCCCACCAGAAGCAATCAAATTACCGTCTGGACTTACTGCTAATCCCGAAATACTATTTCCATGATTTAGAGTTTTGATTATTTTCCAAGGAGATACTTCATTGGATTTATTTGATGAAACAGGGGGATTGCCAAATCCTTCTAAATCGTAATAATTATCTGAAGATTTTTTTCTCTTATTCTTTTTTTGTATTAATTCAAGCTCTAAGACTTTTTGATAATCAGACTTAGCACGATTGATATATCCTAACTTCTCACAAGCTAATGCCCGAAATTTATATGCTTCAAGATAATTTTTATTTAAACGAATCGCCAAAGTAAAGTCTTCAATAGCTTCACTATATTGTTTGTTTTGAGCATTTTTCATTCCTCTTTGATAAAAAGATTCTGAATTAGATGCTTGTGAATAAATATTTTGCTTTGTTGATGATGATGATGTCGAATTTGTCTGTTTTGAATTTATATTATTACTCGCATGGTAGCTTTTGAGTAATTCATAAGACTGGTTAATTAGTTTAAATTTTTCTTCTCCAGCAAGTTTTTTTGCAGGTTCTAAAAAACGGTCTGGATGCCATTCTTTTACTAGCTTCCGATAAGCTTGTTTTATTTCCTCCTGGGATGCACCTGGTTCTAAATTTAGAGTTTTAAAAGCAAGATTAATATCAATAGAATCTGGCATAATAAATAATTACAATTATACATATCCTCATAATTTATTATTCCCAGACGTATTAATTAAATAACAATCTTTCCCAAAACGTTGAATTGTTATTGTTACTAATGTTGAGTGGTTCAAAAGATATTACCTAAGTGTTATTATCTGGGTTTAAAGTCTTAATCAGTAATCTTCGGCCGCTTCTTGGCAATAACAATTAAATAATCCTTTTCTCGTAAGGGATAGTCTGCGGGTGGGTTGGAAATCACTTCCCCTTCTGGCTCTTTTTCTATGGCCACTGCAATACTTTGATAAGATTGCTTCATATAGACAAATACATCCATAAAAGTCTTACCAATTTGTGACTGGGGTATGGGAATTTTATATAATTGATTGCCTCTGTGAGCAGTTAACAAATCGGAAACAACCTTACTAATCCCGTGATTCAGTACTGCTTGGGAGATAAGCATACTACTTAACTCACTGCTCACAATGATTTCATCAGCTTTGGCTCGCTTACAGGTTTGGAAATGAGATTCATTGAATAATTCAACAATAATGTAAGCATGGGTATTAATACTTTCCACCGTCAGGGTAGATAAAATCACCTTGGCATCACGGGCGGTATCATCTAAATTGTCATCACCGAGAATAATTACCGTACTAGCTGCAACTAAATTGGCTCGTTCTAAAGTCTCATCACAGACATTACCTTGAATAAAAAATAAATTCCTATCATCGATAGGTTTTCTGTCAATCTCGGCGATTAAAACTACTGGCTTTTCTTGAGTACTTTCATCTAAACGCAGCTCATCAACAATAGCCTTGGCACGGGAATTCCATTCACATAAGATAATATGTTCTGTAAATTTATAATTACTCATGCCCAAGTATTCCATATTTTTTTTCTCAACTAGAATACTGGCAATTTGAGCAGTGAAGGTAGCTAAAATGCCAATACCCAAAAACATATCAACGGTAGCAATAAAACGCCCAAATATTGTCACAGGGGCAATATCACCATAGCCCACAGTGGTTAGAGTCACAATACTCCACCAAATGGCATCGAATAACGATAAATTTGGTTCTACCCTGGAAAGTGCAAGGGAACTAGTAGTAATCATAATCGCCATAATTAGTAAGAGGCGATCGAAATTTTCCCGTTGCAAAAACCTCCAGATTATTTGCATCACATTAGGGCTTCAAATTTGATCGAGAAAAAAGTCATATTCCCTCACTCCGGGCGGGGAAACCCCGCCCCTACTCCTTAACTCTTAACTCTTAACTCTTCACTCTTAACTCTTCCCTCCTCCTCCCATCAACAAGCCAATTTCCTCTACTGTTGCGGTAATAGCATCTAATACGCCAACAAACTCACCCCGATACATTACCGCAATACGATCGCTCATGACCATTATTTCTTCTAATTCCGTAGAAATATATAAAATCCCTGCTCCTCTTTCCCTTTCTGATAATAGCCGTTGCTGCACTGCCTCGATTGCACCTACATCTAATCCCCTTGTAGGTTGCATAGCTACGATTAATTGAGGTTCTCTCGCCAATTCCCTGGCGAGGACGACTTTTTGTTGATTTCCTCCTGATAGTTGGCTTACCTGAATATCTCCAGAAGATGCTCGAATATCAAAGTCATTGATTGTAGATTTGGCATTTGCTTGAATTCTGGAATAATTTAGCAAAAACCGACGACAAAAAGGAATTCTTTGAAAAAGTCTTAAAATCAGATTTTGAGCAATACTAAATTGTAAGATTAACCCCATTTTCTGCCTATCTTCTGGAATATAACCCACCTCCATAATTCGGCCTTTCTTCTTGTTATTTTGGAGATATTGACCAATAGTAGGATAATTAATATTTCCTTGTTTTTTCTGTCTTAAACCACAAATAGCATCGGCTAATTCCCTCTGTCCATTACCATCAACCCCAGCAATACCTAAAATTTCTCCGCCTCGCAATTGTAAAGAAATATCTCTAACAGTGATAACACCGCGACTATCTACAACTTGCAAATTATCCACCGATAACACGATATTTCCACATTTTTTCGGAGATTTATTAATATGCAAACAAACATCTCTACCCACCATTAATTTAGCTAATTCTTCAGGAGTGGTGTTTTGAATATTTGTATTTCCTACCACTTTTCCCCGACGCAAAACTGTGACATAATCGCAAAGATGCATCACTTCATCTAATTTGTGGCTGATAAAAATAATCGTTTTCCCAGCAGCAGCTAATTGTTTAAGAATAACAATTAAAGACTTTACCTCTTTTGGTGTAAGTACCGCCGTTGGTTCATCGAGAATTAATAATTTAGCTTGGCGATACAAAACCTTGAGAATTTCTACCCTTTGTTGTATACCAATAGGTAATTTACCAACTTGAGCATATGGGTCAATTTCTAAACCATAGGTTTGGGATAAAGCTGCAATTTCCGCTTGTTTTTTTCGCAGATTTAACCACCATTGGTTTTTTGTACCTAAAATAATATTTTCCGTGACACTCAATTGAGGTACTAGCATGAAATGTTGATGAATCATGCCAATTCCCAATTTAATTGCTACATGGCTAGATGTAATTTTTACGGGTTTTTCCTGTAAATAAATTTGACCAGAATCGGGTTGATAAACACCACTAACAATATTCATTAAAGTAGTTTTACCCGCACCATTTTCCCCTAAAATAGCGTGGATTTTCCCCGATTCTATTTGTAAATTAATACAGTCATTCGCAACAAACGAACCAAAACTTTTAGTTACATTGAAAA
Source organism: Calothrix sp. MO_167.B42 (assembly GCA_030065255.1). GTDB lineage: Bacteria > Cyanobacteriota > Cyanobacteriia > Cyanobacteriales > Nostocaceae > Calothrix_A. The sequence continues at coordinate 2,154 of JASJCX010000311.1, read as the reverse complement.
AACGTAAATTCATTTAAATTTGAATTCTAAAAAACTAATCATCCATTAACAAAACATAAACTCATTTAAACTTGGATTCCACACAGACAATCATCCATTAACAACCTTAAACTTGGATTCCACACAAACAAATCATCCGTTGCCAACCTTAAACTTGGATTCCACACAAACAAATCATCCGTTGCCAACCTTAAACTTGAAATCCTCACAAACAAATCATCCGTTGCCCAAATCATCCGTTGCCAACACAACGAGTTTCTATACCAGCTTCCTGACACTTTTCAAAAACAATCTTTTTACTAGCAATATTCCTGTGAATTTCCTCTGCCTTTTCTACCACATCCCCAGGTACTGTTGCGCCAAACTCTCCCAAAGATAAAATCTCAGATTGATCCAAACCAAAAGTGTATATCTTACCCTTTATTTCCTTTTGTTTAGCCAACTGTGCCAAATTAGCGATCGCTAAATCCATGCGTTTAACAGCACTAGTTAAAACCGTATTCGGACTAATTTTCAATTGATCTTTAGTATTACCAAAAGCATAAACTTTTTTTTCTTCAGCCGTCTGAATAACTACAGTAGATGCATCATCCAGCCATTGATATATTACATCAGCTCCAGCAGAGATTAATGCCAGTGTAGCTTCCTTTGCCTTTGCCAAATCATTCCAATCCCCAGTAAAACTAGGAATTACCTTTACATCCGGCTTCACTGACTTTGCTCCCATCTCAAAACCCCGTAATTCTTCTTGGGTAGCTTGAAATTTCTGCCCAGCAATATAAGCCAATTGATTTGAGTTTGTCATCAAACCAGCAACAACTCCACAAACATAGCTAACCTGCATATGATCTATTCGTAAAGCTGCAATATTTTCCCCTTTTATCGCACCATTGACGGCGACAAAAAAGGTTTGGGGAAATTGGGGCGCAACCCGTTCAATTGCTGCATCAAACTGTCCTCCGTGGGCGAAGACAAGATTATATCCCTGACGGGCAAAACCTGTAAGGACCTCTGCTTGATCCGTTTGAGAAACCTGTTCTATGTAGTCAGCTTTAGCACCCAGCTTGTCTTCGGCTAATTCTATTCCTTGATAGCCATATTGATTCCATGCTTTATCAGTAATTTTACCAGGAAGAGCGATGGCAATTTTAAAATTCTCACCACTTCCTTCTATGGGTAGGGTATTATCACCAACACCACAAGCTTTCAGCAGTATGCTTGTACCTAAAGCTGCGGAGCTGTAGCCAATAAATTTACGTCTGCTAATATTATCAATCATTGTCTTGTGCGCCCTTAAATCATGTAACAGTTGATATATACTACAATTTCAAAGCAAAAATGATTTAAATATCAAATTATAATCCTTTTGACTCTAGACATAATTGTGTTAAAACAATATTCTTTTTTCAGGGAAAATATAACAGCTAGGGGGCATAATAGATGAGCGCAGCCAAGACAGTACAACAATTACAGGCGCAGTGGATAACACCAGAAAATTTTCGTCCCTATGGACAGGTGATTTTTCCGAGCTTGGATGGTAAACCTTTTGATAGTGAGGATGCTCAATTAATCCTAGATAGGGGTACCCCTCGTTTTTATATTATGCAATTGCACTGTCGGGGATTAAAATTTCACCACATCACTCGCCACTTGCAATGTACTCAATGTTTGGGAGCATTAGAAGGAAAAGAATGGTTCATTGCTGTTTGTCCTCCTAATAATAATATCGATGAACCGGATATAAATAATATTGCAGCATTCCACATTCCTGGAAATTGTTTCATTAAGTTAGAAGCTGGTACTTGGCATGCAGGTCCATATTTTCCCCACGGATTTGTTGATTTTTATAACTTAGAATTAAGTGATACAAATGTAGTCGATCACTTTACCTATGATTTTTTGAGAAATAATAATCTAGAATTTGTCATCGTCGAATAAAAGTTAAGAGTTAGGAGTTGACAGTTGACAGTTGACAGTTGAGAGTTGACAGTTAATTGTTGGGTTATCAACGTCTATCCGTGTCATCAGTGTCATCCATTTAATCAGTGTTCAGAATAGGTAATCTGAGACTGGCAAGGGAGTATTTACGAGAATTCACTGAAATTATCATAACCGATTTCCCCGAGCGATCGCGCCCCCTAACCCCCAAAATTG
>JASJCX010000310.1 GCA_030065255.1 Calothrix sp. MO_167.B42 | reverse complement strand
AATGTGCCAGCTTTGGGTAGTAATATTGCCACCGCTCAGACACAAAAGTTACCTGCGGCGGTGAAAAAGGGTTTTAATTTATTAAAAAAAGGGCTGGTAAATGATGCGATCGCTACCTTTCAACAAGCTTTAAAGAGTAGACCCCAGTCTTTACAAGCTAGATTGGGTTTAGCTATTGCCTATCGCCGAGCTGGAAAGATTTCCGAAGCTTGGAATGCTTATCAAAAGGTGTTAGAGGTAGATGGTAGTAACCAACTAGCATTAAAGTCCATTGGTTTGTTGGGTACTTATCGTACCCAGTGGAATACCAAGGGGATTGAAGCATTGACAACTTTGTTGCAATTAAACTCCAATGATGGGGAAGCTCGTGGTTTGCGGGCAACATTGTATTCATACCAAGGGAGATTTGCAGAAGCGATCGCTGATTATAAAATTGCTCTCAATAGTAATCCCACCCCAGATACAATTTTAGGTGCGGCTCAAACCTACAGTTACACTGGTGATTTTTCTCAAGCTTTGCAATTGTTTAACCGTTACAAAGCTGGTGGTGAAAATATTCAAGGGTTTGCTGCTGTTGCCTATGGTCGGACTTTAAGGGAAACTGGCAATGCAGCCGGCGCAGTTCAAGTATTAGAGGCACAATTACAGCGTTCCTCTAGTTTGGATGCAGTCGCCATTGAAACCCGCAAAGAATTAGCGATCGCTTACTTGGGGACTCAAAAACAGGCAGAAGCATTAGCAATTTTAGATCCCTTAAGGGGTCGTTCTGATACTTTACTACCGTTAGCTAGGGCACTAAATGAAATCCGTAAAAGTACTAATAATTCGGCTTTAACGCAGCAAGTCGGCGACCTCTACCGTCAGGCATTGGCAAACAACCCCAACCCTTCATCCCAACTCCTGAAAGAAGCTGGTGATGTATTTAGTGGTTTACCCCAAGGAAGACAAACCGCACTACAACTGTATCGGCAAGCATCGGCAAAATCCCCTGGTGACAGGGGTTTACAAATTAAACAGCTAGCTTTAGAAAATAAATTGGGTTTATTAACCAAAAATGCTCTCAAACAGCGTTTATTCCCAATTTTCCAGAATTTACCCAATGACCCTGCCCAATTGCAACCACTAGCCTCGGCATTGGCAGACATAGATAATCCAGATCCAGAATTATTGCCTGTTTATCAAACTTTCTTACAACCTGGAGTCACCTCTTCGGGGGTGAATGTGCCATTCTTGTATTTTCGAGTGGCACAGATTTATTTGCAACTCAACGATATGACCAGTGCTAGACAAGCTTTGGCAGCTTATACCACAACTAGCCAAGGGAAAAAAGACCTAGCACCCCAGTTATTAGCAGCGGAAATTGAGCGGCGAGAAGGTAACTTACAGGCAAGTGTCCGACGCTACCAAGCTTTACTAGGAAATAATCCTAGCAATGACATTGTGAACGCAGCTTGGCAGGGACTAGCAGGGGTACGCTTACAACAAAAGCGGTATCAAGAAGCACTATCTGCCTATGATCAACTCCTGGCACTTAATCCCCAAAATCTGAATATTCAGTTGGGACGTACCAGTATTGCTTATCAAGCCAAACTGATTTCCCAAGCTGAAGCTGAAGGGGTTCTGAATAATTGGTTAGCAACCCAGCCAGCAACTAACACACCCCCAGAACTATTTAGCTTGGTGACAGCACTGCCAACCACACCCCAAAGGGTACCTCTGTATAATTACTTAGTTCAAGTTGAACCTAGTAATATTAGACTGCAAATGCGCTTAGTCCAGGCGATCGCCGAACGCAGTCCTGCCCGGGCAAGGGCTAGGGTAAAACGGTTGCTAGCTAATTTGCCCAAAAACTCCAACACAGACCAATTACAGGCTGAATTAGCCAGGGCGATTGGGGATTTTGACCGGGCTGGTAAGGCTTACGAGCGTATTTTAGCAACAGAGCCAGATAATACAGATGCCTTGGCGGCTTTAGGGGGAATTCGTTTTGAACAACGCCAATTTGATTCAGCACAGCAAGTGTATACGGAAGTAATTGAACTCAAGCCAGATGACAAAGAAGCACGTCGAGCCTTAGCTGGTTTGAATGCGATTATGGATAAACCTTTGGCAGCATTAGCACAATTGGAACAACTACAACTGGAGCAAATGTCCCAAGGAGCTACAGATGTGGATGTATCCCGGCAAATGCAACAATTGCGGGAAGACTTTTTGCTGCGGCGAGGTTTTCAACCCCCCTGGGAAAGCTATGAGCGGCGAGGTAAGGATTCTAAATAAACTCATACTATTTTGGATTTTAGATTTTGGATTGAGAATTACCCTCTTGATCCAGCTTCTAAAATTCATATTCCATTTGGTCGCGTTTTTGGTATAGCACTACGCATATACTTAGGACATTGTTGAAGACTCAAACCTGTGAACAATAAACTTATTACCTATTACTTGTTACTTATTACTTGCGCGTAGCGCCATAACACTGAGTCCTTCACAAAAAATTTTGGGAAAATTAGTTACCAGAAGTTAATAGTTAAGGACAATGTGGGAATAATGAATACGGAGATATTACTGGGAATTGCTTCAGTACTCTATTACACCGTCTGCAAATTATTTCATTAACCATGCGACCCCTGGCAATCTTGGCAGCAATTGTTAGCTCAATTAGCCTATGTGCCTGTGATGCAAGTCTTCCCATCTTTAATTCTCAACCACCAACTAATCCTGTAATCACAGCGACACCATCAGTAGATGGTAAAAATACGTCAGTATTTCTCACCAAATTACCTCCATCAACTCCCAATCGAGAATTACTCGCTGCTAGTTGGGAAAGTTATCGCCAGTTATTCATTCAAAGTGATGGGCGAGTGATTGATTATGAAGCTAGATCTCGCTCTACTAGTGAAGGGCAGGCCTATGCCATGCTCAGAGCAGTCATGATCGACGATCCTGCAACCTTTGCTTTAACCTTAAACTGGGCAGAAAATAATCTCCAGCGCCAGAAAAATGGGAAACAAACAGATAGTTTGTGGGCTTGGAAGTGGGGTCAGGATGCAAATGGAAAATGGGGAGCAATTGACAAAAACTTTGCTAGTGACGGTGATATTGATGCGATTTTTGCTTTAATTCTGGCATCACGTCGCTGGAATCAGCAAGAATATCTCCAACTTGCAAAAACAAAACTGCAAGATTTATGGAACCTATCCACGGCTTTAGGACCAGAAGGTAAGCCCTATTTACTACCAGGTCCCAAGGCTGCATTTGTCCCCAATTCATCAACTTTACACCTTAATCCCTCCTATCTGGCTCCCTATGCTTTCCGGATATTTGCTCAGGTAAATCCAGAAAGAGACTGGTTAAAGTTAGTAGACACTAGCTACCAAATCCTAGAACAATCATCCCAGCTTTCCCAAGTAGGATTACCTAGTGATTGGGTAGCTTTAAATATTAAAACAGGAGAATACCAAGTTCTATCACCCAATAGTAAAATTCAAACCCTGTATAGCTTTGATGCCTATCGCGTGTGGTGGCGGTTAGCCTTGGATGCCCAATGGTTTAATGCTAAACCAGCACAACGTTATTTAAAAACAGCAACCCAATATTTACAAAAACAATGGCAAGAAAATTCTAAATTACCAGCTCGTATTGACCTCACAGGAAAAGCTCTAGTGGATTATGAAGCGACATCTCAATACAGTATGGTTTATGCTGCCTGGGTATCCCTCAAACCAAAGTTAGCCAAGGAAATATTAGAACAAAAAATATTACCTAAATATAATCAAGGAATTTGGGATGATAAGTCAGCTTATTATACTCAAAACTTAGCTTGGCTTGGTTTAATACCATCAACAATTGTGCCTCAAAAGTTACTAAATCAGAATTAAAATCGACTATGTTTTGTTTTTTTCATCAAAATCACATAACTATGTTTATTTATGAGTTATAAAAGGACATATTTGTTTCCAGTATTTTTAACCAAGAATAATTAACAATTCAAAAATAATAAAAATTACACTTCTGTTTTAAGTCAATCTCTAAATTAACTAACTGTCCCATGAAGCTGTTGTTTCAACTTTCCCAACTTAATCAAAAAGCAGTTGCGATCGCTTTTTGTTTCCTACTTTTGCCCAATCCTTTATTAAGTGCAAGAGCGGAAGGTAAACAAGATCTCCAGGACCAACAAAAACAACGGGTGTCATCACAACAGCCACTGACTTTGTTGGCTCAAGCAACTACAAATAAGAAAAACTCACAAAAAACTACTAACAAGCCCAAATTATTTACCCATAATCTCGAATTTAACCGCAGTCCCATTGTAGGTAATCGTTTACGGTTACAAGGAAGTTATGCCGAAACTCGTCTCGGCTTTACCCGTCCCCGCAGTTGGAATGTGAAAAGCTTGAAAGCCTTACTCCGTTTTCAACACTCCCCAGCTCTTTATGCTAATCGTTCTAGTCTGACAGTATTACTTAATAATACTAGTATCGGCAGTATACCTCTCAACCGTAGAGAGTCTAAAGTGGGTCAGGTATTGTTAAATATTCCCTCCAGAATGCTTCAGGACTACAACGAATTAAAAATCGTTGCCCAACAAAATAATTCCGAGCAATGTAGTGACCCCGGAAGCCCAGAACTTTGGACGGAGATTTTGCCGGATTCCAAGTTAATTTTCCAGTTTCAGCCCCAACCAATCGCCCTTAACTTTAGTCAGTATCCCTATCCTTTTATTGACAAGCTCAGTTTAGAACCCAACCGCATTGTCTATTTACAACCGAATCAAGTTGCTCCATCTTGGCTAACCGCTACTAGTCGCCTACAAGCATCATTTGGTAGACTAGCAGATTTCCGTCCTATCCAGACTAATTTAGTTTCTAACATTATTGATGTCAAAGATAACGATCGCCTGGTGATTGTTGGTACTCCCAGCGAACAGCCATTTTTAGCCGATCTCAAATTACCAGTCAAAATAGTCGGTTCTCAGGTTCTCGATACCAATCAGAATCCCATACCCAGCGATCGCGGTATACTACTTATGACCACGACTGAGAATGGGGTACCAGTGTTAGTCGTTACGGGGAATGGACCAAAGGGTGTAGCAAAGGCTGCCCAAGCTTTAAGCCAGCCCCAAGTACAAAAAATGAGTACCGGTAAAGTCGTATTTGTAGATCGGCTGCAAGAAGTAGTTACCCCAGGAATTCGTAAATGGCCCCGTTATTTACCAGAAGCAAATAGTTTTGAACTGAAAAATATTAAAACTCAGGTGAATGGAGAGCCATTCTCTGATGTCACTGTTAGGGGTTCGGGAGCGCCACCGGTGGAAATTGATTTCCGCGCTCTACCGGACGATCGATTTTTACGTGGTAGTTCCATGAACTTAGTGTATAGTTATGGACCCCAAGTTAACCCTAGAACTTCCGCTGTGGAAGTTCTTCTGGATGGAGTATTTATTGGTGGTGCTCGTCTCACATCTGAATCTGGAGAAACCCGAAAAAACCTCAAAGTAGATTTACCAGCCAACTTGGTTCAGCCCAATTCCAAATTGCAAGTGTTTTTCCGCATGAATTCTCGGGAACCATTTGACAGACAAAATTGTACGGCTCCACCAGTTGAACAACTATCAGGTACAGTCCATGCTGATACTAGCTTTGACTTAAAACGAGAAACTTCCGTACAACTCCCCGACCTCAAATTACTACAATTTGGATTTCCCTTTGCTGCGCCCCAGGACTTATCTAGAACCGCAGTGGTATTACCATCTATTCCTACTGATACAGATATATTGACCTTATTTGCTTTCAGTGAACGTTTAGGACGACTGAGCCGAGCAGATGCTGTCAAACTGGATGTTTATACCCCTGATTCTTTACCTGGAGCTGTACGCAAAGAAGAACACTTAGTTGGAATTGGCACCTTAGACCAGTTTCCCTTCCCAGAAGTATTTAGAGAACCCCAAGGTTTTAACTTTGGTCAAGGATTTATCCGTTCAGCCAAGGCAGCAACAATTCAAACACCCCAAGACAAGCAAGGTGCAATCAAACAAGTCATTTCTCCTTGGAATAGCGATCGCGTCATCCTAGCTTTAACTGCTCAAACATCCACAGGTTTAGATAGAGTCCGACAGATTCTCAATCAAGACTCATGGTTCTTCCAACTCAAGAAAGATACAGTCTTAATTGATAGCAATCGAGCTAACCCTGTCCCCTACGACCCCGATGCTTATCAACTAGCATTTTTCCAAGATGCTCCCTCTACTAGCCGTGTTGAAAATACCTCTATTCTCAGTAAAGTATCTCGATTAATACAGGATAACTGGTTATTATTACCTACGGGAATAGTTGGTATATCTCTCTTGCTTTATGGTATTGCTCAGTTATATCTCAAACGTGTAGATCCTAATGATAGTAAATAAGAGGCAGAGGAGTACCGGAGCAGGGGGCAAAGGAGAAGGATTTTGACTTCCCGCACTATAAGGGATTTGAGCCCCTACATTTATGCATGGGGTTTTCCCCTCTGCTCCTCGCTCCGGTGCCCCTTGTCCTCTTCATCGACAGATGGAAGTTTGAACAACTTATACAGTAGCTCTTAGCGGTAATTGATTACTAATTTTTTAATAGTAAATTATCTGATAACTTGCAGCGATCTCGTTTAGCTCACATTCCCACCTTGAAATAAATTTCAAGGCTAATAAACCAAGTACATTAAAACGCACTGCACGCCTTACCCAGTCTGATTTATCAGACGCATGTCTTTGAGAAAAGGGAATTTATTCCCGTGACATTTGGGCTAATTGAGAATAATGGTGCAGGTTATGAGTTATATCAACTTCCACATTTATTAGTGGAATAAATCTAAAAGTTAAAATTCAAAATCGTCTGACAAATCCCCATTAGAAAATTTCTCCATCACCAATGTCTTCGTCCTCCTTCAGACCACCTAATCAGCAA
>JASJCX010000309.1 GCA_030065255.1 Calothrix sp. MO_167.B42 | reverse complement strand
TACTTTGCCTCTCAGGTACGAGAACAGTCTGGCATCGTTAACAGCAACAGCCAAACCGCTTACAGCGATTGGTAACTCGATCGAATTTACTTTAGATTTACCTATTAACAACTACCATGTCACACTTTAGTCAAATCAAGACTCAAATCCGTAACCTAGAATCCTTGCAGTCAGCACTGAGCGACTTGGGTATACAATGGAAGCCAGGAGCTAGTGAAGTGCGGGGTTATCGTGGTCAAACCCATGCTGCAGAATTAGCCATTGAGCAAGATAATGGTTATGACTTGGGCTTTAAATGGAATGGTAAGGAGTACGAGCTAGTTGCTGATTTACAATACTGGCAGCAAGATTTGACCGTGGAAGGTTTCTTGCGTAAAATTACCCAGCGTTATGCCTATCGTACTGTGCTCAAGGAAACTGAGAAAATTGGATTTCAAGTTGCCGAACAACAAGAAAATACAGACGGTTCAATTCGCCTAGTTGTACAACGCTGGAGTTAGTGATGGCTGATTTTATGCCGCCACAGGAATCAGAAGAGCATCGCTCCGGTTTGGAGCCAGAATTAGGTGGCTATTTGCGGGATACTCCCGAACGCTCTGGTTTGGAGCCAGAGTTAGGGGGTACATTACGGCAAACAGGTGTTTATGTTGATGAAATTACCTGCATTGGTTGTAAGCATTGTGCCCACGTTGCCCGTAACACTTTTTACATTGAGCCTGATTATGGGCGATCGCGGGTAGTGAGTCAAGATAGGGACTCCCAAGAGGTAATCCAAGAGGCCATCGATACTTGTCCTGTGGACTGTATCCATTGGGTTGATTACACTGAACTGAAAAAGTTAGAAGAAGAACGTCAGTATCAGGTAGTTCCTGTGGCCGGTTTCCCAGTAGCACCTGGTGTGGTATCTTCTCAAAAGCGACGTAATAAGCAGAAAAAAAAGGGTCGCAAGTCACAATAACTGATAATATAATTTATACAAAAAAGACTGGGTATCCCCAGTCTTTTTTTGCGATCTTATTTATTGAATAGGATCGTGTTGTGCGAGTAATTTTTCTACTTTTGCTTCATCAATTCTGGCAGTCAGTTTTTTCGTTTCGTGCAGATCCCTTGTGGTTTTAGCTAAAGTAAAAGTCGAACCTACAGAAAAAGCCAAACCCATACCCATAAAGCCTTTGACCCAATTATCCACGGGTAAATTCATAATGCCAACGGTAGTTATGGAAATAGCAAAAATAAACGCTGCCCATGTTTGTATAATCCAGGCAAAACTATCTTTTTGAGGATTTAATTGTTGCATAATCCTAAGCCTTGAAAAGAGTAATTTAAAAGGATGATTTACTAACTATAGTATTGATTTTGACTACAACTGGGAGGAATATAATTACCAGTTTCGCAACTGGACTCAAAATAGTCTCTTATTAAAACTCAACCATTTAACCCAAAAATTTGCCAGCACTTGAATTTTCACAACTTGCTCTTATTGGTAATATGCAGACCGGTTAGAAAATTGGCATAGCATATGGTATTTAATAATATTAAAAAACTTGCCAAGAAGTACATAAAGACGAAATAATTAACGATGACAACAGCATTACCTGACCGATCTAAAAATAGCTGGCTTTTGCAGGTACTTAAGTGGCTCTGGGATCCAGTCGGTTATATAGAAACCACAGCCAAAGAATGTGGCGATATTTTTACTTCGCCAGTTGTGGTAAATCTTGGGGAAGTGGTATTTTTCAGCAACCCCCAAGGTTTACAAACCATTTTCACTAATCCTCAACAGTTCCCTGCCTCTGGAAATTTAAATAAAACCCTTCAACCTTTATTAGGTAGTAATTCCGTCATCTTGTTGGATGGTGAAGAACATAGAACAAGGCGGAAATTACTGTTACCTCCGTTTCACGGAGAAAAACTGCACGCTTGTGGTCAGCTCATTTGCGATATCACTAAAAATGTCACGAGTCAGTGGACTGTCAATCAACCATTCACAATTCGGGACACCTTACAAAAAATAACCATGCAGGTAATTTTTTCTACGGTATTTGGTCTAAATGATCAGTCACGTTATCACCAATTACAAGAATTATTATCTGCTAGACTCAATGCCATGAGTTCTCCCTTGAAAGCCAGCTTAATTTTTTTCCCATTTCTCGCAAAAGATTATGGGTTTTGGAGTCCAGGGAGAAAGATTATTCATCAACAAAAACAAATTGATCAATTGCTTTACGCAGAAATTCAAGAGCGCCGTGCCCAAGAACAGAGCAATCGCACCGATATTCTCAGTTTATTATTATCAGCTCGTGACGAAAATGGTGAGGGGATGAGTGATAAAGAATTACGAGATGATTTGATCACTTTGCTAGTGGGAGCTTACGAAAACACAGCCACTGGTCTAGCTTGGGCTTTTTATTGGATTCATCACTTACCAGAAGTTAAAGAGAAACTCTTAGCAGAAATCGACTCCCTGGGAGAAAATCCCGACCCGATAAGCTTGTTTAAACTTCCCTATCTGACTGCTGTTTGGCAAGAAACATTACGCATTTATCCAGTGGGAGTGTTGACATTGCCCCGTTTGGTAAAAGAATCTATAGAAGTGGGAGGAAAACATTTAGAAGCTGGGACAATTATCTTTCCCTGTGTTCATTTGTTGCATCAGCGTCAAGAGTTATACCCAGAACCGAAAAAGTTTAAGCCAGAACGCTTCCTGGAGCGTCAATTTTCCCCTTATGAATATATACCCTTTGGGGCGGGTGCTCGTCACTGTATTGGTGCTCCACTAGCAGAGCTGGAAATGAAATTAGTCTTGGCAACCATTCTCAAGCAATATCACCTAGAATTAGCCGACAATCGTCCGGTTAAACCCCAGCGCCGCGGTTTGGCTATTGAGCCTGGAGGTGGGGTGAAAATGATCCTCAAGGGCGATCGCATTTCTCCCCTTTGATGGCGGTTAACGCCGTTGTATCGGGCAAAATGTGAGCTTATTTCGGAGATAATTATAAAAGCGCTATAAGCTAAAATACTTAATTGGCAGACATCAGATGTATTCTATAGTTTTGCCTGGGATTCATTTATAACCCCAAAAGTTCCGATATCCATCTAATCAAAGAGGAGTTGAAATTATGTCTAATATAAAAACCGATGCGACGTTGTGGATGATGGATCAATTGTATGGGATCAAAGAACTACCACCGGATCAAGATTCTGAAGCATTTACAAAAGCTGTTCTGATTTGTTCAAAAGGAGATGGGACAATATCGCCCGAAGAAAGAGCTTGGTTTGTCGGATGTTCAGCAGCTTATCAGAATCCAAAAGGGTATGAACTCGCCAAAATTTATGCCGGAGATGATGATTTGCAGGAAGTTCTGGCGGGAAGTTCTAACGTTGCTAGTCGTAAAGGGCGACTGATTATCATATATGTTGCAATTCAAGCATGCAGCGCTGATCGAGCATATCATTCAGGTGAGCAACAAAAGATTCGTCAAATGGCAGCACAATTAGGAATAGAAGAGAGTGTTGTTCAGGAAATTGAACAATTATGTATGGAAGAAGCAGAAATGCGCAAAAAGCGTCTTGCTCTTTTATCTGATTAACAAAGTCACCAATAAATGGCATTAACAGTTAGTTGTTAGTGATACACCCACTGATTTATTAATTGATTGTTAAAGGAGTGGGAGACGGAAAGTTGCCTATTTTCAAGCAAAGAGCTTTCCGGCTCCCACTACAATTGTTGTACAGGGCTGAATTATTCATTTTCTGGTAATGTTTGTACACTACCATCAGGACGAAGAACAGTTCTAATTCTGATTGACTTGCCATTTTTATTGGGAGAAATAAAATCTTCACCAATTAAAGGCATGCCCGAACGATCTACATAATCCCTTGCAGCTTTATTTAAGGGTTCAATGCGCTCAATTTTCCCATCAGCAGCAACCATCAAACTATATTCAAGGGCAGTTTTCAAGCTACTTGGTGGCTGCCAATGTTTTTTAAAGTAATTGCGTGCTTCTGCTACTTGAGCTGTATCAAATAATGTGCCAGTGGCAACTTTTTCCGGGGGTTTATTCCGACTTTGACGCAATCTGGCGACTACTGAATTTGAATTATTCTGATTAGTTATGGCTGGAGGTTTAGCAGCAGAACTAATACTTGGTGGTGACCCAATTGTAGTTGGTGGTATTACAGGTTTCTTTAATTGACTGTTGGGATTACTAGCCAAGATATCATTTAAAGGCTTATTATTAGTAATATTAAAGTTAGGGCTAGCACTTTGAGAAGGTGGTTTTGCCCTACTTTTGGCTATATTTGGTTGAGCAGGAACTGATAATCTATTCGATGGAATTGCAGCTATACTACCAGGCTTATTCGCAATTTTGTTGTTATCCTTCGGTGTTGGAATTACTACCTGACCTCGGTTTGGTAAGTTAGCAGTAGATACACTTGCCTGGGGAGCTGTAGGTACTTTCACCGCACCAGTGGAGCTAGGTACTGCTGGTAATGATGTGTTCGGTGTAGCAGGATTAGGAGCTGGAGAACTAGTAGATTTGACCCCCGGTAGTATCAAGTTATCCGAAGGAGTGAGTCCTGGATTGGGACTAGCAGAGAAATTAATTGAAGGAACCGTTGATAAGGCTGTTTTCTCTTCTGGGTTAGTAGCAGGTTTTTCCGCCGTCTGGGTTTTTTGTTGATTGCGGGCGTATTGCAATGTCAAGGGGGCTAATCCCACTGCTATTGCCATTACAGCCGCCACTGGTGCCCATTTAATCAAGTTTAAAACTGGTTTTGGTTTTTCTTGGTGGAGATTTGGTAGAGCCATAACATCACTGGAATATTCATCTAAGGCATTTGCTAAATCAAACAGTTGCAATACGCTCAGATTAATTACAGGATTTGTTCCCTGGTTGGCTAGGTTACCAAGAAAGAGATTATGTGTTAAATTATCCCCTGGTTTTAAATGTATGTTGGCAGTTTTAGCCTGAGTTTTTAAAGATGTGAATGTATTATTTGGTGGTGATGCTTGTTGGATATCAGTATATTCCGAACCTTCAGATACTTCCAGGGAATTATCTTTCTCACCACAGGCATTGACCCAAAAGTTTTCCGGTGATTTTTGCAGGCATTCCTGTACATAATTTGTCACCGTTGTACACAAAACTTCAAGTTGTTCGCGATCGCCACGAATAACTTGCTTTGCAGTTTCTGCTTGTCGCGGGTCGTCAAAACATAATTCAAAGCTAATGTGTTTGAGGACTGATTTACCCATCCAACGAGACAAGGGCGAATTTTGCGCCAATACTTCTAAGGTACAAGTTGGCGGTGTGTACCGACGGATGACAGAATTTGATAGAGCCATGACAGAAAGTACAAAGATAAATAGGAAATTTTGGATTGACGGTTAATTGAATAGAAGCTACTAAGCGCCTGTGGATTTGAGATTGTGTGGTGACAATCTCCAATTCCACATCTCAAATCTCCATTTTTGTGGAACGATCTATGAGTGCTAGCCAAAGACGACGATATCCATTGGCACTACTGTAAAAAAGCAAATCAATCAACAGCTTGAGTGCTAAATTACTCAATTCATCTATGGAAATTTTTTCGTTCTCTTCCATACGTTCTTGATAGGTGTTACAAAAAGCATCAATGTAGTCTCCTAGTAAAGCTGCATGATGGGGTTCCCGTTGGGCTTGGGCCATTTGCTCTAAAAGACTCACAGCACGGCGAATTAATTCTTGATGCTGTTTTGCCAAGTAACAAACTATGAGAACCAATGATTGTGCTTCTTCTACATCTAGTTTTTTCCGACCTCCTTGCCCTTTTCTGAGAGGATTAGACTGGCGTAGCCGCCATAACGCCACGCGATCAGGTACTCTAGACTCTAGGTTGAGATTGGTTGCGGCCAAGAGCATTGCCTCTGAACCACTACCTGTTAAGGTTTCTAGTGCTAAAAGCACTAAATCCAGTTGGGCTTTGATATTATCCCACTGAACAGAGTTGGGAGTACCGAGTTTATTTAAATCCTCCCATTGGGAATTGGGAGTAGGAGAATGGGCGGCAGAGTGCATAACTTTTAGCATAGACTATCGGGCTGGTAGGGACTGGTGCTGTTACCCATTTTGAAACCGACTCTTAAAAGTTAGCCTTGGTTTCCCAAAGCTGAGTAAGTAGCTAGAGGCGACAAGACATGACCATAGGGAACACTTTTTGGGTTTGTCTTGGCATCTCTAAAACCGCCATGATTTTTTTGATAACAGCAGGTTGTATTTGTCTTACTCTAAGACGAAAACCTATTTTGCAAAAGATGCAATTGTGATTAATCTTATAGTTTTATTGATTCACTATGGTTATATTTGTTACTTTATTTAGTCTAATTTTTAATTTTTCTCAAGATATTACAAGATATTTGACATAATCGCAGTCCCACCACACTACACATCTCAAGTAGGACTCAAAAAAGTCTCAGCACTCGGACACATTCTTGTTCTCACTGCGGACACACCGAACAACGTGATATCAATGCTGCCAGAGTAATCCTTACCAGGGCTAAGGCTACCGGAGGGCATCCGGGAAGTAACGCGCTTTGGAGATGTATCCTCTACTTTAGTTGATCGTAAGACCTGCCAAAGCAAGAAACGTCGGTGAAACTAGTACTCCGCCAAGGGAACTATGCCAGGTTAATAATGAGAATAAAAAGTTCTTTTCTCCCCACACTCCCCACACTTCCCACACTCCCCCATCTCCCCCTACCCAGCAAAATTGCTTTGGTGTACTACTAGTGTTCCACCAACTTAATTTTGCTGGGTAAACCAAATTCTAGACTTCTCCTCTCTTTCTCTTCCTCTGCGCTCTCTGCGCCTCTGCGGTTTTATCTTCTACCCCTCAGAATTAAGTTGGCGAAGTACTAGTGCTCCACCAC
>JASJCX010000308.1 GCA_030065255.1 Calothrix sp. MO_167.B42 | reverse complement strand
ATCATTATTCCAAGCCTCTGGCTTTAGACATGGGGTCAATCTAAAATCCAAAATCCAAAATCCAAAATTGAATGACACCCTTTGTTGCTGAGTTGTCAATTTGCTAATTTATTTTTGTATAGATTAATCAATATAAATAAACAATTTTATATATATTGTATGGGTTTGTGATTTATTGATCGATATCGTTTATTTTTTGTGGCAAGTGAGTTAAAAAAGTATGGGTATATGTAGAATAAAATTGCTAAAATTTACTTGAAAATGAAGAGGGAAAATGGATAAATTTGCTCATTATCAAATATAAAAAAACACTACAGTATTCTGGATTGGTAAAAATACTAAAGTGTAAATATACAGATTATTCATTTCTTTAGTTTATCTAAAATCACATTTAAGGAATCGAATTACCTTTTTAATATAGAAGCAACTAATGGAATCGAATTAACTTCATAGTTCATCAAAGGACGAGGATTTTTCCATATGACTCAAGCACCAGAATCTTTAGATTTATCCATCGGTGATACACAAGAGCGTAGTTTAGACCGCGATTGTACAACATTATCTCGTCATGTCCTGCAACAACTACAAAGTTTTTCCGGATCGGCCCAGGACTTGAGTGCTTTGATGAATCGCATTGCTTTGGCTGGTAAATTAATCGCCCGTCGCATGAGCCATGCAGGTTTAATGGCTGGAGCCTTGGGATTTACAGGGGAAGTGAACGTCCAAGGAGAATCCGTCAAGAAGATGGATATTTATGCCAATGATGTATTTATTGCCGTCTTTAAGCAAAGTGGCCTAGTTTGTCGCCTGGCTTCCGAGGAAATGGAAAAACCCTACTACATTCCGGAAAATTGCCCCATTGGTCGTTACACATTGTTATACGATCCCATTGATGGTTCATCGAACACAGATATAAATCTCAGTTTGGGTTCTATCTTTTCCATTCGCCAACAGGAAGGAGAAGACCTCAATGGTGAAGCGAAAGATTTGTTAGCATCGGGACATAAGCAAATTGCCGCCGGGTATATCCTCTATGGTCCTAGTACCATGCTGGTTTACACTATAGGAAATGGGGTTCATTCATTTACCCTCGATCCGAGCTTGGGAGAATTTATCCTCACAGAAGAGAATATGCGGATTCCCGAGCATGGTTCAGTTTACAGCGTCAACGAGGGGAATTTTTGGCAGTGGGATGAATCCATTCGGGAGTATATCCGCTACGTGCATCGGACAGAAGGCTATACAGCTCGTTATAGTGGTGCCATGGTCAGCGATATCCATCGATTATTGATTCAAGGTGGTGTATTTCTGTATCCCGGTACCTTGCCCAAGCCAGAAGGGAAATTACGCCTATTGTACGAATCAGCTCCCTTAGCCATGATTGTCGAGCAAGCGGGAGGTAGAGCAACCACAGGACACGCGAATATTTTAGATGTGGTACCAACCAAACTACATCAGCGCACACCTTTAATTATTGGTAGCCCCAAGGATGTAGCCAAGGTGGAGTCATTTATTCAAAACGGTCACTAATAAATTCCCTTGGTGGTGACATGGCTCAAGGAAACTGCGGAAAATTGCGATCGCAAGCTTGCCAGGGGGCGATCGCAAATTATTATCATAGGAAACGGGAGCATGGAAACCCAGGTTTTCACAACCTGGGAGAAAAGGCGACACAGAGTCAGAAGATTGCTCCGTGAATATTCAGAAACTTTTGCTTATGCATGTCAAAGGGAGTATCCCAAATATTTAACTATATCGCCCCCTCGTCCCCCGCTTACCCGAAGTGGGAAGCGGCGGGATATAAGGCGGTAAAAATGTTTGCGTCGGTGGAAGGACAGCGAATATTTTTACAATCTTCCGGGCTTTTGTTACTGTAAATAATATATAATAGTAACAGGTCGATATTTAGAACAGTTAGATGAGAAGACAAGCAGTAAAAGTCAGGTTGTACCCCACAGATCAACAAAAACAGATACTTGCACAACATTTTGGTTGCGCCCGTTGGTGGTGGAATTATGGACTAAATCAATGTATTGAAACCTATAAAGCAACTGGCAAAGGCTTGTCTCAGTCTGGACTAAACTCAATGTTACCAGCACTCAAAAAAGATAAAGAGACTGAATGGCTTAAAGATTGTTATTCACAGGTGTTACAGTCTGTAAGTCTCAATCTTAGCCGTGCATATCAGAACTTTTTTGAGGGCAAAGCAAAATATCCTAGATTCAAATCCTATCGTCACCGTCAGTCAATCCAGTATCCACAGAAGGTTAAACAAATTAATGATTGTTTGAAGTTTCCCGGTAAGGTTGGGGTGGTAAAAGCCAAAATACACCGACCTCTAGACGGGACTATGAAAACAGTTACGGTTAGTAAATGCCCATCGGGTAAATATTACGCTTCTGTGCTGATGGAATATGATGGAGATAACCCAGCACCAAATACACATGGTAAGGTCGTGGGTATTGATTTAGGAATCAAGGATTTTGCTATTACCTACGATGGTGATAAAACTTCTAAATATGCCAATCCTAAACACTTATACAAGTATCAAAAAAGATTAGCTGTAAAACAACGGATTGCAGCCCGCAAAGAAAAAGGCAGCAACCGCAAAAATAAGGCTAACAAGATTACAGCTAGGGTATACGAACAAATTAGCAATGTCCGCCAAGACTACTTACACAAGCTATCTAGGAAAATAGTTGATAATAATCAAGTTGTGGTAGTTGAAAACCTAAATATCAAGGGCATGGTTCGTAACCATACACTAGCAAAAGCAATATCTGATACCTCATGGGGAACCTTTGTAAACTTCCTCTCCTACAAGCTAGAAAAAGAGGGGAAAGTACTCATAGAAATAGATAGATGGTTTCCTAGCTCCAAGCTTTGTTCTAACTGCCATTACCAAATAGGGGATTTGCCGTTAGAGGTTAGAGCTTGGACTTGCCCAAGTTGCGGAACCCACCATGATAGGGATGGCAACGCAGCGCAGAATGTAAGGGCTGAAGGTATTAGACTGCTGTCCTCCTCTGGGACGGGGGAGGCTAACGCCAGTGGAGAGGATGTAAGACCAACTCGCGGACGTAAATCCAAGATGCGGCAATCTTCCGTGAAGCTGGAAGCCCACACCTAATCCGATAGGATAGGTGTGAGGTAGTTCACCAGTAAAAGGAGTAAAAGAGCCAGACAATTTAAAATTGATCGAGTAAGGTCAAACTATATTGCCATTGTCATCAAATGGTTAGCCGTGAAGATTGAGGAGTTAGAAGTTAGTGGCAAATTAAACCGAGGACTTACGTAAGAAAACCTAACTGCTGAACTTCGTGTGAGTAAATCCTCAATCCCAACACACCAAAACTAACGACTAACAAACTCAAACAATACCCAGTCCACAATCTAAAATTTAAACCCAAAATTGTTATGGTCAATCTGCTAGAAAATCCCCTGCGGGTCGGTCTACAACAGCAAGGGATGTCCGAACCCCAGATCATAGTTATCTTTGGCGCTTCTGGAGACCTTACCTGGCGCAAACTCGTCCCCGCCCTCTACAAATTGCGCCAAGAGCGCCGTATTGCCCCAGAAACAACCATTGTTGGCGTTGCCCGTCGAGATTGGAGTCACGAATACTTCCGCGAACAAATGCGTAAGGGCATGGAAGAAGCCCATGGAGGGGTGCAGCAAGAGGAATTATGGTCAGACTTTGTTAAAGGTTTATTTTATTGTTCCGGTAATATTGATCACCCCGAAAGTTACCAGAAATTAAACACCTTTTTAACTGAGTTAGATGAGCAAAGGGGAACTAGGGGCAACCGGATGTTTTATCTGTCAGTTGCTCCCAACTTCTTCCCAGAAGCAATTAAACAGCTGGGAACAGCAGGAATGCTCGAAGATCCCTACAAACATCGTCTAGTTATTGAGAAACCCTTCGGTCGAGATTTGGCTTCAGCTAAAAGCCTGAACCTTGTAGTCCAAAAATATTGCAACGAAAAGCAAGTATACCGAATTGACCACTATTTAGGCAAAGAAACAGTCCAAAACCTGTTAGTATTTCGCTTTGCCAATGCCATCTTTGAACCCCTCTGGAATCGTAGTTACGTAGATCATGTCCAGATTACTGTAGCAGAAACCGTAGGTGTGGAAGACCGGGCTGGTTACTACGAAAGCTCCGGTGCATTGCGGGATATGTTGCAAAATCACCTGATGCAGCTATTCTGTTTGACAGCAATGGAAACACCAAACTTTATGGATGCCGATAGCATTCGTACAGAAAAGGTGAAAGTATTGCAAGCAACTCGGTTAGCAGACGTAAATAATTTAGAGCAATCGGCAATTCGCGGTCAATACAGTGCTGGTTGGATGAAAGGTCAACCAGTGGCTGGATATCGGCAAGAACCGGGGGTAGATCCCAACTCCACCACCCCTACCTTCGTAGCCATGAAATTTTTGGTAGACAACTGGCGTTGGCAAGGGGTTCCCTTCTATCTGCGTACAGGGAAACGGATGCCGAAAAAAGTCAGCGAGATTTCCATCCACTTCCGCGATGTTCCTTCTCGGATGTTTAAATCCGCTGCTCAACAAATGAGTGCCAATATTTTGACAATGCGGATTCAGCCCAATGAAGGGATTTCCCTGCGTTTTGATGTGAAAATGCCAGGGGCAGAATTCCGTACCCGTTCCGTGGATATGGACTTCACCTACGGCTCCTTTGGCATTGAAGCCAAATCTGACGCTTACGATCGCTTATTTCTTGATTGTATGATGGGAGACCAGACATTATTCACCAGGGGAGACGAAGTAGAAGCAGCTTGGCAGGTAGTTACACCAGCTCTTTCCGTTTGGGACTCGCCTTCCGATCCCGCCCTCATTCCTGAATATGAAGCTGGTACATGGGAACCAGTGGAAGCGGAATTATTAATTAACCGAGATGGCCGTCATTGGCGCAGACTCTAGAATTTTAGATTTTAGATTTTAGATTTTAGATTGAAGAAGAGGATGAGGGGCAGGGTGCAGGGTGCAGGGGGAAGAGAGGAAGAGAGGAAGAGGGAATGAAATAATGAGGTGATGAGTGATGGGGTGAAATTTGCTCCCTTCACTCTTAACTCTTAACTCTTCACTCTTAACTCTTCACTCTTAACTCCTCCCTCGCCTCAATCCAAAAATCTAGGACTGTAAATCAAAAATCGCACATCCACAACCCACAATTTGTTATGACTACCCAAGCTCCAACTATTTATTCACTTCAGGCTCCCAAAGATGTCTCCCTCACAGACATTGAAGGGGAACTCAATCAAATTTGGCAAAGTTATGGTATCTCGGGTGAAGATGGCGCTTTACCCGCAGCAACCAGGGCAACAACCTTTACCCTAGTGGTTTATGAATCAGAAGAAACCCAGTATTTATTAGCTGCCGCAGGGTTTTATACTGGTCCCATTGATGGTATTCTCGGCCCCCAAACCCAAACTGCACTGCGGGAAGTACAAAAACAGCACGGATTAGAAGAAACTGGAACTGCAACCCCAGAAACCCTAACCGTATTGCGCGAAGAAGTTGCTAAACGTCATGGTGGGGATACAGCCACAGATAACAGTGCATCCTATGGTGCAGATAGCCCGAGAATTGCCGATGAAATTGCCCTACGCAATCCCTGCCGGATTATCACCTTATCTCCCATAGCAGGGGAAGATGAAGGGGTTAAGGCTCAAGTATCCGCTTATTGCCCAATTCAAAAGCGATCGTCAACTACCCTAGTTTGTTGCGAATACATTAATTTGACTGGTACTGCTGCCGCTTTAGAAAGAATCGGTGGCATGGTACCAGAATTGCTCATCGGTGATTTACCCAAATTCCTCTGGTGGAAAGCCACACCAGACCCCCATAACCCCCTATTTAAGAGATTGGGTTCAATTTGTAACAATGTGATTGTCGATTCATGCAATTTTAACGAGCCAGAACATGATTTGCTCGCATTGCAAGGGTTAATAGAAACCGGTGTACCCTTAGCTGATTTAAACTGGGGCCGTCTTGCAGCATGGCAAGAATTGACAGCCGAAGCTTTCGATCCACCACAACGGCGTGCAGCCCTTCCAGAAGTGGATAGAGTCAACATCGATCACGAAAAAGGTAATCCCGCCCAAGCATTGTTGTTTTTAGGTTGGTTGGCTAGTAGATTGAATTGGCGGCCGGTTGCTTATGAAAAGGAAATCGGAGATTACAACATCAGGAAAGTGAGTTTTGTTACCGACAATCAACGGAAAGTAGAAGCTGAGTTAGCAGGAGTTCCTGTAGGTGATGTGGGGGATATTGTTGGTGATTTGATCGCTTTCCGTTTGAGTTCTACCAACCCCCAAGCAGATTGTAGTACCCTAATTTGTTCTGAAACTGGTGGTTGTATGCGGATGGAAACCCACGGTGGCGCTCAATCCACTGGTTTGTTTCAACAGGTAACTTCCCTTTCAGAACAAAAAGCTGAGGTGTTGTTGAGTCAACAAGTACAGCGTTGGGGCAGGGAAGTATTATTTGAAGAAAGTCTTTATGTTACAGGAGAAATTATGAAATTGGGAGCTAAGTAAAAGTCAAAAAATTTCCTCTTAGTCCTCCTACAAATAGGGGGACTCGCCCTTTAAAATTTTTATAAGTTTTTAATATGAGAATCTGCCTACACATCCTTTCAATGTGGCATTTGCTTAAAGATAATGCGATTTCTACCTTCTGATTTTGCTTGATACAAAGCTTTATCAGCAGTCAAAATTAAATCCGCAGGTTCAGAGTTA
>JASJCX010000307.1 GCA_030065255.1 Calothrix sp. MO_167.B42 | reverse complement strand
GGAACGAAGTGAAACGACGCATAAGCCCTAACGGGCACGCTCCGCGAACACAAGGTCTTTGGGATTGCTTCCCTACTCTGCGAGAACGCTTTCAGCGAACGGTCGCAATGACGGTTATTTAAACGGACATGATATGAAATATTGTTGTTTTATCATTTGGCGATCGCAGTTAAAACTGGAAACCTCAAAAATTAGGATCAAACCAAAATCATCCTACAGCAATGCAAAACTAAGACTTCTGCAATAGGTTTAATAAAAAAGTCTAGCTGCCATGGTTGAGCTAGACTTAGTTCGCATTTTACGTTTAGGGTGAATTAAGTTTTGCAATCATTGACATTCGGTTGATAATTCCAAAATATGATTACAAGAATAGCCAATAGATATATTGTTTAAGACAATATTTTTCTATTCAAAAACTATCAACTGTCAACATCAAAACAAATTTTAATCCTAATTAATCACCAATTTTGGCGTATTGTAATACTCCTAATTCTCCATTCAGTCTTAGCCCATTGTAACAGGATTGGTAACTGTTAACTGATTCGAGTATTTGTAAATACTTGGACTCTAGTTCATTTTCTGCACAACCAATTTCTGTACTTCTTTGTGGAAAAAACTTAATTGGAAATTTCTGGGAACAAGGAGCACTTCCTGAAGCTTCATCATTACTAGGTTCCTCATAATTACCAAAGTATTGATTACAGGGCATCACACCAAAATCACGGCCATCCCTAAGAACAAGCAATGGTGGTTTTGTAAATGCACCATCTTGATTTCTAAGTTCCCATGATCCGTCAATTGCTGAGAGGGCTGCTGTTGCTGCAAAAGTTGGCAAAGTCAAAGTAATACCTAAAATCAAAGCAAATACCTTGGTAATCAAGGCCATCCAACGCTTGTTCTGGGAAATCTGATTTTTTTGCACGATAATTACCTTTGAATTAATTCTTTAAAGTTTCCCGTTGAATTCTGGGAAGTGTTACAAGAGAAATATTGTATACCAAAATTCGTCCTAAAATTACAGGGCTTTAAATCCAGAATTTCCAGTAAATTTTTCGTGATTGTTGTCAGAACTAAAACTGCATGTCATAATCGGTGACCAGTACGTGACTCCTATAAATCGAGGCTTATAGGCTGTTAGGGAAGCAGCACTAAGTAAGGGGTTGAAAGTAAAAAAAGCACTCATCATAACCATTTCATCGGTTCCACTTGATAATACCTCTGCAATAATTCATACAAATTCTGATGTTTTTTAAATAATTGTTGTGGTTTTTCAAAAAAAGTCTCCGTGGCCACAGCAAAAAATTCTGCTGGATTTGTTGCACCATAGCTGTTAATAACTGTCTTTTTATCTCGTTCAACATCATGACAAAGTTGTTGATATGCTGCTGTCATAACTTCAGCCCAAACTTGATAATCTGAGTTACTTTTTAAAATTGGAACTCCCTGGGCTTTACCATCTTCTTGGTCTAATTGATGGGCAAATTCATGTAACACTACATTATGTCCATCTTGCCAATTATGGGTATCTTGTTCTACCTGTTCCCAAGACAAAACAAGTTGGTCATTAGTCCACGATTCTCCTAATCTGGCGGTACGCTTTTCTTCTACCACATAATCACTTGCGGCTATGGTTTCATTCACAAAATAAGTGGTGGGATAAATTAAAATTGACCGCAGTCTGGGAAAGTATTTACCCCTTTCATTTAACAATAATAAACAAGCAATAGCTGCAACAATTACTTTTATCTCTTCCGTAACTTGGAAACCTTGACAACCAATAAATTGTTTTGATTTTAAAAATACTTGAATATGTCCTTGGAGTCTGCGGCGTTCGGAAGGAGAAAGACGGGGATAAATAGGCAGATTATTGGTAATAATGGCATTCCACAGAGGGGGAAAGGGAAGATTTTTAATCCGTTTATGGCGCTGTTTAGTTAAAATAGGACTGATTAAAATCCAAGTTACAATCAGCACTGTAATTAATAATATGATAAGTACTTGCATTTTTAGATGGGGTGGATAACACCGGTTAAATTAAATATACAACCTCACCCCCAGCCCCTCTCCTTATAAAGGAGAGGGGTGCTAAGGAGAGAG
This sequence comes from Calothrix sp. MO_167.B42, assembly GCA_030065255.1. Lineage (GTDB taxonomy): Bacteria > Cyanobacteriota > Cyanobacteriia > Cyanobacteriales > Nostocaceae > Calothrix_A. The sequence goes on along the minus strand of JASJCX010000307.1, from coordinate 4,571 downwards.
GTGCCATCAGGCGGGGTGAGGTTCGCTTCTTATATTTTTACGCCTACTCACTTAGACATTCCTAGTCATATTGCTCAAGGTAGCTTACGGGTAAATTTGAATTAACGTCATTTTCTATACATAATCAATGGCTATGCAAAATGTAATCGCTTATTCTATTAATAATTGGCTACAAGACAACCCAGGGATTTTCCGCTTCTTGCATCTCTTGGGTTGGGGTGTTCATCACCCAGTTATTAGTTTAATTTTGCTGGTATTTATCATTGCCATTTTAGGTAGCATTATTAAAGCGATTATTCGTTTAATAGAAACAGCTAGCTGGTCAATTATGCAAATACCGTTGAAAATGCTATTAGCTGTTTTACAATTGAGTTGGTTATCAATTACTAAAGTTAGTAGTTTGATTGTCTATAGTATCAACCAACCAGCAAAGGCAGATAACTTACCCACATTAGAGGCTACTGATTTTCCGATTATTGCTGCCGATAAACAAAAAAGACTAGGGGAAATTTCCCAGCGTTTAACAGAACTCAACCAGGAGCAGGAAGAACTCTTGCAAGAAGTAAATGTCCTTTTAGCAACACAACAAGCAAAAGGTAAATTTTTGTAAGGACAATTAATAAGTTATGCGAAAAACTCAGATTAATGATTGGTGTCTTTCCCATAGAAACTGTTATATATAGTTTCAGTCCTATGGTTCACCCGAGTACAAATGCTTCTCGACCCAGAATATAACACCATTTTCAGACATTGTGTAATTTATGACGCGATATATTTGTACCTAAGATCGTGTTTATGACTCACAATAAAAATGAATGCTCAAATTCTTTTGCTTCTTTTCATAGCCATTGTTGTTGGCATGTTATGTGGTGCTGCAATTGTGTTGTTGATTGTGGTGAAACGTCGTAGCCAACGGGTAGATAGTATGATTTCTGCCCGCAATGCGATCGGTCTTTTTGCGACGGTAGAGATACCTTTTGATTCTAGCCATAAGGGTAAAGTCAGGGTAGAAATCCAAAGTTCTACCGTGGATTTTATCGCCAAAACTGATGATGCTCAAGGTTTTCAACCTGGGGAAAGAGTATTCATTGTTGATGCTAGGGGTAATCAGGTATGGGTTGTGAGTGAGCATTCTTTGAAAAAAGAGTGAAGAGTGAAGAGTTGATAGTTGATAGTTGACAGTTGACAGTTGACAGGCTTCGGCCGTGAGCTCAGCGTTCGACTGAGCGCTCACGCCGAAGTCCGAACGGTAGGAGTTAAGAGTTAAGAGTTAATTGTTGGGTTATCAACTATCCGTGTCATCGGTGTCATCTATTTAATCAGTGTTTAGAGTTAATTATCCTGCCATCAACTATCCGTGCCATCGGTGTCATCCATTTAATCAGTGTTCACAAGTTAAAAGTGAGGTAGTTAGTCTCCAGATTGATCGATAGATTCCCTGTAAAAAAATAAGTTACAAACAAGACAAATTAAATAAATATAAATACTGATGCCTAAACTTTTTGTTAACTACAATGTTTCTACTACCAACTTGGCGACAGTCCAGCCAAGTAATCCAACAATTAATCCCATTACATCCATACACAAGCAACAGGTGGGGCGATTCATTGGGGCTAGTGTTCCCATTGCTTTGGGGATATTTGGGGCTATTGTCTTAGTCTGGTTTATCAAGTCCTTTTTATGTATCTGTAAGCCCAATGAAGTCTTAGTTATATCCGGGCGCAAGTGGAGGACTCAGGATGGACAGGAGGTAGGATACCGGGTATTAGCCGGAGGAAGGGCAATTCGGATTCCGATTATAGAAACTATTAAGCGCATGGATGTAACTACCATGCCCGTACCAGTAGAGGTGCGTAATGCCTATTCTAAAGGAGGAACCCCATTAGATATTCAAGCGATTGCTAATGTAAAAGTGTCCAGCGATCGTGGTATTGTGGGTAATGCTATTGAACGCTTTTTGAATAGCGATCGCAAAGAAATTACCAGGGTAGCCAGGGAAACTCTGGAAGGAAATTTACGGGGGGTAGTTGCAACTTTGACCCCCGAACAGGTAAATGAGGATCGCCTACAATTTGCTGAACGCATCACTTCAGATGTAAGTCGGGATTTAACGAAATTGGGTTTACAACTCGATACCCTGAAAATCCAAAGTGTGTCCGATAGTGTGGAATATCTCAGTTCCATTGGGCGCAAACGAATTGCGATCATTATTCAGGATGCAGAAATTGCCGAATCCGATGCTTTGGGGGAAGCTCAAAGGATAGAAGCGGAATGCGAACAACAAGCAGAGGTAGCTCAAACTCAAAATAAAATTTCCATCTTGGAAAAGGAAAATGAGCTGCGAGAACTGAAAGCTAAATTAGAAAAACAAGCTCGTTCTGAAGAAGAAATTACCATCGCTACTGCGAATGAAAAGCGAGCTAAGTTTGAGCAAAAATTGCAAGCACTGCGAGCAGAATTAGAACGTTTGCGCTTAGAAGCTGATGAAGTACTACCTGCTAAAGCAGCACAACAAGCTCAAGAACTCCAAGCACGAGGAGAAGCCGCGAACTTAGCAGAAAATGCCAAAGCCGCAGCTTTAGTAAACCAGATGTTGACACAGGTTTGGCAGGAAACTGGTAAGGACGCTTCCCAATTGTTCCTAATCCAGCAAATCGAAACGATTTTACAAGATGCAGTTAAAATTCCCAGTAGATTATCTTTAGACAAAATCACTGTGGTGGATAACGGTGATGGTAAGTCTCTAGCGGGTTTAGTCCAAGTGTATCCAGAGATTTTATCTGAGTATCTCGAAAGTATTAATAAAACCCTGGGAATTGATGTTGTAGGTACACTTACTGGAAGTAAATGAGTTGACAGTTGACAGTTGGGAGTTAAGAGTTAAGGGTTGATGGTTAAACCTCCCACTCTCGCACCCTCCCCACACTCTTCCTCTCTGGTTGTAAATAAATCGTAATTAATAATGAATAATTGAAATGGAAATCATTAGTTTATTCTTAGGCATTGTTGGCTTTGGTTCGGCGGCTGGTTATTGGGTAATCCGCAATTTCTACCACATTTGCCAACCTAGCGAAGTACTAATTTTTGCGGGTAGTACCAGCCAAACTTCAGATGGTAAACAAGTGGGATATCGCTTAGTTAAAGGCGGTAGCAGTATCCAGACACCCCTATTAGAAAAAACATTCCGCATGGATTTAAGCAATATGATTATCGATCTAAAGGTATCAAATGCTTATTCCAAAGGTGGTATTCCTCTCAAAGTGGATGGGGTGGCAAATATTAAAATTGCTGGTGAAGAACCGACAATTCACAATGCCATTGAGCGTCTTTTAGGTAAAAGCCACAAACAAATTGAACAATTAGCCAAGGAAACACTGGAAGGAAATCTTCGGGGTGTGTTGGCTTCTTTGACACCAGAACAGGTAAATGAAGATAAAATTGCTTTTGCCAAAAGTCTCTTGGATGAGGCGGAAGATGATTTAGAAAAACTAGGTTTAGTTTTAGATAGTTTGCAAATCCAAAATATCTCTGATGATGTCCAATATTTAGATTCCATTGGACGCAAACAACAAGCCGATATGTTGCGGGATGCTCGGATTGCAGAAGCCCATGCTAAGGCAAAATCAGTAATTCGTGAATCGGAAAACCAAAAATTGGTAGCATTACGACGGATTGAACGGGATTTAGAAGTTGCTAAGGCTGACGCAGAAAGAAGGGTGAGGGATGCACTTACCAAACGGGTAGCAATGGTAGCGGAAGCGGAATCTGAAGTGGGAGCAAAAATTGCTAAAACCCAAGCAGAAGTTGCCGTACAAACCGAACGGATTAAACAAGTGGAACAACAGTTAATCGCAGATGTGGTGGCTCCTGCTGAGGCTGAATCCCAAAGAGCGATCGCTAAAGCTAAGGGTAATGCTGCTACTATTATTGAAGATGGCAAAGCACAGGTAGAAGGAACAAGGAGTTTGGCAGAATCTTGGCAAGCTGCTGGTGCTAACGCTAGGGAAATTTTTCTCTTACAAAAGTTAGACGTGTTGCTCAAAGCAATGTCTTCTAGCATTCCTGAAGTTGATGTGCAAAATGTAACTATGATTGATGCTCAAGATGGTAGTAATGCCACTAAAATGGCAGGTTTTATTGAGCAATTACGTCAAACTACTGGCATGGATGTTGTGGAAATTGTCAATAGAATGACGGATAAAAAAACAATTGAGTTAGGTGACATTGATCCAGAATCCAAGCATCATCATTAAGTTTTATTTGAATTTGGATGGATGGAGGTAGAGAGACTAAACCGAAAACCAAAAAAACCGCAGAGGCGCAGAGGGCGCAGAGACAAGGGAAGGAGAGAATAAATTTAGAACTTGGTTTACTTGTCAAAATTAATGCGATAGACCACTAGGGCGTGTTTTCAAACCCCAAAATCCCTCACCCTAAAGGGTGGGGCTATACGATCAAAGCCTGCCTACGCAGGCTCAAAGCCATAATTTTCGTAGTCCGCGCAGGCGGACTTGGTACGTGTAGCCGCACCCTTTAGGGTGACGGCGAGTTTGAAAACAGTCCCTAGTGCT
>JASJCX010000306.1 GCA_030065255.1 Calothrix sp. MO_167.B42 | reverse complement strand
TTTTAGATTTTAGATTTTAGATTTTAGATTTTAGATTTTAGATTTTAGATTTTAGATTTTAGATTTTAGATTTTAGATTTTAGATTTTAGATTTTAGATTTTAGATTTTAGATTTGACGGTTTTAACTCCTTCCCTCATCACCTCATCACCTCCTCATCCCCCCTGCTCCGGTGCCCCTTGTCTCTCCCTGCTCCCTGCTCCCTGCCCCCCTGCCTCTTCCTGACTGTCCTAACCAATATGTCCATTGCTATAATTGCTATACATTGAAATATTAAGTTGCAAAAATTCCAGTCTGGGTAAGGGTTTCAAGCCTCTTTGTTTCACAAAAAATAAAAAAATTGGGAAATTACTTGCAATTTTCTAGAGTTTGCTTTAACATAAATAATCGTTGCGTTCCTCAGTAGCTCAGTGGTAGAGCGGTCGGCTGTTAACCGATTGGTCGTAGGTTCGAATCCTACCTGGGGAGTTTACTAAATTCCAAGGGATAAAAACATGAAGGATAAAGGTGATGGCTTTAGACTTCAAATCCCAAATATCCGAGAATTATGGTCAATAGACCCAAATATAACCTTTCTCAACCATGGTTCATTTGGTGCTTGTCCTCAAGCTGTCCTATCCATTCAACAGCAACTACGGGCAAAATTGGAAGCAGAACCAGTGCGCTTTTTTGTGAGGGAATGGGAGCCACTAATTGATGAATCCAGGCATCAACTGGCTAATTTCGTTGGTGCTGATGAGCAAGATTTAGTATTCGTCCCCAACGCCACAACAGGGGTGAATGCTGTGTTGCGTTCCCTACATTTCTGTGCAGATGACGAGTTACTCACAACCAACCACGAATATAATGCTTGTCGCAATGCTCTAGATTTTGTTGCTCGTCGTAGCGGTGCGCGGGTTGTGGTAGGGAAAATTCCCTTTCCTTTAGAATCACCCCAACAGGTAATCGCAGCAGTTTTAGAGCAAGTATCGTCCAAAACCAAGCTTGTTCTATTAGACCACATAACTAGTCACACGGGATTGATTTTACCTATTCAAGAATTGGTAAGAGAATTACAGGTACGTGGTATAGATACACTAATAGATGGTTCCCACGCACCGGGAACGATTCCCTTGAATTTGCCAGACATTGGAGCAACTTATTACAGCGGAAATTGTCATAAATGGTTGTGTGCGCCTAAGGGAGCCGCATTTTTATACGTGCGAAGGGATAAGCAGCCAGAAATTCGCCCCCTGACAATTAGTCATGGTGCAAATTCTCCCCGTACAGATAAAAGTCCATTTCAATTGGAATTTGACTGGATGGGAACTGATGATCCCACAGCTTATATATGCGTCGCAGAAGCAATTAAGTTTATGGGTTCGTTATTACCCGGTGGATGGGATGAGCTAAGACGGCGCAATCATGAATTGGCGTTGCAAGGGAGAGAGTTGTTGTGTGATGCATTGAAGGTATTACCACCATGTCCTGAGAGTATGATAGGTTCTATGGCGGTGATTCCCATGCCACAATCTTGGGAAAATCGGAATTTTGTATCGGTACGTGATGAGTTATTGGATAATTTTGCCATTGAAGTATACTTGATTCCTTGGGAAGAACAACCAAAGCTGTTGATGCGGATATCAGCTCAGATTTATAACTCGATAGAAGAGTATGAGTATTTGGCAAAGGTGTTAAGGAAGTTGATGGTTGACGGTTGATAGTTGATAGTTGACGGTTGACGGTTGACGGGTAAACTTATTACTTATTATTGGTGTTGTTCAATCAACTTCTTTTCTCTGTGCCTACCCTACTAGTGGTTCATCGCATTAGTTATGGAGGGAAGCATTCCAGTCCTCTTTAGAGGACTTTTGCTATAAGAGGTGGGACTTGTAGTCCCTGGCGGATTTGATATACACCCAACAAAATTAATGTGATAGAGCACTACGGGAAGCTATAGCAATGGACATATTGGTTAGGACAATATTGTTCTAATCAAGAACTATCAACTATCAACCGTCAACTGTCAACCGTCAACTGTCAACCGTCAACTATCAACCGTCAACATCAAAAACGTCCTATCCATATTTCCAGGGATTTATATCTTCATTACAAAACTTAATAATAAATTGCGAATTAAGGATTATCCTAAGGTACAATCTGGCATCCTATTATAAGTGTTGTTATGACTCGCTCCTTACGTCTAGCGGTTATTTTTGTGCTGGCTTTTTTGATGATGCTCACGGCTTGTCACCCCCAATCATGGCATTTAAAGGCGAAGCAGACATCCCAACTAGTTTTGGCGACTTCCAGCGATCCTACTACATTTAATTATGCTACGAATACCTCTCCTTTTGGTGTTTTTTCCTTCATTTATCAGGGATTGGTACAAGAGAATGGTATGACTAGTGAGCTAGAACCAGCCCTGGCCGAATCTTGGACTATTTCTGAGGATCAAAAACATATTACCTTTACCCTCAGGGATGGGTTAAAGTGGTCTGATGGTAAACCCCTGACTGCGGATGATGTCATGTTTACCTATAGGGATATTTACATGAATAAAAGGATTCCCACTGTATATAAAGATTTTGTCCGTATTGGCAACCAGGATGTATTTCCCTCGTTGAAAAAGTTGGACAACCGCAGGGTGGAGTTTACTTTACCAGAACCTTTTACTCCCTTCTTACGATACTCCGCTGCCTTAGCAATTTTACCAGCTCACGCGCTGCGGGATTCTGTATTCTCCAATGATGTGAATGGTAATCCTCAATTTCTCTCCACCTGGGGAACCAATACAGCACCGGAGAAAATTATTGGTAATGGTCCTTATCAAATAGCAAGTTATACTCCTTCTGAGCGAGTTATTTTGCATCGCAATCCTTACTATTGGCGCAAAGATAACCAAGGAGTACAATTACCTTACATTGAAAGCATTGTCTGGCAAATTATTCCTTCCACCGATAACCACCTGCTGAGATTTCGTTCTGGGGAATTGGATACTTTAAGTGTGAAACCGGAAGCCTTTGGTTTACTCAAGCGGGAGGAAAAGCGGGGTAAATATACTGTTTACAATGGTGGGTTGCAGACGGGGATTAACTTTATTACCTTTAATCTTAACCAAGGCCATACTACCAAGGGAAAGCCTTTTGTCAATCCGATTAAATCCCGTTGGTTTAATAACCTAGCATTTCGGCAAGCGATCGCATATGCTATAGATCGTCAAAGGATGAAAACTAATATCTATCAGGGATTAGGTAAGTTACAACATTCACCCATTGCTGTGCAGAGTCCCTATTACCTATCCCCGGAAGCTGGTTTAAAGGTATACAATTACGATCCCCAACGGGCAAAGCAATTATTAACAAAGGCAGGTTTTGAGTATAATTCTCAACAGGAATTACTAGATGAAGATGGGAATCGGGTAAGGTTCACTATCCTAGTTAAATCGGAGGATCAATCCCGTATAGCCGCCGCAGTGCAAGTTCAGCAGGATCTAAACCAGATTGGTATCCAAGCAGATTTACAGGTTCTTACTTTTAATACTGTATTACAAAAGCTCCTTGGTAGTCGAGATTGGGAATGTTATGTAGGTGCTTTTGAGTCGGGGGTAGTTGAACCTAACCTTGTGTCTTTATTTTGGAATAGCAAAGGTTCGTTTCATATGTTTAATCAAGGTTCCCAATCTAACAAGCGTCCCATTGCTGGTTGGAAAGCTACGGAGTGGGAACAGGAAATCGATCGACTTTTTCAAGAAGGAACTAGGGAAGCTGATGAAGGTAAACGCAAACAGATTTATGGTAAATTCCAGCAGATTGTCGCTGAGGAATTACCAGTGTTTTTCTTAGTTAATTCTATGTCTTTAAAAGCGGTGCGGGATAGGGTGGAAAATGTTAAATTCTCCGCCGTTGGGGGGTTATTGTGGAATATTGATGAGTTGAGATTGCGAGGGGAGAGTTAGCTAGTCAACTGTAATTAACTTCGACACTGTGTCTCAATAAACTCCATAACTTCTATTGCTTTATCTAGCCAATCCTTAACTCTACTAACAGTTATTCCTGATTGGTTTTCTTTACCATGGGCAATTAAATGTCTATTATTAATAATAGAATCAATAGCATTTCCTCTTTCTTCTTCAAGTAGAAAATTTTCTAATTCGTCTTTCCATATTGGGCGAAATGCAGCTGCTGTTTCTAGAAAAAGTGATGCTTTTGGATTACGAATCTGAGCAAGTTTTGCAGCTATGAAGTTTGCTATAGGTTGACTTACTTGATTCGCTGCATATTCTGTGTAAATTTCTTTAATGGAGTTCTCAAGAAATCCGGCACTAATAATGCAAATATATTTAGCCCAATGTGATTGTATTTCCAGGTCATCTTCACAAGCATCACGAGTTTTATCAATAATATTTCTAAGTCTTGTTATCTGATTTTTCAATTTACGATTATGCATCTAAGATATTATTCAATTTTTCTGTAGCCTTTTTAAATCTATTTTCAACTTTTTGCTCATCAGATGTATCTGATGAAAGAAGTGTAGTATATTCAGGATCTTTTAGTAATTCATCATAGGCTTGTTTCAGTTCGGTAAAATCTGAGTTTGGCTTATTTTCTCTTCTCCTAGCTATCGCAACCATTACAGAATCAAATACTGCTGCATTAATAGCTCTAATTGGTCTAAATGCCTTTTGACCAATACTTTCAAAAACTATGTCAATTGTCGAAGTAAAAAGTTTACGGCATAATTTAAGAAAATTTGTATCTGCATGGCGATGTTTTTGAGAAAAACGATTTAGGAACTCTTTCATTGGTCTTTGATAATTTTCAATATCAAAATAAAAAGCTAAAAATCTCATAATTAGTTCTTGATCTTTTAAACGGCTATTCTTTTTACCATATATTTTTCTCCAATTTTCATATTCATTTAAATCACGAATCATATCAATAAATTCTCCATGATCAACAGCTGAACGAATTTCTTGGGGATTAAGACTTCTCCCCTCGCTATTTAATCTATCAAATATATGGTAGATACTTGTGTTATCTCTTTGGGGTGAATCCTGTTTAATAATAATTGCATGAATTAAGGAATCATTGAGTTTTATTTTATCATTTTCATCTAATTTTTCATAAGTAAGAGATTCAAATTCTGGCTGTACATTTAGTAATTTGAATACTTTTTCTCTTTTCTCATCAATTTGAGGATTGAAATAACCATTATAAAAAAACTGAAGCGTTTTTAACCTTTGTTGACCATCAATTACTAGAAGTTTGTTAGAATCTGATTCACGAGCTAAAAAGATTGCTGGAGTTGGCAAACCTAGAAGTAGAGACTCAATAAACCGAGAAGCCTCTGCTTGATTCCAAACATAATTTCTTTGAAAACTGGGAACTAATATATCACCTCTATTTAATCTTTTAACTAAACCTTCAACATCATAATCTGCTCCGTAACTAGAAATTTCATATCTAATAGGAGCAACAATATCATCTTGTGATGCCTCGTCTTCTACTTGTTGTTCTTCATTTAAGTCTAAATTTTGATATTCTTCTAACACAGCTAACTCTCTCTTACTATAGGACTAGTTTAGATATGGAGCACCAATGAGGTTCACTAAATCTTTAACCCTCCATCCCCCTTACTCTTTCTCGCCATTCTAACGCCGCTTCCAATGGATCGATCGCTACTACATACTGTGCTAACATTTGCAAATCTAAATTGGGCAAAGTCTCACTTTTTTCTACTTGCTCGTAACTATTATCACCCAAGCAATAAATATCAAATTTATTATTTTTGAAAAACCAAACTTCCTTAATTCCCAGCCGTTTATATACTTCCAATTTGTCTAAACCACCACTAGTAACAACTACCTCAATTACAATATCGGGAAATTCTTTTTCTATCCCAATACAATAAGATTCATCCGGCTCTGTTCCCCCCTTTATTTTTTGTTGACGAAGAGTCTTAGAACCTAGGGGAAAATAACGAATACGTTTTTCTTGACAGTAAGCTTCTACTAAAGAACCAATATTTGTTTTATTCCGTTCGTGCTTGCGACTAGGGGACACAAATTCTAACACTCCATCCAAATAAGTCACCCGATACTGTAAACTATTCCCTAGTTCATTCAGCAATGTTTCATAATTTTCCCAATTAACACCACTGATAATCTGGCGTTTTTCTGGATCTTCAGCTTGCAGGATTTCTAAAAAGTCTTGAAGTAAGACCATAGCAGCTTTTTATATATGTAGAAAACAATCAGCATTCACTAATACTGAAACCTAAGAAATATCTTTCATTTGTTGACGAATTACAGCTTGAATCTTAGCATCAAAATCAGGGTCATCTACTGTAGTAATCACAGAATTTGCACGTTGATGACGACGTTCTAGATATACAGTGAGCGCATTTTTGTCGTCTCGATGGTTAAGCAAGTATTCCTTTAACTCCTTATCCATCATTGCTGTATAATTAATTTTACTCATGACAATATTTACCCAATCAATGAAATTTAACTAGTATGTGATGGGTGATTTAAGCCAAGTTTAGCTAGCAATTGTTCGTGGGAAATATTTTTGTTTGATTCCTGTGGTACTTTCTGCTTTGCTTCAGTTATGGGAATATC
>JASJCX010000305.1 GCA_030065255.1 Calothrix sp. MO_167.B42 | reverse complement strand
CCAGTCCCCAAGTTTTAATTACCCAAGTTTCAATTCCCCAACTGGTAACCCAAGCAGTTAAACCCGCAAATATACTTCCTGCGATCGCACCCAAGATTGGAAAACCCCATTTCCTCCAAGGTAAACCGTCAAGTTGACGATTTAGGTAAACTAATAGCATTCCCCCAGCAATTACATTCACCCCTATAGAAGCTAAGACTAAACCCGACATACCCAGATATTTGACGAAAATGTAATCCAAAGCGACATTAAGCAAAATATTAAATCCGCTAATGCGAAAGGGGATATGAGCATCATTTAAGGCGTAACATACCCGCGTCAATATCTGTCTTACCAAATCGGGAAACATTCCCAAGCTGTAAACGACTAAAACCGATGACACCATTTGTACTGCTTGATTATCAAAACTGGAACGTTGATAAACTATTTTGACAATGGGGGTCGCCAACACCATCATCAAAGCACTTAAAGGTAGAATTATCAAAGCTGTAATTACAATACTTTGGCGCACTTGTTCTTTGAGTTGTTCCCATTCTCTATCTGCTGCTAGTCGAGAAAATCTTTGCAACAGGGGAACTAATAAGATACTAGCAAGCAATCCTCTCGGTGTGTACGAGAGTGACTGAGCATAGTTCAGAGTTGCAGCAGCTTGGGGAATATAAGAAGCAAAACGCAAGTCTACGTAAAGATTGATATTTGACATCCCAGTGGAAAGAGTCGCAGGAAACATCAAATCCATAACTTCCCTAACTTCTGGAGAACGAAAATTAAACCGGGGACGAATTTGACTAAATTTTAATAAACCTTCCCGTGCTTGTACCATTAATTGCACGCACCATTGCAGTACAGCACCCGCTAATGTTCCCCCTGCTAAAACCATTCCACCCAAAAGTAGGTTTTGTGGTGTGTTGATTTCATTTCCCAAATACCAAGCTAAAATACCCAAGCTGCTAATTACAGTAATACTTGATAGCATTGGACTTACTGAAGGAAGCCAGTATAAATTACCTGCATTCAAGCTAGCAATTCCCACTCCAATGAATCCCGCAAATAAAGCCAGGGGAGCCATAATTTGTAATTGGGAAATTGCAATTTCTCTGACCTGAGAGTTAATTCCCCCAGAGCTTAACCCTGGCGCAATCAAATCAATTAACAAAGGTGCAAAAATAATTATTCCCAAGGTTACAGGAATCAAAATCAAAGTTAAGAATGTGGCAATTGTTGTAACTAGTTCGGCGCGATCGCTTTCATCTCGTCTAGCTAAAACGCTGACTAAAGCAGTATGTAAAGGACCATTTAAACCGCCGATAACTATCAGTAAAAACCCAGGTATAATATAGGAATAATTAAAAGCATTTACAACAGGACCGACTCCAAAAGCCGCAGCCATAGTAGTCGAACGTAACAAACCAAATAATTTACTAATGAGGGTTGCGATCGCGACTATTCCAGCAATATTTATTAGGGAACGGGAGGGTTTCATATGAGTAATGAGTAATAAGTAATAAGTAATGGGTTATGGGTGATTTAGGTTATTTAACTTTATGGTTGATAAGATAGATAAGTGCTACCTCTCATAAACATTTTTAGTATCCCCTTAAAATTTAAGGGTAGGAAGTTATTCAGGCTACTACGACCAACAAACAGAATTAGAAAAAGATTTATCAATTATCTCAATCCTCACAATTTCCCCAAATTTTTTGCTTAATCTAACAATAGAGTCAACGCTAGGAAAAAATTATTCCTCATCCTTGCTTTGGCTGCCGATTCAGTTGCAATCGAAATTGTTAGAGGAAGGCAAATGTCTTGGATTACTTGGCAACCACTTAAAGATTTAGATATTTTACGGCATCAAATGAATCATCTATTTGATGAATTAATGGAAGTTGAAGTTAAAGACTCAGGAAATACTACTTGGAAACCAGTAGTCGAAATCAAACAGACAGATGCGGATATTATTTTACAGGCTGAGATCCCAGGGGTAGATGCGAAAGATTTAGATGTTCAAGTGAGTGAAGAAGCCGTTTCTATTGCTGGAGAACGTAAACAAGAAAAGCATATCTCTCAAAAAGATTTATTCCGTTCTGAATTTCGTTACGGTCAATTTCGACGTGTAATAGCATTACCTGTATCTGTAAATTATACAGAAGTTAAAGCCGAATTTGATCGCGGCGTTTTGACACTTACATTACCCAAACTCGAAGTAAAAACACCCAAGAGCTTAAAAGTTGATTTGGCTGTAGAGGAAAAAGCACGCGAAGCAATGGCTGGAACACGCCAATATGAAGAACATTTAGAAAAAACAATGCACGAGCGCGCTACAGAAGAGTTAGAAACCTCCAGTCATGGTGATATCCCAGAAGAAGCAAGATCTGGACAAAGCAAACAACGCCAGCATGAAGAACATTTAGAAAAAACAATGCACGAGCGTGCTGCAAGCGAAATTAAGGTACCGAAAAAAAACTAGAGCAGTAAAACTCCCTAGAGCTTTAGTCCAATAGAAGGTATTGATAAATTCAGTAGATTGTGTAAGTAGGTGATGAGTGTGAGGAGCAAAACTTACACAAGTTGCTTAATGAATAGGTGTTTTTGGGTTAGGACATTTTTTGTTCCCTGTTCCCTTTGAAGTGAGATATGATGTCCTAACCTATATGCTTACTGCTATAAGTTAATTCCATCTCTTCAGTGATGTTTGCAAAATCACATCAATTAACTCTTTGTAAGATAAACTATTCTGAAGGGCAATTTGAGCTAAGGAACGCTCGGGATGTAAAGTTGCATCAGCGTTTATATCTAATAAATATGCTTGATTATTAGCAGAAAAATTATCAGCATAAACCCGGAAGTCAAAGGTAGCATAATCTAAGGGTTTAAATAATTGCATTAAATCTAAAGTTATATCTCGTAGCTTTTGTAATTCTGGAATAGACAAATCTACATTGATTTTTCGGAAACCACCACGGCGCTTTGCTTGTAGGTCTAAAACTTGGTCTTCCATCACTGCGCCTTCTGTTGTTACCGTTTCCACTGCACCAATAAATACGGGTGCATCATTTCCCACCACACCCACGGTAATTTCACGTCCAGGAATAAACTGTTCGCACAAGACTGCGGCTTGAAACTGCTGATGTAATTGCTTTACTTGATTTTGTAATTCCGATAATCCTGTCGATGCTTCCCAGATTTGTAAACCCAAGGAATAACCTTCACAAGCAGGTTTGAGAATACATTTTTCCCAAGGTGGTAGATCTACAATTTCTTCACCAACCCCATAACGAAACCAAGGGGGTGTTAAAATTTCTCGCCACTGCAAAACTGGTTTGAGAAAATCTTTATTAAGCGTCAGACTTTTGACCGTTGCATCTCCACCGGTGTAAGGTATACCCAATTGTTCTAAAATTGCCGCTGCAAGGGCGGTACGGTTGCGGGATGTGGTTCTAACGGAAAGATTCCAGATGAATTCTGGTAACTGATTTTGTTGCCATCTTTCCAGTAAAGTGTCTAATGTACCAATTAAATCCACATCGTAACCTAAAGCTGTTAAATTAGTGGCGACAGCTTCGAATTCTTTGGTTTCGCGCCAGTGGTAGTGGGTTTCTTCCATCGCGTCAGGGTTGGACATGATATCCGATTGGCGCTCGAATAGGATTCCGATTTTGAGCATTTTTTGATTTAAGTACTTGGACAGAATTAATTACACATAGATCAAAAGAATACTGGCTGTTCAACTTTTGGATCATTGACTTTTGACTTTTGTTAGCGGAGCGTAACCGCAGGTTATATTTTGATTTTTAACTTCCCCTCCTGGGGCGATCGCATCAATTAATCCCCCAACCAAATCGTATCTTCATCAACCCCAAGCACCATCAAACCAGACCTATCCAAACCCCGTCTTACCTGATGCCATCTAGCTACTAACTGCATTGATGAACCTTCAAGTAAACCCACCAATTCTAACTTCCCGTCAGAATGGGTCAAAATATAACGAAAACGTTTTACCGAACCATTACAACGCTGACGTATTGCTTCCACTAAGTTCATCGCTGCAATAATCGGTAACTGAAAATGAGTCGCATGTTTTACGGGTCGTGGATGGAATAAATATTGAGGAATCACACCCAAGCGATGCAGACGTTTAAATAATTCGGTCATTGTATCTACTTCTGCATTTACTCCCCGCATCAATGCAATTTGCGAAGTTAATACACAACCAGCTTGTCTTAAGTTAAATAATGCTTTTTCTGCGATCGCTGTGATTTCCCGAGGATGGTCAAAATGACATTGAATGACGATTTGAAATCGAGAATTATATTGATGTAAAACTTCCAATAATTCTGGGTCTGTAGTAAAACGGGAAGGAAGGAAAGCCGGTAACTTGCTACTAATGCGAATTTGCCACAGGTGAGGGATTTGCGATAATGCTGCAAACAGATTAGCTAAACGACGACTACTGCAAATCATGGGATCACCACCAGAAAGCAATACATTATCAATTTCCGGATGTTGTTTGATGTAGGATATCGCCTCTTGTAAATCTTCGATCGTTTCCTTGACCATTACATCCTTACTCATCAACCGTCGTCGAAAACAATAACGACAGTGACCCGCACAAGCCTGAGTGACTATTAATACTGCTGTTTGTTCGTATTTATGTTGTAAGCCAGGAATGATAGTTGAAAACTCTTCACCACTAGTATCAAGGAAACCTGAATCATTCTCTTCATCGGATGATGGGAGTAGTAATTGACGCAAAGGATCTGCGGTATTTTGCCAGTCTACCAAATCAGCATAACCCACAGGAACCATTAAAGGAAAACGTTGTTTTGCATTCTCAATTAATTGCTTATCTGCATCATCCAGAGACAACCAATCTTCTGCAGAGTTAGATAAATTAAGGCTTTCAATTAATTCATCCCGCCAATTTCTTACTTTTGGGAGTTTTTCACCTATCAACTCTCTCATGGATTGTTGCCTCACGTAGGAAATTGCTTTCATTATCAAGATTACAAGATTAACCTGTAACTATTTGATAAGTAATATCTACTGCTTTGGATATATGAGTAGGAGGGAACAGAGAAGTTAACTGTACCTTGCTGCATTCTTAACAAGTCCGAAGCAAAAGACTCTAACAACCTGAGAGTCCTCCCTTGGGGGAGGTTAGGAGGGGGTTTATTCACTATTTTTTATTCACTATTTATATATACGTGCTATCAAACATAAATAATCACAATTCATTTCAAATAATTTGTAAAAATGATGTTAAGTTTCAAAAAAACAAACAAGTAATATCACCATCCTAAAAAGTTTATTTAATACAATTATGCGAAAATCCTTACAAAGCCTGAAAGC
The DNA here is from genome assembly GCA_030065255.1 of Calothrix sp. MO_167.B42. GTDB lineage: Bacteria > Cyanobacteriota > Cyanobacteriia > Cyanobacteriales > Nostocaceae > Calothrix_A. The sequence goes on along the minus strand of JASJCX010000305.1, from coordinate 1,226 downwards.
TTATATCCGCCATCTTCGCAAATCTGGCGAAAACCTGTTACAGGGCTATCCTTTTTACTATGCAAGTAAGCAAAATAATAGAGATTTTTCTAATTATCCATATCAATGGAGTGGGTTTACTACTCCCATCAAACAACGTTCTGGATTAGCCAATATAAACGAAAATCGTATCTTTAATATGCAGTTAGCTGCTGCTCAAATAGATGGATTAATTATCCAACCACAACAAATTTTCGGCTTTTGGAATCGCGTACCCCGTCCCACAATCGGAAATGGTTTTCGTTCTGGACCCATGTTAGTTAGAGGTAAACTAACTAATGATGTGGGTGGTGGATTATGTCAGATTTCCACAACCCTATTCAATGCTTTACTTTGGGCAAATTTTCAAGTTTTAGAACGCTACAATCATAGTATTGACGCTCACGGAGAAAAACGTTTTTTTACCTTAGGTCAAGATGCAACTGTCGCTTATGGTTACAAAGATTTAATCGTGAGAAATTTTAGTCATATACCTTTATTGTTGCGTTTAGAAGTATTTCCCGAAACAGCCGAAGTTACAGCCAGTGTTTGGGGGACTCAATCCATACCAGTCGAAGTGAATGTTGAGTCCAAAGTATTGCAAGAATTAACACCTCCACCTCAAGGTATGTCCGGTTGGAAAGTGGAAACTAAACGGTTTGTACAGCAGAAATCCATACAACAATCGAGATATGGAAATGAAGAGAAAATGAATACAAATATTAATAGAAATATTAATAAAAATATTGATAAAAATACACAATGGCAAATGAATTATCAAACTGTTGATATTTATAAACCTTGGGTATCGGCAGTTGAAAGTTAGAGTGTAAACTAAAACTCTATTTCATTAATTGTGTTAGCGTAGCGTGGCATTAGCCTTAACCATTGGGTTTTTTTTCCCACAAAACCCTGGAGAGACGCCTCACCGGGTCATCTCTACAAACATATCGCTAATGCTATACGACGCTAATAAAATTAATGTAAAGAATCTGGTCTTTTCTATTAGTAGAGACGACTCGCTGGGTCATCTCTCGAGATTTTTATGGGTCAACGACAATTAATCTGGTAATAAATTTTTGGTTAATTATGCAAATCCTCTCAGTGCGATCGCCAACCCTAATCGAATTTCTCTCACAAGTACTCAAATCCCATTCTTTATCATCAGAAGCGCAAACAGCATTAATTATTCATTTAGTAGAAGCAAA
>JASJCX010000304.1 GCA_030065255.1 Calothrix sp. MO_167.B42 | reverse complement strand
ACTAGTGGTCTGTCCCATAAAATATGATGGGGTTTATATCACACCCGCCTGGGGTTGAAAACCCCAGTCTAATAGCCAAAGTCGTCTAAAGACGACTGGGAAATACCCATCAAAACTAATGGGACAGACCACTAGTACTTCATTGCATTAATTTTGACGAGTCGCGGTGTTTAGATCCCTGGTGAATTAATGAAAAGGACTACCAGTTTTTGGAGATATCCAATCAACTATCCATTGCGAATCGCCCATCTTTATTTAACACAAACAGTTATGCCAAAATCAAGGATAACTAAAGTATGTTAGTTAAGCGATCACTACTTGGTCAAAATACCGAAGAAGCAGAAGGTGTCTGAGTCTTCTCCCCTGCCCCCTGCACCCTTCTCCCCTGCCTCTTTTGACTCAATAATGGGTTCCCGATTTACGATGGTGCACGGCGGTAACACCATCAAGATTGAGTACCTGTCCATTATCTAGGGTGGCGTAAATTAACCAATGGTCTCCTATTTCCATCCTGCTTTGTACGGAACATTCCAAGTATGCTAAAGCATCATTCAGGATAGGACAACCATTTTCAGCATCTTTGTATCCCACCTCTGCAAAACGATCTTCCCCTGGTGCAAAAGGTTTCAAGAAATGCTTCATTAACCCTAAATGATTACCTTCTTTGAGAATATTGAGGACAAATTTATTCCCTGAATACATTAGGGATTCCAAAGCCCGGTCCTTGGCTACAGCAATGGTTAATCCTGGGGGACTAAAGCTAGCTTGGGATACCCAGGAAGCTAACATGGCGCTGGAAATATCTCCTTGTTTGGCTGTTACCACGCATAGGGAGCCAAGAATTCTACCCACTGCTTGCTCTACGGAAGTAGCAGGCTGAATGGGAGCGCGGACTTTTTTCCCTTTCTTCAGTGCTTGGGCGAAGTCAGTTCCCGTTTCTTCACACATTTGCAAGGTGACATCATTGGGTTTGAATTTGACTCGAATGGGTTCAAAACCAAGACGATACCCAGCATCTTTGAGTTTACCTTCAATTAAGTCAATGGCTTCCCCACTCCAACCAAAGGAACCAAATACACCAGCCAATTTGCTGTTAGTAGCGGTGGATAAAACAATACCCAAAGCGGTTTGCACTGGTGTGGGTGCATGTCCTCCTAGGGTAGGGGAACCAATAATAAACCCAGCTGCTTTTTCCACTGCGGCTTGAACTTCCCCTGGTTCGGCAAACTCACAGTTAATTGATTCTACCCCAACTCCAGCCTTAGTTATACCGTGGGCGATCGCTTGGGCAACAGTTGCGGTATTCCCGTAGGCTGAAGCATAAATTAATGCCACAGTCATATCTTGGGTTGCTTGCTGTTTCACTCCCTGACGATATGCTTTGGTGAGTTCAATTAATCCTTCCCTGACCAAAGGTCCATGGTTGGGAGCATAAAGTCTGGCTGGAAACTCAGATAGTTTTTCTAGGGCTGTTTCCACCTGACGAGCGTGGGGAGCCATGACGCATTCAAAATAATAACGCCTATCTTCCAAAAATACCTGCCAGCCTTCATCAAAAACTTGATCGCTACATATATGGGCCCCAAACAGTTTATCTGTGTAGAGAATTTCTGTGAGTTGGTCATAGGTACAAAGATGATCGGGATACCGGGGGTTAGGAGTTGGTATAAATTGTAAGTTATGCCCTTTACCTAAATCCAGGGATTCCTCCCGCTTCATGACAATGATGGGTAAATTTTCATCCTCTAGGGCTTTACGTAAATTGATTGCCCCTGGATTAGAACATACAAAGGTGATTTGGGGGGCGACTTCTCGCAATGCTTGTAAGGTGGCTGCCCGGTTGGGATTGACATGACCAATAATTACGTAATCAATTTTGGTAATATCAATCCTTTCCTGGAGAACTTCTAAGTAAATTTGCGTAAAAGTTTCTCCTGGGGGGTCAATCAGGGCAGTTTTATCACCTTCAATCAAATAGGAATTGGCTGTAGTACCCTTGGCAAGGGCATATTCAATCTCGAATCTGAGTCTTGCCCAACTGCGCGATCGCAGTACTCTAGTATCAGTAGATACAGGAAAAACTTGAACGTCGCGGGGTTTGTTTTCTGACATGGTAGGGGAGGAGTGAGGGAGTGAGGGAGTGAGGGAGTGAGAGAGTGAGGGAGTGAAGGAGTGAGGGAGCGATGAATTAAATACTCTTAACTTGTGAACACTGATTAAATGGATGACACTGATGACACGGATAGTTGATAACGCAATAATTAACTCTTAACTCTTAACTCTTAACTCTTAACTCTTAACTCTTAACTCTTAACTTTTTAATAGTGGTTGCCGACTTTACGGTGGTGAACGGCGGTGAGGGAATCTGGTTTACTTACCTTACCTGCATACACATTGCTGTAAACAACCCAGTGGTCCCCAGTATCCATTCTGCTGACGACTTCACATTCAACATATGCTAGAGCATCAGCAAGAATAGGGGAGCCATTAGTCCCCTCTTGGGTTCTGATATTAGCAAAGCGATCCGCACCAGGAGCAAATCGTTTGAGGAAGTGTTTCATTAAGCTTTGATAATTACCTTCCTCTAAAACATTGAGGACAAATTTATCACCCACTTGCATCAGTGATTCAATCGCCCTGTCTTTTGCTACAGCAATGGAAATTCCCAAGGGTTTAAAACTAGCTTGGCTCACCCATGATGCCAACATGGCACTTTTTACATCACCTTTTTTAGCGGTAATAATATACAAGCCACCGCTAATTCTCCCTAGGGCTTTATCTAAGTCAGCACCAAGGGATTTCATTTGTTTAATGCTTTTATCTCTGGTTACCCATTGCCCCAAGTCCGTACCAGCTTCCTCACAAAGTTTGTAAGTATTTTCCGTGGGAGCTTCAGTCAGCTTAATTGCTGGGAAAACCTGCTTTAAACCTAAGTTGCGAAACTTACCCAATAAAAGGTCAATTGGCTCGTCATCACCACCACCAGACTCAAATACACCAACAGCCTGCTTTTCATGCACAGAACCCAAAATTGTGCCGAAAGCTGCTTGAATATCCTCATTGCTGCTGGGAGGAGTGCTAATCACAATTCCTGCACAACGACTGACAATTTCCCGCAGTTCTTGTAAATCTAATTCCTCCCGCAAATCTACCATTTCCACAGCAACATCGGTTTTGGCTATACCACTAACCATCGCCTGTACCAAATTATTGCTATAACCATAGTCAGAAACGTAAAATATACTCACCGTTGTTTCTGCCTTGGCTTTGCTTTTACTCCACTGACGGTAACGCCCAGTCAACTCTTCTACGTTATGACGTAATATGGGGCCGTGACCAGTGGCAATGGTATCAATTTTATCTAAGGCATCCATCCGTTTGAGTGCTGACATCACAGACCGGGCATTGGGTGCCATTAAACACTCATAATAAAATTTATAGTCTGGGGAGATAGCTGCTAAATCTTCGTCAAAGGTCGCATCTGTGCAGTAGTGCAACCCAAAGGCATCGCAGGTAAACAGAATTTGAGTTTTATAGTCGTAGGTAAAAATTGTATCCGGCCAGTGGAGATTGGGAGCCATGACAAATTCTAGTTCGTGTCCATTACCCAAATCCAAGCGATCGCCATTTTTGACAATTTTCCGTTCAAAAGGCTGATGTACCAAGTTTTCCAGAAATTGGATGGCGATTTTGGAACCAACCACGGTAATATCCGGAGCCAGTTGCAGCATATCCTTAACTAACCCGCTGTGGTCTGGTTCCGTATGACTGATAATTAAATAATTAATATCTGTAGGATTAATTAAACCCTTGAGGGTATCTAAGTATAGTTGGCGAAACTTTTCATGGGAGGTATCCACCAGTGCTATTTTTTCCCCACGGATGAGGAATGAGTTATAGGTAGTACCATTTTGCAAACCGAACTCAATGTCAAAGCGATCGCGTTCCCAATCCAATGAGCGAATGGTTGTGGTGTCAGAAGCGATATCTAATGTTTGTATGGTGAGCTTTTTCTTGGTTTTATCGGTGAGTACTACCATAACTCCCCTCCTTTACTGATGAGTATTTTTCTCTACTTTTATTATTGTTACATAGCTTTATTGTAAATAATTATTAAAATTTATATGAGTGGGTTAGGGAAAAGTAAGGGGTGGTGGGAATTTATGGATTGAGTGAGGGGAAAATGAACCGCAGAGGCGCAGAGGGCACAGAGGTATGAGAGTGTGAGAGAGTTTTTGTGTTAGTGCTGTAAGCTCAGTGAGTTTAAATTCATCTGTGAAGTCAATATTTTAGGCATATTTATCAGTTTTGACGAGCAACTTGCTTGGTTTGGTTGGGAATACTTTATGAGTAGCTTGTAATCACTTCAACATAAAATTACTGACTATGTTTACCAACACAAAACTTGTTAATGGTCTTGTTCGCAAAATTAGCGAAGTAGAAAAAAGAACTTTAGATGCTTGGCGTGAAGGTCGAATTGAGCAGGAACCAGCGATTACTGATCGGCTATTAGGTGTTATGGAAGAAGTCTTGAATAAGAAACGGTTCGCAGGAGTCCAATGGGAAGTCAAAACTTTAACTGATAGAGGAAAAGGTAGTCAGGAAGCAGAGTTTGGTGCTGACTTTATGGCAGTTTTTAAACTTTCACTTGATGGATATGAAGTTAACAAAGGCTTTCTAGCTCAAGCAAAACTTGTCGAACCTAGCCAGAGTTTCAACATTAATGAGTTTGATCGTCTCAAAAAACAATGCGAGAAAATGCTGAATCTTTCCCCTGCTTCTTTTGTTTTCGTTTATTCTCAACAATCAGGTATCGTTGTCGTTCCTGCGATAGAAGTGCTTGCAGCACAACGACCCTGCAATCCACATGAATTGATAAATAAGAAAATGAGACAGTTTTATCAAGAACATTTTGAGTGCTTTATTGGAGATAGAAACATTCACAAAGCAAATTCTCAAGGCTTAGAGGAGCTATGTCAAATACATGAAGCAAGAAAATTAGTTTTTCTTTCCGGAACTCAAGGTGATTTAGATTTAAGAGATAGGGTTGAATAATTTAATTTGAGGTTTGACAGATAACTTAGAAGATTTGCGATCGCCTTTACAATCCTTCGTATTTGCCAGCATTGGAAACAACTGTGTGTATTCAAGGTAAACTCTTCTTGTTAACATCCAAAATTTTCATAAATTGGCTTACCGCATAGAGTACTCACCTGAAGCAGAGGTACATTTGCAATCTTTAACAGCCCGACAACAAGCAATTATCTTAGATACTGTTGATGAACATCTGATGTATCAGCCAACCCTTGAGACGAAGAACCGGAAATTGATGCGTCCTAATCCTCTTGCTCCTTGGGAACTCCGCATTGGCGATTTGCGTGTCTACTATGATGTAGAAGAGGAGTCAGAAGCAGTTGTGTATATCAACGCCATCGGAGTGAAAGAACGTAACCAAGTTTATATTGGGGGAGAGATTTACAAGTTATGAAAATTGTTGAAATTGCACAAGCAAATGCAACCCTTGCTGAGTATGCTTCTAATCTTTCTGAAGAGCCAGTAATTGTTACCAGTAATGGTAAGCCAATCGCTGCACTAATGACCTTAGAAAATGTTGACTTAGAAACCATATCCCTGAGTAATAACCCCAAATTTATTGAATTGATTGAACGCTCGCGGGCGCGTCGTCGTGCTGAGGGAGGAATATCTAGTACAGAGATGCGACGTAGGCTGGGATTAAGTGATACTTAACAACAGAAGAATGAAGCAAGTACCAATGAACGAAGTACAAAATGACTTGCCAACTTACCTACAAGCGGCCGAAAAAGAAAGTATAGTCATCACCCAAGATGGACAACCCATTGGTATCTTGATTGGGTTAGAAGATAATGAAGATTGGTGGGAAGAATTGTTACTGCGCGATCCACGTTTTCATGTAGAAGTCGCTCAAGCCCGCCAGAGTTTGAAATCAGGTAAAGGTATTAGTATCGAGGAACTGAAAGCAAAGTATGGGAGTTAGTTTCTTAATAGACTACTGAAGTTAGTTTAGATGAGGTGAGCAATTCCACACAATATTTATTTTGTCCACCTCAAGATGTTTGATTATGAAGGTTCAATCTGTTGAGTTAAAGTATTTCAAGAAATTTCGCAACCAATTATTTGATTTTACGGACCCAGAAACTGGATTAGCGCGAAATCTCATAGTCTTAATTGGCATGAATGGTGCGGGTAAAACCAGTCTTTTACAAGCGATTACAGCTACACTGGGAGTTGCAACTGGGCGATTACAGCAACTTTCTGATTTAGAATGGTCTGGGTATAAATACGAACTATTGAGTAGTAATTGGGGACAATTTACATCCCAGGTTAATCTCCACATTGAATTTTCGACCCCAGAGTTGCAAGCAATCCATGATTTATACCATAAATTACAAGAAGCGGGACATAAATTATCTGTTGTTCCTGGTGAGAGCAATATAGTTTCTCTGGGATGGAATGGTGAGCGTGTCATAGCAGATACAGATGCAGAATTCTTCCAATTTAAAGGGCGAGAATATGC
>JASJCX010000303.1 GCA_030065255.1 Calothrix sp. MO_167.B42 | reverse complement strand
CATTCCCAAAGTATTACCAGTCACATATAAAACTGTTATGTCCTCAAAAAAGCTACTAAAAGGAACTGAGTTTACCACTTGACAACTGTCTGTGATGAAATTTTGAACAGTAAATAAAATATTTATGTCATACAAATATTGACAAAAACTCAGATCGGTAGTTGTTGAGTATAAAAAAATATCATCTTATTAAGATTTATATAATATTTAAGTCAACTTTACAATAGTTTTACATACAAATCCGTTTAATTTATCTATTCTTTAAGTCCCTATATTAAATAGCATCTAAATTGTTGGTTGTGGCAAGAATTAATCTTTGCTTACTAACTTGTAGAAATAGTTAATTAGTAACTATAAATACTATTTTTATTAGCCTAAAAGTTGTATATATCTACCTACCTATCTATCTTCATAATTTTGATCTAAGCATATGAAAGCTGTTATTTTGGCAGGTGGTCTAGGTACGCGCATAAGCGAAGAAACTTCTATCAGACCAAAGCCAATGGTCAATATTGGTGGAAAGCCAATACTGTGGCATATCATGAAGATTTACTCCAGCCATGGGGTGAATGATTTTATCATTTGCTGCGGCTATAAAAGTAATGTGATTAAGGAATATTTTGCTAACTATTTCTTGTATATGTCAGATATTACTTTTGACATGCGATTTAATCAAATGAATATACATTCTGGTTATGCAGAACCTTGGCGCGTTACCTTAGTTGACACTGGCGAAAATACCATGACTGGGGGTAGATTAAAACGAGTTCAAGAACATATTGGGAATAATACTTTTTGCTTTACTTATGGTGATGGTGTCAGTAATGTAAATATTACTGAAGCAATTGAATTTCACCAACAGCAAAAGACATTGGGAACTCTCACAGCAGTCCAACCCCCAGGACGTTTTGGTGCCATGGTATTAGAAAATGAGCAAACCAAAATTACCACTTTTCGAGAAAAACCCCAAGGCGATGGAGCTTGGATTAATGGAGGTTATTTTGTCCTGGAACCGGAAGTAATTGATTTGATTGGAGATGATTCTACGGTTTGGGAAAAAGAACCCCTGGAAAAGTTGGCTGATATGCAACAGCTATCTGCTTACAAGCATCATGGCTTTTGGCAGCCTATGGATACTTTACGGGATAAAAACTACTTGGAAGAATTGTGGAAGGACAACAAGGCTCCTTGGAAGGTATGGTAGATGGTAGATAGTATATATATCTATCAGTATAAAAACATACTTAATTGACAAAACTTGAAGGAGCAACAAACGCCATGTATGATTTTGCAATTATCGGGGGAGGAATAGTCGGACTTTCTACAGGGATGTCTATTAGTCAACGCTATCCTGATGCCCGGATTTTAGTCTTGGAAAAAGAAAGTCGCTGGGCTTTTCACCAAACTGGTAACAATAGTGGTGTCATTCACTCCGGTATTTACTATAAACCAGGCAGTTTTAAAGCTAAATTTTGCCGGGACGGTTGTCGCTCGATGGTAGAGTTTTGTCAGGAGCATGGCATTGATTATGAAGTTTGTGGCAAAGTCATTGTCGCGACGACAGAACAAGAATTACCTCGTTTAGAGAACTTGTTTAAGCGTGGTTTAGAAAATGGCATTGAAGTTAAACGCATTAGTCCCGAAGAAGTGAAAGAAATTGAACCCCATGTCCGTTGTGTCGGGGGAATTCAAGTCTTTTCCACTGGTATTGCCGATTACAAGCAAGTTTGCCTCAAATATGCTCAATTGATTGAGCAGCAAGGAGGGGAACTCAGGTTAAATACCAAAGTGGAGAAAATTATCAAGGATGGGAATCACCAAGTACTAGAAACCAATAACGGTACTTTTGCTACCCGCTTTGTGATTAATTGCGCCGGATTGTATAGCGATCGCATGGCAAAACTTGGTAAAGTTGATCCACAAGCGAAAATAGTGCCCTTCCGGGGAGAATATTACGAACTGACACCGGAAAAACGCTATTTAGTCAAAGGTTTAATTTATCCAGTTCCCAATCCCGAATTTCCATTTTTGGGAGTTCACTTTACCCGCATGATTGACGGTAGCGTCCATGCCGGGCCAAATGCTGTTCTCAGTTTAAAGCGAGAAGGATACAAAAAGACAGACTTTGACCTCCGTGATTTTGCTGAGGTAATGACCTATCCCGGCTTTTGGAAACTAGCAGCAAAACACGCAGATGAAGGCATTCAGGAAATAATTCGTTCTTTTAGCAAAGCAGCCTTTACTAGAAGCTTGCAACAGCTAATCCCGGAAGTACAAGCAGAGGATTTAGTACCCACCCATGCGGGAGTTCGCGCCCAGGCTTTGATGGGTGACGGTAAATTAGTGGATGACTTTTTAATTATCCATGGGGACAACTCCGTCCATGTATGCAATGCACCCTCCCCAGCCGCCACATCTTCCATTGAAATTGGTAAATCCATTGTGGCCCAAATTCCTCACCAGCAGCATCTATCACCAACCACCATTCCCTAGGATAGAAAAAAATGAAAGTACTGGTAACTGGAACAGAAGGTTATCTCGGTTGTTTATTACCCCCCTTACTCATGGAAAGGGGACATGAAGTTATCGGTGTTGATACTGGCTTTTATAAAGTTGGTTGGTTATACAACGGTACTCAGGTAACAGCCAAAACCCTCACTAAAGATATTCGCCATATTTGTGCAGCAGATTTGCAAGGTGTAGAAGCAATTGTACATATGGCAGAACTATCCAACGATCCTGCTGGACAACTAGCACCCCAGATTACCTACGAAATTAATCACCAAGGCTCTGTAAGACTGGCTAAACTTGCCAAGTCAGTGGGAGTACGACGGTTTGTCTATATGTCATCTTGCAGTGTCTATGGTGTGGCAACTGAGGGGGATGTCACAGAAGCATCCCCTATTAATCCCCAGACAGCATATGCTGAATGTAAAACCTTGGTAGAAAGGGATGTTCAACCCTTAGCTGATGATGACTTTTCCCCTACCTTCATGCGTAATGCCACCGCCTTTGGTGCATCTCCCAGAATGCGCTTTGACATTGTTTTAAACAATTTAGCAGGGTTGGCATGGACTAGCAAACAGATTAAAATGACCAGTGATGGTACACCCTGGCGGCCCTTAGTTCATGCTTTAGACATTGGTAAAGCGATCGCTTGTGCTTTAGAAGCACCCCGGGATATAATTCATAATCAAATCTTCAATGTCGGGGATACAGCTAATAATTACCGGGTTAAAGAAATAGCTGAAATCATTGCGGATATTTTTCCTGATTGCCAGTTGAGCTTTGGAGATAATGGTGGGGATAATCGGAGTTATCGAGTTTCCTTTGAAAAGATTAATACCATCCTTCCCGGTTTCAAATGTGATTGGAATGCACAACAAGGGGCTCAACAATTATTTGATGTATTCAGTCACATTGATATGAGTAAAGATACTTTCCTATTTAGAGGTTTTACCCGTCTCAAACAATTAGAATACCTGATTCGTACCCAACAAATCGATCGAGGTTTCTTCTGGAAATAAGGTATTAGCCCATATCTTTGCATATATCCGTATAAATGACTAAAATCTGCAATTAATTGTCATAAATATACATTCATTTACTTGGTTTTTATGACTCAATTAGGGTTTTTGTATTAATACAGAATAATTAACAATACCTTTGTCAATCCATTATCCGTTATCCGCTATCCGTTATCCGCTGTCTCTTTTGGATTGAATCCATTATATATTGCTGCATATTTTCAGGTAGATAGCAGTAGTGTTCTGTCCCATTAATTTTGCTGGGTTGTGGCACAGCCATCTTGGCTGTGTAATGGTCAGGTCCCGGATGCGGCGCGACCCACAAGTCATTATTTTTACCATCATATTTTATGGGACAAACCAGTAATAGTTCACCACATAAGCTATGAGGGGCAACAGATCCCCGACTTCTTAAAGAAGTCGGGGATCTAAACACCCGCGACTCGTCAATCGGGAAACCCAAAACCAAAAATTGAATGACAAATGACTAAATTATTAACAATAGCCATCCCCACTTATAATCGTGCCCAATTATTAGATAAACAACTAACATGGCTAGCTCAAGCCATCCAAGGATTTGAATCAGAATGTGAAATTATTATTTCTGATAATCGGTCATCCGATCATACCCAAGAAATTATTCATAAATGGCAATTACATTTTATGAATGATGTCCCTTTTCAGAATAATAGAAATCATAGCAATATTGGTGTAATGAGAAATATTGCCCATTGCATTAATACCGCTACCGGGAAATATTTATGGATGATTGGAGATGATGACCCCATTCAAAATAGAACCTTGGGTTATGTGATTAATCAAATCAAACAACATCAAGAATTATCATTATTAACCCTTAACTTTTCCTGTCGTTATCAACCAACGGGAAAAATAATTTATGACCGTTGTTTCGCCATTGAAAAAGAAGAAATTAATCCTGATGGCAAAGCAGTATTTCAACATTGTTTAGAAGAAAATCATTCTGGAATTGGATTTTTAAGTGCCCAAGTGTATCGCACTAAAATTATTCGTAATGCCTTAGCACATTGGCCAAAAAGTGTGAACAACATGGAAGCACAGGTATATTGGGTAGGCTATTGTGCCGCCCATGGTAGTGTCAAAGTTACCCAAGATGTTTATCTAGAAAGTGCTTTTGGTAGTAGTTATTGGATGAAAGAGCCAAAAGTTCTCTTAAAGATGCAATATATTGATTTACCAACTATCTATGCCAAAATTGAAGAAATAGGATATCCCAGTAAATATTGTCGGAATTTAATTTTAAAACACTTTACACACAACAATTGGAAAGTGTTTTTTGGTGCCTTGAGAAGATGGCCAATTATTGCAATTAACACCATTATCCCTTATTTAATTCTGGTAGTTACCTCAGTTTGGGAAATATTCCTATCACCCAAGCGAATTGAATCTAGAAGCCATTAAAATCAATCGGATTTTAGATTTGGCAGGAGCTACACAATAGATTAGATGAAATTCCCATGTGGCGATCGCATAAATATCAGCTGGTTATTAAAGTTTCTGTAATAGAAAAATAAAGTGTATCAGCATAAACACCATTGAGCAACAGCGATCGCCTACTAGTTATGAGGGCTAATGGCAATTATCTCATATGAAATCCGGATGGTTAGTTATCGCAAAAACCTCACCCCCCTTCCCCTCGACCTATTAAGGAGAAGGGTGTCCGGAGTGGATTTGATATCATTCATTACAATACAGATTATTCATGATATTCACAGAAACTAAACTCACAGGTGCGTTCATTATTGACTTGGAACAAAGACCCGACCATCGGGGTTTTTTTGCCCGCACTTTCTGTGGTCAAGAGTTTGAGGCCCATGGTTTGAAACCACTGGTTGCTCAATGTAATACATCATACAACTATAAAAAAGGTACTCTCAGGGGTATGCACTATCAAATACCCCCAGTGGCTGAGACTAAATTAGTTCGCTGTGTTCGTGGTGCTATTTATGATGTGATTATTGATATGCGCCCGGAGTCTCCCACATTCTTATCCTATGTAGGAGTCGAATTATCTGCGGATAATCATCGCGCCTTATATGTTCCAGAAATGTTTGCCCATGGTTATCAGGCACTCACGGATGAAAGTGAAATAATTTATCAAGTGGGTGAATTTTATCAACCAGGCTACGAAAGAGGTTTACGTTATGATGACCCTTTCTTTAATATTGAGTGGCCTGTAGAGGTAACAGAAATTTCCCAAAAAGATAGTAATTGGCCATTATTACGCATGATGAGTGTTGGTAGTGGCTACCCTAGGTAAGTAATATAGCAGTTGATAGTTGATAGTTGATAGTCCTTGAGTCGAAATATCTCCATTGCTATAAGTTTACTGTTCATAGGTGTGGGGTTCAACAATATCCGGAAAATGTCCGGAAACCATTTCACAGCCAAGATGGCTGTGCCACAACCTATCAAAACTAATGGGACAAAGCACTAGTTCATCGCATTAGTTACGAGGGGCAACAGATCCCCAACTTCTCAAAGAAGTCAGGGATCTAAACACCCAGTGTAAATTAATTATCCCCAATATTTGTTAAGAGTTTTAGCCAATGATTATTATCGATCGCGCCTTACAAGCCCGTGCTGCATCAGGTAATCCCATCAAAGTAGGAATGATTGGTGCTGGCTTTATGGGTAAAGGTATTGCTAATCAAATTATTAACTCCGTACCTGGAATGGAGTTAGTAGCTATTTCTAACCGCCATCTAGATGCTGCTCGACAGGCTTATACTGGAGCAGGAGTAGAAGATGTACAAGTAGTTTCCACCGTCAGTGAGTTATCTACTGCCATCGCCACTGGTAAATATGCGGTAACCGAAGATCCAATGTTACTTTGCCATGTGGGTAACATTGATGCCTTAATTGAAGTCACTGGTGCCGTTGAATTTGGCGCTCAAGTGGTGATGGAAGCGATCGCTTACCGCAAGCATGTAATTATGATGAATGCGGAACTTGA
>JASJCX010000302.1 GCA_030065255.1 Calothrix sp. MO_167.B42 | reverse complement strand
AAACCCAAAGAAAGGGTGTACTGTTTATTCGGACTACCATTCTTACCCACATCACCAGGCTTACAAGGGAACGTTCCTTGCAAACCAATAGATTTGTAACTAGTAAGCTTTAACTTTACCCTCACCCTGTCTAAACTTAAAGCAGAGTTAGCTTGTCCCACACCATGCTTAACCCTCAAATACTCCCGTTCAGCCTTGGTACAATCATCCTTTAACTTCCCCTTCCACTGCTTCCACTTAGATGGTTCCCACTTCTCAATTGATGTACCATCCCATTGGGCTTTACGAGGATCGTAACTACTAGTTTCCTGAATTGACATGGTAAATAATCTTTACGTTCCCATTCTTTCCAAATCTTTACTATTCCCTGATTTTATGCTGATTCTCAACCAAGAACATCGAAATTAATAACAGTTAGGAAAATAACTATGAAAACCAACAAACTACCTATCCTTACCCTTATAATTGCGATCGCAATTACAACCGTTAGTGGATGTTCCTCCAGCAACGTCTCTCGTCAACCAGAAGGCGAGAAAAACCCACAAACTAACCCTTCTAACTCCAGCTTGGCCAAACTCAGAGCCAAACCACTAGATAAACAACCCACAGGAGATACTACTAACGCTACCCTATACACCAGCGACACCCAATGTCAAAAACTGATTCCCCAAAAAGTAGCCGTCTCCGCCAACAAACCCGTAAGCGCCGCAGTCGCTCAAATAATAGAACAACAGAATAACGGAGACTTTAATTTATCTGGATACCGTGTTAGTGTCAAGGACGGTGTAGCCACCGTTGACTTACGTATAGATCCTCAATCCCGCAGACAAATAGTTTCCCTCTCCAGTTGCGAACAATTTGCCCTATTTGGTAGTTTACGTAAAACCCTCACCAGTAATCCCAACTGGAATATCAAAACAGTTCGTTTCACCCAACTGGGAGAAGATATAGTTCTTTAATTAAGAGTTGATAGTTGATAGTTGATAGTTAAGGGTTAATTGTTGCGTTATCAACATATATCCGTGTAATCAGTGTCATCCATTTAATCAGTGTTAGAAAGCCACTGTTCCAGCAATTCAGTGACAATATCACTCATCTGTCGCTCCTGAGAAACAGCAACAGCCTTGAGCCTTCTATGTACTGACTTGGGAAGATAAAAAGTAGTACGCACATAATTAGGATCGGTACTCTTCGTTTTCCGGGAAGATTTTTCTGAATCTACCTGTAATTCATCCCTATTCTGGCGACTGCGCGCCGCATCAATCAACTCATCAAAACGACCACTTTTTTTCTTATTACTCATACAATTTTAGATTTTAGATTTTATATTTTAGAATTGAGTCCACAAATAAATCAGGGGGGCTGTTACTCATTACTCATTACTCATTACTTATTACTCATTACTCATTACTCATTACTCATTACTCATTACTTCCCTCCCCACCTCCGCATAACATCGCCAAGCAATTTGAGCATAAGTATCTTTAACTGCATTCACCGGTATCCCTTCTAACGCTGCACGCTGAAACACAGCTAATCGCCTAATCCCAGCTTTAAATACAGGCAATCCCGCACCTGACAAAGCATTTCTCGCCTCCTCCCCAGAATTATTTGGACTGGGAGGAATTATAGTTAACAAAATCCGGTAATTTACCCTATATCCCTGCAATGCATCCACCATATGCAATGTAGCAGCTAATGCAATCGCATCTGGAGTACAAGGTATTACCAGTAAATCACATCCCCTTGCAAGGGTTTTCAACTCCCTAGCATCAGGCTTAGTTGGCGTATCAATCACTATATGTTCGTAAAGCCTTGCTAAATCCACCCCCTCATTCTCATCAGCCACCTTAAAAGGTAATTTACCCCTATCAGCCCAATTCAATGCACTACGGTTTAAATCCCCATCCACCAGCAATGTGTCAGCTTGACTCTGTAAATACGTGGCTAGGTGTAGTGCTGTTGTCGATTTTCCTACCCCCCCCTTAAAGGCCGCTACTGTGACAATCATTTTTTAATTGCAAATAAATATGGTGTTGCAAATCATACCAGAGTTTTGCTTTAGATGCATAAACATTTAAACATCAGTAAAACATTTAGATATTTAAATGTGGCAACAGGTAATCGTTACTAAAAACATTTATATGTTTAAACATTTAGAAGTATAAACATAATATCACTATTTATTTAGTTACATATTTTCTTATATAATTAAATATTTACACGAATACATAACTGTTATCGTATATACCTAGAAAAATAAAAATCTATTTAGTGATAACTGGAGTTTAGACTAAAAGCAGGCGATCGTTAACAAAAGAATGTAAGTGTCGTTGGTATAAATTTTCAAGAAGGACAGTCTGCGGTTAACACAGACCTCCTTCATTGGAAGATGAGAGAAGAACCACCAACTCTCACCTGCCACTATGAAACGTGCCAAACTAGAAGAATTTCGTCAAGCAGCATACAAGCATTTGGGTAAAGCCCATGATGCAACTTTTGAACTGACAGATGCAATATTACTGACTCGTAACGCCTATAGTTTGGCAGATTTATCCCTATCACCAGTATTTAGACGTAAGTGGGGAAGCATTTATGAGGCATTACAAGATAGCAGACCACAGCGACAGAAATTGATGAAACTATACATCAAACAAATGCCAACGCAGGAGCGTCTGTTGTTAGCAGGAGACCACACAGCCTGGTCGCGCCCAAATGCGGTAACTTTACAGGAAAGGACAATTGAACACAGCATTGTCACAGTAGGGGGAAATAAACCAATTACCATTGGTCAGGGGTACAGCACCATTGCTTGGATACCAGAAGATTCGGGCAGTTGGGCACTACCCTTGAGACATGAGAGAATTACCAGTTGGGAAACCCCCATAGAGAAAGCAACTTGGCAACTACAACAGGTGTGTGAAAATTTACCAATTAGACCAATTACGGTTTGGGATAGTGAGTATGGCTGCGCCCCTTTCGTTGAAAAGACAACCAACATCAAAGCAGACCTTCTTGTGCGTTTGCGTTCAAACCTGTGCTTATGGGGGGCACCACCAACATATTCTGGTAAGGGACGACCCAGGAAGCATGGTGACAAATTCAAACTAAATGAGCCTTCTACATGGATTTCCCCCACTCAAAGTTTGGAAGTGAATCATGCAAAACTGGGACGGGTCAAAGTTAGCTTGTGGTCAAATTTACACTTTCGTAAAACCGCTACACGCTCAATGTCTATCATTAGGGTTGAGCGTCTAGATGAGCAAGGGAATTTGAGGGTATCAAAACCTTTGTGGTTGGCTTGGATCGGAGAACAAATGCCTCCCCTAGAGGAAGTTTGGCAACTTTACTTGCGTCGTTTTAGTGTTGATCATTGGTATCGTTTTTTAAAGCAACGCCTACACTGGACACTTCCCAAGTTCAGTACCCCCAAGCAATGTGAGCGGTGGAGCGACCTAATGCCAATGATAACTTGGGAATTATGGTTGGCTCGTGATATCGTCACAGATAACCCTTTACCTTGGCAAAAGTCATTAGATAAAATCACCCCTGGAAGGGTTGCCCAAGCTATGGGAAGTATTTTAGCAGTGATTGGTACTCCTGCCCGTTCACCCAAACCTCGCGGAAAGTCCCCAGGCTGGAAAACAGGACAACCACGACAACGTAGAAATCGCTATCCTATAGTCAAAAAAACTACAACCAAGCCCCGCAAACAACCACCAAAATCTGCTTAATATCAAAGATTTTTCTGTTTCAAGCTTGTGTCATATCAACTCAGCCCTGCTGGGTCTTTTCTTACTGCTTAGTCTAAAGTCCAGTGATAAATATAGGCAAAAAAATGCGGGAGTGTAAACGATAGCACTAACCACTGCATCTAGGGGCATCGTTTAGGCCTATTTAGCCCCCGTGACCCCCAATTCTGGGGGTACCTGGGGGACTTTGAAAAATTCTTGTTCCCCCAATTTTGGGGGTTAGGGGGCGTTTCGTGAGGACTTGGCTAAATTTGATTATTTGTGTGTACACCGTAGCCTTATTAAGCAGAGGGGAAGGGGGTGAGGTTTTTGCGGTAACTAATCATCCGGATTTCATATAATATCATGTCCGTTTAAATAACCGTCATTGCGACCGAAGGGAAGCAATCCCAAAGACCTTGTGATTGCGTCGTTTCACTCGCAATGACATACTATGGGTATGCCCCCGGACATGATATAATTAGTTACTATAAAAAGTTTGGAGATTTCTTCGCGTCTTTGCGTCTTTGCGCGAACTTTTATAATAACGGAGATTTATTCGGTCAGGTGCAAGACATGAGCCTTCACTTTATCTGAGTCATCTTGAGTTAAAAGACGATGCTTAATGGGGATAATGTCATAATCTGCCCCTGAACGTTCTCTTCTCAAAACGTCAATGGTTGTTTTAACAGCCTTATAGCCTACCCGAAGTCCATACTGATCAATAATTAACTGTAAAGGACTGTTGGAATCAAATAACATATCAGCTTTATCCATGGACAAGTCCAAAATACCAAAAACCTTCACCTTATTTTCTACTCCTAATTGTGTGACTGCTTCAATAGCCACCTCCGTCGCTAAATTTGAGCCACCCCAAAGGATTTCTACTTGAGGATTATCTAGTAGTAGTTGTTTAACTTTCCGAATCTCACTCTCACTACGGGAAGCAACCCCAACTGAGCCCTTTATTTTGAAGCGGAGGTGTGATTCCTTGATGCCTTTTAAGACTCCTTGAAGATAGGGATAGTAACGCTCATAAATAGCCTCATCAACCAAAGCCACTTCAAGGAATTGTTGTGAGGGTGAATTAGCCAGTAAATTAGTTTCCGCCCATTTTACTAAGTATTGCCCTGAATCATAGCCCATCTTAAATTTATTTGTGTTGTAGCAAGCAATGGCTAAATCTTTTGCAACTGATTTATCAAAACAAAAATCAACCGTGGTAATGGCCACTCCAGCATCACTAGCTTCTTTCAATGCAGGAATGGATTTTATGGGGTCTTCGGGGGTTAAGATAATCCCATCTATTCCCTTTTTAACCAACTCTTTAATCTCTTTAGCTTCATGTTCGACACCATGAGAATAAGGAATAGCCCAAATTTCCACACGACGGTTAGCAGCGCGACGCATTCCTAATTCATAGGCTTCAGAAATACTTTGGGGAGTTTTTGGCTTCAGGAAAGCAATGCGTAAACGAGGGGGTCGTGGTTGTGTAATCTGCTGTTCCCAATTGGGCATTTTCTTGGTCTTTTGCCAATTTTTAGCCCGTTTTAGTTGAAAAGCTGACCATAATTTCGTACCCCACAAATCCGCATCCTTTAACTGTGCCTCTCGTAGATTTGCCGCTGTTAACTGCTCCCCTTGTAAGTTGATGTTACTACTCAAATCAGCAAAACGCAACGAAGAATTCTCTAGATTAGCCTGATAAAAATCAGCCCCCATTAATTGAGCACGGTTAAAATTGGCTGATTGTAACTTAGCGCGATAGAAATCGGCATGGTTAAATTTAGCCCATAATGCTCTAATTCCCTCTAAACTAGCTTTAGAGAAGTCAGCATGTTCAAAATTTGCTCCATACAAATTACTATTATTTAAGTTACTCTGTTTAAGGATGGCTCCTTTTAAGTTCGCTCGTGATAGATTCGCCCCTTTTAAGTTCGCACGGGTTAGATTAGCCCCTTCTAGATTAGCTCCTGCTAAGTTGGCATTTTGTAAATTACTTTCTTGTAAGTTAATCCCTGGAAGATTAGCTCCTGAGAGATCGGCCCTTTCTAAATTTGAATTAGAAAGATTCATGGCGCGTTTTTTTACTTTGAATGACACGTCATGGAAAAAAAAACATCTATTGAGGCTAAGATTAGCCATTTTTCCCTTAGAGGCTTTGAGTCCAGGGTTTCCTTCGCAATCTTTATTTAAAACCTTCAGCGCGGCAATACGTCCATCACTATATTCATTGCTAGATTCCTGATACAGCACGCTTCGGGCTTCTTGTATCTCCTGTCGTCGTCGGTTGGGTATAGTGACGACATAGGACACCACAGCCAATAAAAGTGCGCCCTCACTTAACATGACTGCTAACTTAAATAAAGAAATAGTCTGAAGCAAATCGACAAAATCAGAAAGTTTTGCATCTAGAATTGCAATGGGTTTCAATATGTTGGACTCTTTTTTGGTTGTCTGTTTAGTATTGGTAGTTTGAGACTGATCAATATTTTCTGATGAGATTTTTTTCCCTTTATCCATGACTCATTCATAATTCACGAAAATTACACAATTATCAAAAAATATCTTTTAATTGTTCCACATCTAATTGTCTAAATCCTTCAGGGGTCAAAACAGTTATTAAAACCAGATCGGAAGCCTGAGTTCGCCCCTTAGTTAAATCAATACTAACGCCACCAAGATCAAATTGAGACACAGCAATCTGCTTTAAGAAATTCTCACGATTAATTTTACCTGGTATTTCTTGGAGAATTTTTAGGGTCATTTT
>JASJCX010000020.1 GCA_030065255.1 Calothrix sp. MO_167.B42 | reverse complement strand
CGGACTTCGGCGTGAGCTCAGACGTTCGGCGAAGCTCAGTCGAGCCGTCGAACGCTGAGCTCACGGCCGAAGCCTGCCTCTTCGGTGACAGTTTATAATTTTTATGGAGCTACTGCTTTTGCTTTATAATTCCTGGAGTTTCCAATTTACTGTTAAAAGTTAAAAGGTTATAAAACTCCATTGACTCATATTGGTTCGTATCTGGTAAAAGTCCAAATCAAATCGAATACCGAACAAACAGTTTTGCTTACACCTGCTACCGCAGAGGATATGCCTAATAATTGGTCTTTTGCTTGGTCTGAGTTTTGGCAAAATACCGATTTTGATTGCCAAAATATTATCAAACTAGTTTATAACGATGAAGTTTGGGGATTAGTGCGATATGGTCTTTATCCTTATCATGATCCTTATACCGATCCTCCCAAGTATATTGAGGTGGAACACTTAGAAGCCAATCCTCAAAGCCGAGGAGAGATGGCAAATAGGTTTCTTGAACCAATTGGCAAGTGGTTAATATGGTATGCAACTAAAGTCGGATTGCAATACTGTCAAGTAAAAGACAAAGACAATGATCCTTTAGTTGTCCTGGTAGCTGTGGAGCAAGCAGTATCTTATTATAAAGATAAGGTACAAATGGAGTACTTGGGATGTGACACAATAGCTCCAGGTGAAGATGGGTATGCCTTCAGATTCTTAAAAAAAGCAGCTACAGCCTTCTGTCAGCGTCATGAAAGTCAATGGGGAGAACCAAAGCAATTATGAACAGTAATGAAATCAAAGCAGGGTCAAAAGTTGTGATGACTCACTCTCAAAGACAAGCTTTCCTCAAAAAATCTTCCCTAGGAAAACTATTGGGAGTATCACATTTGCTGCCTGAAGTTGAACAAGAAACAAACACAACAAAGATTCCAGTATTCAAAATAAGGGGTTGTCGTCCATCATTGTTGATTTATAGACGACACCTTCATCCTAATCCTAATCTTAAATACACTGTTAAAGCTTTATCCAAGGGATAACGCGAACTTAACTTTCAACATCTATTAGTTACTCAAAAAATAATCATTGGTAAGTAACTTGGGTTTAACCTAGCTTGCTTCTCCCATACAAAGCACTATCGAAGAGTACAGTTGCTCTATATTTTATATAGGACTTACAGGTTTGAGCGTTCAACGTCCTAATCTAATTGTGTAGTTGACAGGCGTAGGGGAGGTAAAATGCGGTGTAGATTTTCTAACCGCATTATTGCCGTTGCGTGAGATGGGAAAATATTTCAACGTGGGAATAAGATTTATAACATCACGCACCAACCACCGATTGTGACAATTGCGTAAATCCTGATACTTCCTAGAGTTTCCAAGTTACTGTGAAAAGGCTATGAGTGAAACTAAGCCAGAAAAATCCCATCAAGACCAAACCTCACCTGTATTGTTCATATTATCATTCTTCAACCAGGCGATCGCTAAATTTTTTCAGCGCAAATGGGAATCTTGTCTTTATGGGATTCTACCTCACCCCACTGAACCTAGGGTTTTGATGCTATCTGATAGGAGTGGTTACTTTCTACCTTATGTTCGCGTACATAAAATGATAAACCCTAGTAATTTCGGAACTATCAAGAAAGTAATAGAGCCAGAACTTGGGATTTCGGTAAACGTTTTATATTCTCCCAGCAAGGATTACGATCAATCGCAACGTAAAATTCGCGGCATATATGTGCTGGAGCACAATAGTTCCATTGCACAACTGAAAGAAGGTTCTTGGATAGACATAGAAACTCTAGAAAATTTATCCCTAAAACAACCCGAACATAAATTAGTTATCGAAGAATATTTAAGAGAAATTGAGAGTGATACGATTCCAGAACTACGTCCACCTTGGAATAGAACAGGTTGGTTTAACTGTGCAACTCAATGGATGGAAGAGCAATTATGGAAATTAAACTATGAACAACTGTCTCCCGTAGAATGCATTAAAAGTTGGGGAATTTCTTGTATATTGCGGGTTCATACCAGCGCCGGAAATATTTATCTCAAGGAAGCTTCTACATTACCTCTTTTTTGCAACGAGCCAGTAGTTACAGCAGAATTAGCAAATTTATTTCCCGGACATATTCCTACTGTCCTGAGTATAAATACTGAGCGCCACTGGATGTTATTAGCTGATTTTGGAGAACCTATTGGCCGAAATGCACCTGTAAAGTTACAAAAAGATGTCTATCGTTTACTCGCTCAAATACAAATAAAATCAGTTGAGCATAGAGATCATTTATTGAGTATAGGTTGTTTAGACCGACGTTTGGCTCGGCTGGAAGCTCAAATAGATGTCCTATTCAATGATGAAAATGTTCTATCTGAGATGAACAAAACCGAAATTAATCAATTAAACTCCCTTGCTCCGCATTTAAAAAATTTATGCTTCCGGCTAGCTGAATATCAAATCCCACAGACACTAGTTCATGGGGATTTGCATTTACACAACGTTGCTTTTTATCAGGATAACTACCTCTTATTTGATTGGACTGATAGCTGTATTTCCCATCCTTTTTTCGATATGTTTGAGTTGTTTTTCCCTCGAAGAAATAAACTTGTTTTATCACATTTAAAGGTTTTGCGAGACGAATACCTAACTCAATGGACGCTTTATGAACCAACATCGCGCTTGATAGAAGCCTGGACAATAGCTAAACCGTTATGTGCTCTACATCATGCGGTTACATACAAGCATATTATCGCCTGTTTAGAACCAAGAGCAAAACAGGAGGTTAATGCTCTACCCATTTTTCTCAGAGAATTGTTGAAATGTCCAATTGAATGGGTGGAAAAATAATCTTTTGGTTGAGATTTTGGTACACACCATGGGATTGCTGATTCTCAGGAACAGAGAACAAAAAAATGTCCTCACCGAATTTTAGATTTTCAATTTTAAACAATGGAATTGAAGATTCACTCCTTTGGAATTGAAAAAAGTTTGTTCGCGTAGCATCCCCCAGGGTAGCCCCCGAATTTATACTCGCTGTGCGAGAAGCAAGCTACGTGGAATAAATCTAAAATCTAAAATCCAAAATCAACAACGGATTATCTGTTTCTCAAAATCTAAAATTGATTGACTCATATCAAACCTATACTCATAAACCTAAACAATCACTTTTCAAAAAATAATCAAATATTTCTATAAATAAAACTTAACTTATTGAAATATTCAGTAATGTTTTTGGGACTTATTGATGCTATTATCAATAATGCGACAGTAAAATAGTAGTTACAGTATGTAATATGCTATCTGTAGGCTAGCGAAAGTAATTAGCAATTTTAATTTTGCTACTTTAAAGCTTGAAAAATCATTGTTTTTTTGTAGTATGTCATTGATTGATTGAGCTTATTTTTCAGAATTTACATAAATTAATACGATTTCTGTTTACAGAACTTAACCTTAGAAAAATACTGATTTGATGAAATTAAGTAAATAGTGAGATAATAGAAGATTGATTTGTAAAATTAATCTTTGAAAAGCTCAATTGAATGGGTTGAAATTAAGATGTGTCAGGTGATCATTAAATAACATAGGATTGCTATAGTCACCGATACAGAGTAAATAATTACAGTGAAAATGCAAATATTGGGAGTAATTGGACATCCAGTGGAATATTCCCAGTCTTCAGTCGTGCATAATGCTGCGATCGCTCATTTAGAATTACACTACGTCCGGGAGCGATCGCTTTTTTAGCACCCCAAACCAAAATATAGCACTACGCACAAATCAAAACTCTACTTCTCCTAATATACAAGGGTGTGAGTGATAGCGTAATGCACCCTAAAATACATAGGGCTTGTTCAAAAATCAGGTAATAGTCCTATATCAGCAAATATGCAACAAGAATTATTTGTGTTATCTCTGTTCTTGTAACAAATTTCACAAATATATATATTTGTTTGAGTTATATTAGCATTTTCAGTTGGATGGAACACAGTAACCAAAATGTTGAAACCGACTATAACTGTAGTTTAAATTAACATTATTAAAAGCCTCTGTAATTGCTTGCTCTAAATCAGAATTACTTCTGGATTCTTGTGAGGGTAAAACCTCTTTAGCCTTTGACTAAAAATGTTCAATTGGAGAAAAATCTGGTGAATAGGGTGATAAATAAATTAAGCGATCGCTGACAGATTCAATTGCTTCCTTGATACATCCCTAACCCTATTTTACCGCGTTTGTATTCTATTCAACTGAAACAGCTATAATTATTTATTTGTCACAATTAATTACTAGTAAAAATACTTGTAATTACGCTCCAGGATGTAGCTATAATGACTAAGATAATTCTAAAATTAATCAAGGCAAATCGAAGTTACTAAAATTCCTCCAATTAGAAGAAAATCAAGAACACCAAAAAATTTTGTACGAGCAACTCTTGCCTAAAAAATAAATTTAGTGTGTAAAATACCTTTATAACCGAATAAAAATTATGGGTATTATACTCTAAAATCTCTAGGAATTTTTTTTAATTAAAGATTTCTAAACATCCGGAAAACATGAGCAATTCCACGAAAACCTGTTTACCAATGATTCAAAGCACCTAGTTCCCGGTAAAACTAAATGTTATCAACAAAAAAACTACCTAAGTATTCACCAAAAATTTATGAAAAAATGAGAGGGGAATAGAAAAACTTATAAAACTCCATAAAGCTGGATTGCTAAACTATCAACAATACAATTTATTTAAGCTCATATACATGAACCAATCTGAGAAAAGTTACTCCCTTCGCCAAGTAGCCATGATTGGTGGAGCTATAGCCACCACCACCATGTTGACTATATTTGCCCCAGCTTTGTGTCGTTCCGTCCGTGCTGCTCTGCAAGATAGTCCCAAAGCAATTGTGGACCAAGTCTGGCAATTGGTAAATCGTGAATATGTAGATGGCACTTTTAATCGCAAGGATTGGCAAGCGGTGAGACGAAGCTTGTTGAGCAAAAATTATACGTCTCGCCAACAAGCCTATGTGGAAATTCGTAAAGCCCTAGAACAGCTAGACGATCCATACACTCGTTTTATGGAACCCAAGCAGTACCAAGCCCTGACTAGACAAACTTCCGGGGAAGTTTCTGGCATTGGTATTCGCATGGAAATGAATGAAAAAACCCGGATTTTGACAGTAATAGAAGCTCTAGAAAATTCACCTGCATTTAAAGCTGGGATTAAGTCTGGAGATCAAATATTGGCAATTGATGGTAAACCCACTTACGGAATGAGGATTCAAGATGCTTCCAAACTCATTCGTGGAAAAGTGGGCTCCGTAATCACCTTGCGTATGGGCAGAAGCGGTAGAAGTGTTTTCAAACTCAAGCTTACAAGGGCAAGGATTGAAGTTCCCACGGTTCGCTCTGCCCTTAGGAGAGAAGGAAATCGCCGCATTGGCTATATCCGCTTGCGAGAGTTCAGTGCCCATGCATCAGAACAAATGGAAAGAGCTATTCGTAGGTTGAATAAACAGAAAGTAGATGGTTTTGTCCTAGACTTGCGGGGTAACCCTGGTGGTTTATTACAAGCGAGTATTGAAATTTCCCGGATGTGGTTAGATGAAGGGGCGATTGTCCGCACAGTGGATCGTAAGGGAAGTAGTGAAATAACTAAGGCTAAGAATACAGCCCTGACTAAACGGCCATTGGTAGTGCTGGTAGATAATAACTCAGCTAGTGCTAGTGAGATTCTTACCGGTGCCCTTAAGGATAATAAGCGAGCTGTGGTTGTTGGCAGTCAAACATTTGGTAAAGCTTTAGTACAGTCGGTACACGAATTGGTAGATGGTTCTGGTTTAGCAATTACCATTGCCCACTACTATACTCCTAAAGGTACGGATATTAATCATAAGGGCATTACACCTGATATCAAGATCGATTTGACAGAGGCACAAGAACGTAAATTGGCAGCTAATCCCCAATTAATAGGTACTCAAAACGACCCTCAATATGCTAGGGCTTTATCAGTGCTTTCAAATAATTATTTAGCCAAGCCCTTACGTAACCTACCTTCACGTTCAGCGGTATTCCCTGAAACACAAATCAAACGATTTTAGATTAATGATTCTGGATTGGGAACAATATTAACAGTTAATAGTTATCAATTGTGTGTGAGTTATCAAGTCTACCTCTGGGTATGTACTTACCCATCTACCATTTGCTAATGGTTCATCAAAACCATTGCTCGAAGGCGTTTGCGAGGGGGATAAATCCGCTTTCATACACCTTCAAGATAGTTAATCTGAACCTGTGGTATTTTTCTGATTCCCCATCCAGAATACATGAAATCTGTGATTCCCTATGCCAATAACAATGATACTTTTGCCCCAAAGGTATCAGTAGTTATACCTATTTATAATGGTGAGGCTGATTTACCTGACTTAATTAATTGTTTGCTGGCACAAACTTATCCGAGGCATCAGGTAGAGTATTTACTGGTAGACAATAATAGTAGCGATCGCACCCTTGCCATTTTACAAGAGACGGCTCGACATAGCCAGATTAATATTCATCCTATTAGTGAAAATACAATTCAAAGTTCCTACGCGGCAAGGAATAAAGGAATTCGTTCTGCCCTAGGGGAAATCATTGCTTTTACGGATGCTGATTGTCGTCCCCAATGCCAGTGGTTAAGTTCTTTAGTGTCACCTTTTACTTATGGTGATGTGGCAATTGTGGCAGGAGAAATTACAGCTTTACCAGGAAATACCATACTAGAAAAATACGCCGAACTTCAGAATACCCTATCCCAAACACATACCCTTGCCCATAAGTTTTATCCCTATGGACAAACGGCTAATTTAGCTATTAAACGACAAGTACTGGCAAAAGTGGGTTTATTTCGTCCCTATCTCACTACTGGCGGTGATGCAGATATTTGTTGGCGGATTCTCCAGGAAAATATGGGTCGTTTGCAATTCGCTCCAGAAGCCATAGTACAGCATCGCCATCGCACCACATTTCCAGAATTGCACAGCCAATGGCAACGTTATGGGCGCTCAAATAAGTATCTTCACCAATTGTATGGTGTAGATTTGATGCGTGATATTACACTGAAAGAGTACGGGTATAGGTTGGGACGGTGGTTATTAAAAGAGCTACCTAGAGAAACTGTGAAATTGACGACAAGACAAGCTTCTCTGGTGAATTTATTAAATACTCCCATTGGCTTATTTACTGCCAGAGCGCGTAATTTGGGACAAAAACAGGCTCAATTGCCAGAGAAAGCTAAGATGATTGAGTGGCTTTGACCACAAGAGGCAGGGGGCAGAGGGAGTGAAGGAGTGAAGGAGTGAAGGAGTGAGGGAGGTTTAACTGTCAACCGTCAACTACCAACTATCAACCGTCAACTGTCAACTGTCAACTGTCAACTATCAACCGTCAACTGTCAACCGTCAACCGTCAACTGCTATAACAATTAACCATAAAATTTACTCAGAATTGTAAACTTATATTAAGTAGCAATTTTGATTAAGAACATGATTTCCCGTCGCCATTTTATTAGTATTTTATTTGCTAGTTGTTTTGCCATTATTAGTTGGTTAAACTTTGTCCCCCATGCGATCGCTATGGGTGGTAAACTACCCACAGTCAATAAATTAGCCCCTGAGTTTACATTACCAACCAACACAGGTGATGGGAGTATATCCCTGGCAGATTTTCGTGGTCAGTGGGTAGTTTTGTACTTTTATCCCCAAGACTTTACATCTGGTTGTACCATCGAAGCCCGTCGTTTCCAGCAAGATTTACCCAAATACATAGAGAAAAATACTCAGATAATTGGGGTGAGTGCTGATGACGTGGACTCCCACGCTGAGTTTTGCGATTCAGAAGGTTTAAAATTTCCCCTGTTAGCTGATACCAAGGGTGAAGTTAGTAAAGCCTACGGTTCTTGGCTTGGGTTTTCCGTGCGTCACTCATTTATTATTGACCCCCAAGGAGTGTTACGGGAAACTTTTGTGGGAGTTAATCCATCCATCCATAGTCAAGAGGTGTTAGCACGACTGGAACAATTGCAAGCAAGCTCTTAGTACTTTGTCCCATAAAAGTATGATGGGTTGGATAATGAACCGCAAAGGGCGCAAAGGGCGCAAAGGAAGGAAGAAAGAAGAGAAATAGAGATATTAAATTTATCCATCAAAACTAATGGGACAAAGCACTAGGAAGTGGGGAGTGTGACGAGCAATATTATTTCTTTCACTTCTTCATATGATGTCCGGCTGATTACTTATGATATTACCATTCATGCAAAAATCACCAAAACTCTTTCTCCCCCGTTCGGCTGAGCTCACGGCCGAAGCCTGCTCCGGTGCCCCCTGCCCCCTTGCAGTCCTAATGATAAGTATTTAACCGGACATTATATCACTCCTTCTTTCCTTCACTCTTAACTCTTAACTCCTTTACATACTAAAAGATTTTCTCTCAATTCTTGAAATTGTGGTGTCAGTCTGCCCCTAGGAAAATTCAAAAGTACATAATCGCCAGCCTGAAAAACTTGTAACAGAAACTTACAAGCCGCTTCTGGTTCTGTATGTTGGCCACAGGTAAAAATATCCACTGCGATGTACCCTATTTCCGGCCATGTGTGGATGGAAATATGAGACTCTGCTAACAGTGCTAGAGCCGTAACTCCATAGGGGTGAAACTGGTAGCTGATTTCCTTTAACAAGGTAGACTTGGCTATCTTTGCTGCCCCCTGCAAGGAGTTTCTAATAAATACCAGATTATTCAGTAAATCAGTGGGACAGTCATATAATTCGAGAATGCAGTGCCTACCGACTGGAACCAAAGGAGTTTGACTTACTGGGTAAGATTGATTTTCCAATTCTTGTTAACCTTTACAACATAGAAGACTACAACTACAAAAAATGAAACTCCAGCATTTAATGTGCTAGGGCGTGTTTTTTTGCTTTCAAGTTCGCCGTTGTATTCATGACTTTCCCGTACAAAAGTTGCACAGATTAAGAATTACCTCATGCTTTGTGCAATCTGATATATCTTTCAATTTGGCGATTTTTGTCTGCTAACAAATAGATTTGCTGGACAAATTTAAATCCTAGTTTTTAATATTATTAGTTGCTAACCGCAAAATTACTTATTACTTAATATCTATTACACTCATTTGCCAGGAATTTTTCTGTATTATTCCTAGGTATTACTCACTTGCAGAATTTCCTGGGGTTTTGGGACTATCTGTAGGTGTGGGACTATTAGTAGGTGTGGGACTATCTGTAGGAGTGGGACTATTAGTAGGAGTAGGAGTACTAGTAGGAGTAGGGGTTGGTGTTGGGGTTGCAGATTTTGTGACAGTTGGTGTAGGAGTACTGGTAGGTGTGGGAGTAGGGGAAACAGTATCTGTTGGTGTTGGTGTTGGTGTATTTGTTGGAGTATCTGTTGGTGTTGGTGTTGGTTTTGGGGTAGGATTTTCTACCTGGAGACTGAAGTCGTAGGAACGAGATTGGGAATCCCTAGAGACAATCGCAAATTCATAATATCCGCTTTCTGGCAATTTTCCTGACCAAGAACGCTTTTGAGAATCTGTTAAAAATGTATATTTACCAGTAGGTGAATATATGGATAATAAAATATTCCTATTGGCATCTAGGTTAACTTCCATTGTTTGGTTGCGAGCCAGTTCGGCAATAAAAACTTTACCTCCAGTAGGGTTTAAAGAACCACTAATGCGTTTACCTGTAGCACCAGGGGCAAAAACAATTTTTTGTAAAGCAGTTCTGGCCAGCATTGCATTGAGTTTATCTGCGACAAAACCATGCCAAATTTGCCCAATGGGTTCGTTGGTAAATTTTTTACCTTTTTGTTGCGGAAATTGCTGAAAAAATGGTGCATCTCCCAAATCATATAAAGCACGGCTAGATACATTCAGGTTATTGACCCTTACCTTCCAGCGATCGCGATCTGATTTACTATAGGTTCCCAGTCTCCGCCTGGCATCAGAACTGAGTTTAGCCATTTTATCTAGTAGTTCTGCGGCCGTTGCATCCCATTGTGTTCTTAAGGACTCATCGCCAGGCTCATCACTGAGGGTTTGTCCCCGCAAGCTGGGATTTTTATCCCAAAATACTTGATTAACTAAGTTGATATAGAAGTTATCGTTGATACCTAATTGTCGCTGGCGATCGCGTAATTTAAGTTTACGGGCCCGTTCTGCTGGTGAATATTTGGCCAGGGGGTCCGTAGGTTGATCATTTTTGGGACTAGATGTCAGTGTTGGTTGAGGATCGGGGGTAGAAGGAGTAATTAAGTTATTCACGCCCCAAACCCCAACCCCAGTAGCAGTAACCACGGAAAAGGCCACCACGGCAATTTTTCCTGGTGTCCACCAGCTTTGATGGGGATTGTCGGGGGAAGAATTGGCAAGATTGGGGGCAAATGCAACGGTAGCTTCTGTTTTTGGTTCTTCTGTCAGGTTAGATTGTGATTGGGGTGGATTATTGACTGTTACAGGGGAAAGTGCATTTAAAACTTCCCTGGCGGAATGATAGCGAATGTTAGGAGTGGGGGAGAGCATTTTATCTAAGATAATCCCCAAATTGTTACTTAAATTAACTGTTTCCCGCCATTTCCAGGTCAGAGTGTTTTTATCAATTAGTTCTGGGGGCTGTTTTCCTGTAATTAACACCAACACAGTGGCTGCTAAGGAATATAAATCGCTGTAAGGCTCAACTAACCCAGTCTGCATTTGTTCTGGGGGAGCATAGCCCATTTTCCCTAACAAGGTGGCTTGTGGGGTATTTGCAGCAGCTCCTGGTTGGTAATATTGGGAGGCGACAGCCGCAGCTTGTTTTACACCACCAAAGTCAATCAGAATTGGTAATTGATCAACGTTGCGGAGAATTAAGTTATCTGGGGAAATATCCCGGTGAATTACTCCCAAAGAATGGATATATTCTAATACTGGGAGAATTTGTTTTAATAATTGCCGGGCTTCTGATTCGGTAAACTTTAATCCTTGGGCTAGGCGATGATCTAGCAAGGTGCTGTAGTTTTTTCCTTCTACATAGTCTTGAACGAGGAATAAATATTCCTTACCCCCCAAGTTAGTGCGGAATAGTTCTCGGAAACGGGGAATTTGGGGATGTTGCAGCTTATAGAGAACCGTAGCTTCCCTTTG
This sequence comes from Calothrix sp. MO_167.B42, assembly GCA_030065255.1. Lineage (GTDB taxonomy): Bacteria > Cyanobacteriota > Cyanobacteriia > Cyanobacteriales > Nostocaceae > Calothrix_A. The sequence goes on along the minus strand of JASJCX010000020.1, from coordinate 15,574 downwards.
GAATAATTCCTCTGCTTTTTGCAGTACATAGGGGGTTTGTACCTGGGGAGAAAACTCTTTTAATACGCAAGGTTCCCGAAAACGGTTGATATCCTCAGCCAAGTAAGTACGTCCAAACCCTCCTTGACCAAGTTGGCGGACAATTACATAACGATTACTTAATATTTGTCCTGGTTGAATGCCTTGAGTTATAGGTATATTTGGATTGTTTGCTATCTCTAAATTTTCCCCACAGTGGAGACAAAAGCGACTACCTTTAGGGTTTTCGTGTCCTTGGGAACAATAAACAGAATTCATAATTTATTTAGTTATATTTAGTTATTTGTTTATTTATTATTTAGGGCTACTGAAGAAAATTTTATATAGCATTTCCCACTCTGGTAAATTACACATCACGCGCCTCACCCCAACCCCTCTGTTTAATCATCACGCACCTCACCCCCAACCCCTCTCCTTATTAAGGCTCACGTATACACACAAGTTATCAAATTTAGCCAAGTCCTCACAAAACGCCCCCTAACCCCCAAAATTGGGGGAACAAGATTTTGAAAGTCCCCCAGAATTGGGGGATTTAGGGGGCTGAATACGCCCAAACGAAGACAGACAGACTTGTGTGTACACCCCAACCTTAATAAGGAGAGGGTGCCGCAGGCGGGTGAGGTTTTATAAGTATTCATCCGCACATGATATAAATCCAACAGCCAAAAAATTTGCTATTGTTGGGTTTCACTACATTTATTTTTTTATTCCCAGAGCGACACAAAAGGGATAATTAAAAGGACTACTAGCAAGCATTTTATCAGCGCAAACACTGGTGTAGCATTTCTTTCCATCGCTGTATGTCAATAGACCAAATTACTTTCATATTAGGGGTTTTATTTAGTACATTTAGTTCATCAACTACTGTTGTACCTCTGGTCAAAATACCAGTAGTTTCCACATCCACAAAGTATTTTCCTTGACTGGTAACAATATCCGGTTCCAGAGCGATCGCCATAGCTACGGGGTCAGGTAAAGTTAAACCAGGGGCATTTTGAATTTGCAAACTAGCAGCTACGGCGGTTCGATTACAATCCATTGCCAATCTAGCTGTAGCCGTACCAATATTAGTAATAGCTGACATCTCTGATGGGGTTAACGCAGCATCGTCGCGACTCAACTCCCAACCCACCATTTCCATAGCCATGCCACTGTGAAAAACTATCTTCGCTGCTTCTGGATCTACCCAAATGTTGTACTCTGCTGCTGGGGTGACATTACCCACTGTGTTTGCCGCACCACCCATAATTACACAACGCTTAACTAAACTGGCAATTTCAGGGGCACGAAGCAGGGCTGTGGCGATATTTGTCAGGGGACCAAGGGTGACAAGGGTGATTTCCTTGGGGTTAGATTTGATGGTATCAATAATGACATCAACTGCGTGGAGCGATCGCGGTTTATTTTGGGGTTCTGGGTAGTGCATATTACCCATACCATCTTCTCCATGAAACCAATCAGCATAAACAGCTTTTCGCAACATGGGTTTGTTACAACCAACAAAGACGGGTGTAGAAGCATTACAGACTTCCAGGGTATAAAGTGCATTTTTAGTCCCCTGCTCAACATTTACATTGCCGCTGACAATGGTAATTGCCTCTACTTCTATATTGTGCCAGCGATGGGCCATAATCAGAGCAACGGCATCATCGGAAGCAGTATCTGTATCAATCAGAAATTTACCCATGAAGGTTTAGCCTAAGCTATTTTCTCATTTCCAACTATTTTCTCATAACGTAAGAGAACCCCTTTGGGTGATGGAAGATTACCCATCTTCTCTACTTCTGTTTTCCTCGTTCCCCCTGGGTTTTTGAAATCAGTAATCTTAGGGCAGTATGGAGTCGTCTAGTTATTGTGAAGTGGGATTTGACATCCCTATTGAGTAGAGTTGGAATATATTTCCAATTTGGTGTTGGTAAAACAAGAATAACAAAATAGGAAAGTGAACAAGGGAGGAAAACCGACCCAATGATGAGTTCATCACGGCAATTTCGTGGGAAGCTCCCTTGGCAACTTGTGTGTTAAAGTTATCTCTAAAGCAAGAATCTCTGGGATTCTCTGGCTAACGGGTGTCAACACCTTAGTAAAGTGCGTAAATTAATTACGTACATTTTTTATTGTTTGAGGAACTATTTAATGACCGCAACTACTCCCCGATTAAAGCACGAGGTTAAAGACCTCGCTCTAGCTCCCTTGGGAAGACAGCGCATTGAATGGGCTGCACGGGAGATGCCTGTTTTAAAACAAATCCGCGATCGCTTTGCAAAGGAGAAACCTTTTGCTGGTCTCCGTCTCGTGGCTTGTTCTCACATTACAACAGAAACAGCAAACCTAGCAATTGCACTGAAAGCAGGTGGCGCAGATGCCCTGCTGATTGCTAGTAACCCCCTATCTACTCAAGATGACGTAGCAGCTTGTCTCGTCACCGATCATGAAATTCCCGTCTTCGCTATCAAAGGTGAAGATGACGAAACTTACAAGCGTCACGTAGAAATCGCTTTGGATCACCGTCCCAACATTATCATTGATGATGGTAGTGATGTTGTGGCTACTTTGGCTCAAGAGCGTAAGGAACAATTACCTGATATTATTGGTACCACCGAAGAAACCACCACAGGTATTGTCCGTTTACGTGCCATGCTCAAAGATGGCGCTCTCACCTTCCCAGCGATGAACGTCAATGATGCTGACACCAAGCATTTCTTTGATAACCGCTATGGTACTGGTCAATCTACCTTAGATGGTATTATCCGTGCTACCAACGTCCTCCTAGCAGGTAAAACAGCAGTTGTAGTTGGTTATGGCTGGTGTGGTAAAGGTACAGCTATGCGCGCCCGGGGACTGGGTGCAAATGTAATTGTTACCGAAATTGACCCCATCAGAGCAATTGAAGCAGTAATGGATGGCTTCCGGGTATTACCTATGGCGGAAGCTGCTCCTCTGGGTGATTTGTTTGTGACTGTAACTGGTAACAAGCACGTCATTCGTTCTGAGCATTTCGATGTGATGAAGGATGGTGCAATTGTTTGTAATTCCGGTCACTTTGACATTGAAATTGACCTGAAATCCTTGAGGGAAAAGGCTACAGAAGTTAAGAATGTTCGTCCTTTCACCGAGGAATATCGCCTACCTAGCGGTAAATCCGTGGTTGTTTTAGGGGAAGGACGTTTAATCAACCTAGCTGCTGCTGAGGGACACCCAAGCGCGGTTATGGATATGAGTTTTGCTAACCAAGCTTTGGCTTGTGAGTACTTGGTGAAGAATAAGGGTAAATTAGAACCCGGTATGTACTCCATTCCTCGGGAATTAGATGAAGAGATTGCTCGGATGAAGTTGCAAGGAATGAATATTGAGATTGATTCTTTGACAGCAGATCAAATTGAGTACATCAATTCTTGGACTGTTGGGACTTAATCTTTACTGATAATTTACCTAAGCCTGAGTTGTAAAGCCTAAGCTAGAGATAGGTTTTCTAAGGCTATTGTTGGGGGATAGACAATTTGTCTATCCCTTTTTGTGTGGAGTGGGTGTTTTATGGAATTGAACCGCAGAGGCACAGAGGGCGCAGAGGGAAGAGAGTTGGGAGAGATGAGTCGCTTGACAGGTGAGGTAATTGGTGCGGCAATTGAGGTACATCGGCTGTTGGGACCAGGATTTTTGGAGTCAGTGTATCATCAGGCTTTGCGGTTCGAGTTTCAAATGCGGGGTATTCCCCATAGTTATAAGCATCGTGTAGCAATCAATTATAAGGGTCATCCAGTTGGCGAAGGTGAATTAGATTTTCTAGTTGGTAATATCCTAGTGGTTGAATTAAAAGCTGTAGAAAAATTAACCTCCATCCACGAAGCCCAAGCTATCTCATACTTAAAAATGACAAACAACTCCCTTGCTCTCCTGATAAACTTCAATGTCTCCTTGCTCAAAAATGGCATCAAACGCCTCATCCTCTCCTCTTAATTCCCTCTGTGTTCTCTGCGTCTCTGCGGTTCCTTACCCCCCACCATCGGACATTCAACCCACGCATATCCAATCAAGAAAAGGGCACGGCATAACCCAATAGATTATGGATGCCGTGCCCCTACGGAGAAATTATTGTGGACATCTACGATAGCAAGCAAATTCCATAGAAGATGTTGCCATGCCAGCAGTCAGAGAACGTAAGTCCGTGGAATACCTAAACATTGTTGCTAGGGGAACTTCAGCCCGAATTATCGAGTAATTGGCCATGGTTTGAGAACCTAACAACAATCCCCTGCGAGCAGCAATATCCCCCTGAATTTTACCCATATACTCGTTGGGCGTTTCCACCTCTAACAACATTATTGGTTCGAGAAGATGGGGTTTGGCACGGGTAAATCCCTTGTCAAAGGCTTGATGTGCTGCGGCTCGAAATGCTAATTCCGAAGAATCATAGGCATGGTAAGAACCACTGTCCAGAACTACCTTGACTCCGGTAACTGGATAACCAGCTAGTTGTCCTGAGGCCATCCCTTCCTGGAAGCCCTTTTTACAAGCAGGAATATACTCTTTGGGAATTGCACCACCAGTCACTCGACTGACAAACTCAAATTCTGACTCACTTGGTTCAATCCAACCAGTCACATGGGCATATTGCCCAGGACCACCTGATTGCTTTTTGAGTGTATAGTCAAAAGCAGCCCGAGTGGAAATAGTTTCTCGATATGCAACTGCTGGCTCCCCCACATCAACAACAGCATTGTATTCCCGTTTCATACGTTCAATGTAAATTTCCAAGTGCAGTTCCCCCATACCGGAAATTAAAGTTAAACCCGATTCGGGATCGACACTTACCTTAAATGTGGGGTCCTCCTTTTGAAAGCGGTGTAGTGCTTTGGATAGTTTCTCCTCATCTTCATGGTTTTGAGGAATTATCGCCAGGGTAATTACTGGTTCGGGGACAAACATCCCTTCTAAAGAAACTAATGGTTCTTCACCACATAGGGTATCCCCAGAAGCACAATCTACACCCACTAGGGCAATGATATCCCCAGCCACAGCAATTTCTACTTCCTCCCGCTTGTTGGCGTGCATCCTCACCAAGCGCCCGATATGTACCCTTTTTCCCGTGCGGGAATTATAAACCGTATCCCCAGATTTGAGGGTACCAGAGTAAATGCGGGTGTAAGTCAACTGGCCAAAGGACTCAACCGTTAACTTAAATGCTACAGCTACTAAGGGAGCATCAGGGTAAGGATTAAGACTTACACCCTCAGCAGTTTTAACTAGTTGCCGATCCACAGGAGAAGGGAGATAAAGAGCGATCGCATCTAATAGGTTCTGTACACCCTTATTCTTAAAGGCCGAACCTAAAAGCACAGGAACAATTTCTAAACTCAAGGTGCCATGGCGGATGGTATCCCAAATTACCTGCTTGGGAACCTCCTTACCTTCTAGTAGCATTTCTGTCATTGCTTCGGAAAACAAAGACAGAGTATCTAGCATCTTTTCCCTGGCTTGTTGGGCTGGTGCTAGTAATTCATCTGGAATAGGCTGTTTTTCCCAGTTTTCTCCATTTTCTCCCCCGTAGTAGTTAGCATTCATTTCCACTAGGTCAATTACCCCTTGGAAATCATGTTCTTTACCAATGGGATACTCCAGTAAAACCACATTCAGCCCTAACCGTTCTTCCATGGCTTGTAGTACAAGGAATGGATCTGCTCCCACCCGATCCATTTTATTGATAAATGCCAAACGGGGTACGCGATATCGCTTCATTTGGCGGTCTACTGTAATCGATTGGGATTGCACCCCCGCCACTGCACACAGCAGCATAATTGCCCCATCCAACACCCGTAAAGAGCGTTCTACTTCAATGGTAAAATCTACGTGTCCTGGGGTATCAATCAGGTTAATTTGACTATCTTGCCAATGACAGGTGGTGGCAGCTGAGGTAATGGTAATGCCATGTATTTTTTCTTCGGGCATGAAGTCCATTGTGGCACCTCTGCCACCTCCCCGTACTTCTTCTATGGCATGAATTCTACCGGTGTAAAAGAGAATTCGCTCCGACAATGTGGTTTTACCTGAATCGATGTGTGCAGATATACCAATATTTCGGACGCGTTCTCGGGGAATCATGATTATTTCCTTTGGTTAAATAATGAACAGGTAAGCAAACAATTATCTAGACTTGTCAGAGAGACATAGTATTGTTTGCTTACCTTTTTGTATTACAATTATACTACACAAAAAAGATGGAAGCAAGTTATATCCCTAACTTCTGAATCAATTTCCCCACATCATAGAGATTACGGGAATGGAAGTCGGGGATCTAAATTCCCACAACCCATCAAAATTAATGAGAAGAAAGATATTACAAAAGCTTAGTTAATATGACACAATATTTAAGACGTAAACTGGGAACCAATCAGCATAGTTCCAATCCCACCATCAGTAAAAATTTCTAGTAGTAAAGCATGGGGAATGCGACCATCAATAATATGTGTTGCTTTTACACCTTGAGCTAGCGATCGCACACAACAGTTGACTTTAGGAATCATACCACCACCTACTGTTCCATCGGCAATCAATTTCCTTGCATCTTGAATATCAACCTTGGGAATTAAAGTCGAGGGGTCTTTGTAATCCTTTAAAATACCTGGTGTATCTGTGAGTAAAATCAACTTTTCTGCTCCCAAAGCAGCTGCAATTTCCCCAGCCACTGTGTCAGCATTAATGTTGTAAGCCTGTCCTTCTTCATCCGCGGCTACACTGGAAACCACGGGAATATACCCATTATTTACCAAGGTTTCCAGGATTTTAGTGTCTACATTGCTTACTTCTCCCACAAAACCAATGCCTTCTTCACCTTGGGGGCGAGCCACAATTAAGTTACCATCTTTACCACACATACCTACTGCCTGACCACCGGCTTGGTTAATCAGGGAGACGATTTCTTTATTTACTCGACCAACTAACACCATTTCCACCACATCCATGGTTGGTGCATCTGTAACTCGCAGGCCATTTTTAAATTGCGCTTCTATACCTAATTTATTCAGCCAGCTATTAATTTCTGGCCCACCGCCATGTACCAAAATTGGTCTTAAGCCAACACAAGATAGGAAAACTATATCGCGGATGACCTTATCCTTGAGAGTACTATCTTTCATAGCTGCACCACCATATTTAACCACAACGGTGCGACCTGCAAATTGTTGAATATAAGGTAATGCCTCACTGAGAACTCTTACCCGTGTGGCTTCAGTTTGCCTAATGTATTCTGTATCGTTGACCATCATCAAAGGGTGTCGGCGGTGAAAACTGCTCTAGACAGTTTATCAGTTGACGGTTGACGGTTGACAGTTGAGAGTTGATAGTTGACAGTTGACAGTTGACAGTATTAGGGAAACTTACTTATTACTTATTACTTATTACTTATTACTTATTACTTCACTCCTTCACTCCTTCAATACACTGGGGATTAACTCAATCACCTCTTGGGCAATTTCTGCAGGAGTTTTCTCTTCATCTATGGTAACCCGCAAATCTGCTTGGGCGTAAAGGGGTCGTCGTTGTTCTAGGAGCGATCGCAATTTTCCTAGGGGATCGGCATCTTTTAATAATGGTCTACTACTATCATCAAGCAATCTTTTATACAGTAGCTCTGGGGGAACATCGAACCATACAGTTAAGCCGTGGTGGAGATAACTCCAGTTTTTTGCACTCGTAATAATACCTCCACCAGTAGCGATGGTTAGTTTGGTGTAAGCACAAACCTCTGAAAGTACTTGACTCTCTAATTGCCTAAAAGCAGCTTCACCTGATTCGGCAAATATTTGGTTAATAGATTTTCCTGCAACTTGGACAATCACCCGATCTGTATCTAAAAAACCATAGCCCAGATGTTTCGCGATTAATTGTCCCGCCGTGGTTTTACCAGCACCCATCATACCAATTAGGTAGAGGTTGATTCCTTGCAATCCGCTACTCACTAGTCCCTTGGCTCCAGTTATGAGTGAAAAGTGGAGGGCTATCTACAATATCCATCCTCAATCACTCAATCTACCTCAAATTGTTGGATTGCGATAGGGTTGACACTAGGAATTCACTTTGGGGTTTTCAACGAGTATTCTTATAATTTTTCATGTGGTTGGTAAAAAATCCTCGATTAAAAAACATATAACCCGGTTTATTCGCCCAAAATTGTAAGGTTGATTCGATTAAGCTCTCAATAATGTATTCTGTGATTACTGGAGTTAGGAATAAATCAGATGCTTGCCCTTCAATCAGCGATCGCTTTTGCAATAACTCAACTGCTTCCATAATTAATCTCTGTGGCACCTGTGGAGATATAGCTGTTTGTATATCTTGTAGGGAGCCGATATTGTTGTGTAATGCAAGGGTGTGAATTATTTGCTTTTCCAACTCAGATAATCGCTGAAATTGCTGTTCTATAATTGTGCGAATGTTACCAAAAATTAATGCTTCCTGAGCTAAAAACTCATCAATATTCCCTGCAAATAACTCTTGTATGGTACTTGCTGCAAATTGAATAAACAGAGGATTACCCCCATAGACATCGAGGATGATTTGATATTTTTTTCCCGAAATATTGCTTATGCCATTTTGTATAAAAATGGTGTTTACATCTGCTGGTGTTAATCCCCTTAATTTCAAGGAACGTAAAGGAGTTTTCTCTCCTGTTAAAACAGACATTTCGGGAGGTTTTTCCCTACTTGTGACAATTACACAACTGTGGTGGTGAGAACTAGTTAATGTTTGTAATAACTTACCATAAGCTTGATAATCTGGCCGATAGCCAATGTGAGCAGAGAAATACAGGGAAGTATCTATAATATTTGCTTGACGATTCAATGTATTTGCAGATACTTCGTTTTCAACCTGACAATTACTATCTAAAACCGACTCCCAACCATCTAAAACGATCAGACAACGGGCAGAACGTAAACAATCAATAAGTTTTGTAATTTTTCCTGCCAGAGTTATAGATGGACTTAATTCCTGTTCAGGTAATAAAATCTGAATTAATTGGGCCAGCAGCTCATCTAAACTAGGAAGTAAATTTAGCGATCGCCAAATGACATAATCAAACTGTTCCTGGAGCTGTTGGGCTACTTTCACCGATAAAGCAGTCTTGCCAATACCCCCCATCCCTGAAACTAATACTAGACGACAATGCTGTTCCACGATCCAATCTGTAATTAATGACATTTCCGCAGCTCTACCGTGGAACAAACTCACATCAATTGCTCCTCCCCAATCTTGCACAGAAAAGGATTTCACAACTACAGAGTCCGCCTTTGCCTGATTTGTCGCCACCCCAAAACTGGATATTTTGTCCATAGGTTGCCAGCTTTTTTTATACCCTGCTTTTTCTAACAGGTGAGTCACATGGCTCCAGTTTTTCACTTTAATACTTTTACCTGCCTGAATAGTCAGCATTTCCTCCAGATATTTATACAAGCCATTAGAAAGATAAACCCTAACAGTACTGCTACTGCGAGTTTTATAGACAATGTGAGCAATTTCTGCCGGACTCAAACCACATAACAAGCCCCGGAGAAATTTTCTTTCCACAGGTGTTAGAGCTTTACCTTTAGATGATGCTAAATCTATGTATAATTTTTCTAAGTTCCAATTATTTTTGGCTTCTACAAATTCTTCTTCTATATTTGAACTAGATACCATTATCTTTACTTACGTATATCCAAGTACCTAATACAACATATTAACGATTATTCCTTGAAGGTAAAATAAAACAACCATAAATTTATAACGAATTTACTAACTTTTGTTAGGTGACTTGTCAGTTAGTTTTCATGTATTTTTGAATTTATTAGAACTTTAAAAAATATTTTGTGAAACTTTATTGACATTCTGGGGGTCAATACCAATGGTTAAAACTCTCTCAAAAAATAAAATTATTATGGGTGTACAGGTTAATATCAACCAATCAACAACTTCAATCAATAACTTGATCGCCATGTGAAACACTGAATGTACCTAGCCATTCGGGTAGACTATCTTAGCAGCAGATACTTAGGCAAGTGCCTCATCGATCAAAAATTGTGAACCGATTGTTAGTAATAAGGTGCAAAAATGTCTCACGTGCTCGGTAAGAGAAAGGGGAAATTAAGTTTGCTACTAACGTTTACATAACAAAAGGTGAATGTATGTCTCATCTAAATTAATCCTGAGTAAGTAATATGTGAGTGAGGTGTTAATCATGATTCGGATTCGTGATGTTGTGCGTAGTGCTTTAGCAACTGGTTATTTGACCTTAGAAGCAGAAAATCAACTGCGACAATTGTTAGCTAGGCGTTATGAAATAGAAGACTTTAATGCTTTTATGAGTTTGCAGGAAGCAGCTATGACAGGTAAGGTAAGGCAGGAGTCTAGAGAACAATGCCAGGTTTCGTAAAAAAAATTTACTCAAAATACATATTTTTTTGTTTTTCATAAATAAATTTGGGGGCTTTAAACCCTTTTGCCAGAGGGAAGAATTATTTTCTAAAACCTCCTGCCCTCTACCTTTCTTCGGTAAGCAACTCACCGCCGTGAGGGTTTGTCATCATCAAAATCATCCTCTTCTCCATCTTCGTCAAGAAAATCCCAGTCATCATCATCGATTTGTTGATTTTTTGGGGATGGTTGATAAGGTGGAATTATAACTCTATAATCTGCATCATAAATGGATTCTGTTTTCCCCACTCCAGTGTTTTTTGGTTCCCGTGAGCTATAAGAATAAACGGAATCAGATTGATTACTATTAGCAGATTTAGATGATTTTTGGGGGCGTTCGTAATCGCGAGGCTCTTTTTCAGGCTGATTTTGATCCCTTTGTGTACTTTGATTGTCTGTTGATTCATCAAAGCCCCAATCTTCGCTAATACCTGTGTCCCAATCATCTTCTATAACTTGAGTTTTGGAGTCTTGTTTTTTGGATGTTTTGGGAATATTAGCAGTGTTAAATTTAGCTTCTTGCCTAGTATGCTGTACCCGTGGCGCTCTATAACTACCAGGGGAAGGGCTTGGTTGTGTTTGACTGCCCAAATAATTGGGTAATTGATGTAAAGTGGCAATCAACCAAGATGTCAAAGCACCAGTGCTGATGCTGAGGACTATCCATATTGCTAATGGCAAAGGTCTAGTCTTCATTCCCAAAAACACTAGGGATAGGACTGGTGACCAATTTTGCACTAACAAAATTGTCGAGATTACTATTACTGCCAATAATAAAATTAAGCGGCTTGCAGTCATGGAATTAGGGACTTTGAGGAAGTTGGGAATAGGAGGCAGGGGATAGGGGATAGGGGACAGGGAACAGGGAACAGGGAGAGAATTAAATAAATAGTGATACTTTAGGATTTAAGATGAAATAAAATACATGCGCCTCACCCTGCCCTGACGGACATCCCTCTCCGTAAATTCGGTAATTTAAAAGCTGACAACTTCTAAAGTATGCCATTTTTTCCCATGGAGTAAGCAATTCTTGATAAACTCTCTTTAATTAATCTCGTTAAATAAAAATTAAAAATTCTTATTTTTTTTACCAACTGTATTTATTTTTATCTTTTTTGCGAGTGACACAAGAGGGTTAAATACGGTGATGGAGAGACATTGAAGTGATGAGGTGAAATTTGTCTCCTTGTCCCCGGCGATTATAGGTGCTAGTCGAAGTTCAAAACCACCGAGGATGAGATTGATTTTTTTTAAATCAATCTCATCCGCACTTTAGGCGGTGGGTGTAGAACAAGTTGCACCTGAAGGTGCTGTGAATGGTAGAATATAGCCAGTCAGTACAAGACTTTAAAACCTACCCCCGGGCTGGGGGAAAGTTTACGCCCGAAAGAACCACCGAAGAGATATCAGCACGCCCTTGTGGCAAACGTGTTGAGCCTGGGAACCTGAAATATCAGGATATTAAGGTAGTGATACCTTAAGAATCTCCGTGGCTTTAGCCCGGAGAGTGTCAAGTATCTAGTACTCCACCACATTAGTTATGAGGGGCAACAGATCCCCGACTTCTTTAAGAAGTCGGGGATCGCTCACACCGCGACTTGTCAACACTAGTTTGTATATCCAATCCCAGGGGGCAGGGGCAGGCTTCGGCCGTGAGCTCAGCCGAACGGGAGAAAGAAGATTTAACGTTTTGTCAATCAAACACACATATACAACTTAAACGCGTGACAACTTATCTACCTTGCCAACGTTGAATTGGGATACAGTCAATATCCAGTTGATCTAAGCTGCGAGCAACAACAAAATCAACTAAATCTTCAATCGTTTGAGGATTGTGGTACCAAGCAGGAATTGCTGGGACTATTCGTACCCCTGCTTCTGCCAAGGTAGTTAAGTTACGCAGGTGAATTAAGCTAAAAGGAGTTTCCCGAGGCACAAGGACTAACTTCCTGCCTTCCTTAATCTGCACATCGGCAGCTCTTTCCAATAAATCTGAACTTAAACCAGCAGCTAACTTGGCCACAGTACTCATACTGCATGGCATCACTATCATCCCTAGACAACGAAAAGAGCCACTGGCAATATTGGCACCCACATCTCCCCAAGGGTGACAGTGTAACTTACCTGCGGTTTCCACACCGGCTTGCTGTCGCCAAAACTGCTCTTGTTGAGTTGGTTCTGGAGGCATACGTATATTTTGTTCGGCTTGCCAAACTATATGGGTTGCTTTGGAAGCGACTAATTCAATTTCATAATCGGCTGCTAAAAGAAATTTTAGGGCACGAACAGCATAAATTAGACCAGAGGCACCTGATACTCCCAAAACTAGGGGTTTATTATGATTTAACACTGAATAAAAAGATTGGGGAAAATTTGCAAATAATAAATCAAGGGGAATTGTTTAGCGAAATAATTCCCCTTGATATGTTCATACAGAACACGCGGTATGGGGGAAACCCAGTCTTTTTCAAGCTGGGAGGAAAAACGCCACGTGTGGTTTTAACCACCGTGGCATTTTTCTTTTTTTATGGATGGTTAATCCGCACTTGGTAATGTTAGCCTTGACAAAGTTTAAAGTCGGCATATCTGAAAAACACTGGCTTAACTCATTTACACCTATTTAATCTTCCAGTTATAGAGCTTGGAACTGGCTACGCATCCCAAGGTATGAACTTTAGCTCTTGCTCTAAACATAGGAATTAAATCCTGAGTCTGGTCAACTAAGAGCCTCAAACTATAATGCCAGCAAGCTCAGTGGCTTAAGCCCTGAGTTGTTGACTCCTTATTCATCCTCAAGATATGATTCTAGTTCATCAGAATCCATATCGTCGGGAAAGTAATTATCTGAATTATCATTGTCTTTATCGATGGCAATACCATCACTACCCACAGTCACCAAATCGATTTGTTGGCGGTAGTAGTCTACACTTTTAACTTGCACAGCCACACAATCCCCTAATCGATAAGAGGCACGATTTTTGCGCCCAAACAATGCCTGTTGTCTGGCACGGTATTCATACCAATCATCTTTGAGGGAGCTGACATGCACTAATCCTTCTACCCTTAAAGGAATGCTGGTGCTAGCTTGCAATTCTTGGGGAGGAACTTCAATTTCTACGAAAAAGCCATAGGATTGAACCCCAGTAATCACACCGTTGAACACTTCACCTATGCGTTGTTTCATCAACGATGCCCTTTGTAGTCCAGCTAAATCCGCTTCTGCTTCCTGAACTTCTTTTTCTCGATCGTTGATTTGAGTAATCACTCGGTTCAAATCGCTGTGCAACTCTTGCTGCAATTCTGGTGCTAGGACATTCCAGTTAATTTCACCATGACAGGATGAGGCAAGCAATTTGACTCGTTCTTTAACTCTAGTATTGCGGCGATCGCGTCCGTTTTCTACAATGGTATGTAATACCCTTTGCATGAGTAAATCGGAGTAGCGCCGCAAGGGAGCGGTAAAGTGAATATAACCCTGGGGTAGTGCTAGTCCAAAGTGGGGACTGTGGTTGGTGGTATAGGTTGACGGCTTGAGGGTATCTTGCAAAAGATAGGTTAAGACTTGTTCCGATGCAGATTCTGCAAATACTTTGGTTAAGTGTTGATAATCTAAGGGTTGAATGTCAATGTCTGGATCTAATGTGAGATCCACCCCTAAATTAATTGCCAATTTCAGCATTTCCTGGACATCTTCGGGATCGGGAACTCCTTGCATCCTCCAAATAGCAGGAACTCCTAGGGCGTTAAATTGGCTGCCAATTAGTTGATTTACCAGTAGCACTAGCTCTGTGATTAAGGAACGCACAAGTGAATCATGCTCTATCACACAGCCAAAAATTCCTTCATCATAGTAGGGATTTTGGTTTGGTGGTAAGTTAAGTTGTAGGCTGCCACGATCGAGCCTTTGCTTGGTTAAAGATTTACCAAAGGCTTGGATTTGTGGGAGTATTTCGACCAATTCGGGGAAGTTTTTGGTGGCTTTTGTTGTTTTGCCTTCAAAAGCAGCTTCTACATCTGCTTCACTAATGGATTTGTCTATTTTAATTACAGTGGGTTGAATTTCCCAACCGATGATTTCATGGGAGTCGGGATCGATGGTAATCAACAGGGAAATGGCTAAACGATCGCTTTTTGGCACTAAGGAACAACGTTCTGCCACCCCATCAGGTAACATGGGTAGTACCAATTCTCCCAAGTATACAGAGCGTCCGCGTTTGATAGCTTCCCGATCGAGAATTTCATCTGGTTGTACGTAGTGGGAAACATCAGCAATGTGACAAGCCAAGAGTAGTTTGCCATCGGCGGTTTCCTGCCAAGTCCAAGCATTTTCTACCACATTGTCGTCACCATGGCTTCTAGCAATGCTAAAAGTAAATAAATTACGTAAATCCAACCGTTCTTTCAGGTCTGCTTTTAATAGCTTTTTGGGTAACTTGGAAGCTGTGGCTTCTACCGCATCGGAAAAATTACGGGATAGATCGTGTTTACAGGTAACTAAATCTATATCCGCCGCCGCCTCAGCATCACTGCCCAGGATTTGTACTACCCTACCAATGGGGGGATACTGAGCTAAGGGATAGCGTAGGACTTCCACGTGGGCGAGATGATCGATGGCATCATCCAAATTAATCCCATTTTCTTGGATTTTTAATTCAAACAATAACCGATCGTCCAAAGGAACGGCACGATATCCACCTTCTACTTGCTTAATCCGGGCAAGTAAAGTGTGGTTAGAGCGTTCTAAAATCAGTTTGACTTCCCCTTCGGGAGAGCGGCGGCGGCTACCTTCCTTTAACACTTTTACTAACACGCGATCGCCATTCCAAGCATTACTCAGATGACTCTCACGGATATAAATGTCCTCTGCTCCTTCTATATCTTGAATGGCAAAGCAAAAGCCTTTACTGGAGCAACGTAACTTGGCTTCAATTAACTCTTCTTCTGGTATTCGCCGAAACTTACCCCTTTCCTTTGATAAGAGACCAATTTGCTCCAGCACCTCTAGGGAAATTTGCAGTTTTTGTAAATTGACCTCATCTTCGCAACCAAGTTTCTTTTCTAAAAGTTTACGAGCCACCAATTTATCATC
>JASJCX010000301.1 GCA_030065255.1 Calothrix sp. MO_167.B42 | reverse complement strand
GGGTAAAAGTTTTCGTAGTAGCGCTTTAGCGCATTATATTTTGGGATTAATAAGGGCTAAAGCCCAACTACAAATCCCCTCATAACTAATGTGGTGGAGTACTAGCTATTAGTAACAAAGTTTTTGGTATTTGGGTTAAGGGAGGAAACCCAAACTACACCAATCTAATTCGATGATGGGATGATGTGTCTTGACTTCTCATCTCCTCATCTCCTCATCCCCTCATCACCCAATTCCGATTCCGATTCCGATTCCGGCTGGGGTTGGGGTGCGCGCCCACACAAGTGAGTCAAATTTTTCAACTTTTCACTAATTTCTGTGGTGAAAATATCTGCCTGATAACGCCAATTCCAATTACCTTCAGCTTTACTAGGAAAATTCATCCTTGCTTCAGTTCCCAGGCCAAAAATATCCTGTAAAGGCACAATCGTTTGATTGGCTACAGAAGTTAAAGCTAGGCGAATTAAATCCCAATGAACACCATCAGGACTGATGCAACCCAAATACATTAACAGGTTGTTGCGTTCGTAATCACCAGCCTGATTAAACCAGCCAACGGTTGTATCATTGTCGTGGGTTCCAGTGTAAATGACACAATTTCGAGGGATGTTGAAGGGTAAAAAAGGATTACCGGGATCTGAACCAAAGGCAAATTGTAAAACCTTCATCCCCGGAAACTCAAATTTATCCCTCAGTGCTTCCACTTCTGGGGTAATAATACCCAAATCTTCTGCTAGTACGGGTAGCTTACCCAATTTGTCTCTAATAGTGTTAAATAACTCTTCCCCTGGTGCTTCAACCCATTCACCATTAATTGCTGTCTCCTCCCCTTGGGGTACAGTCCAATAAGCTTCAAAACCCCGGAAGTGATCGATACGAATAATATCTACATAGTCCAGCATGGCTTCAAAGCGTTGTATCCACCAGTGGAAATCTTGTTTTTGCAGTTCTTCCCAGTTATAAACGGGATTTCCCCATAGTTGACCAGTGGCGCTAAAATAATCTGGTGGTACTCCCGCCATCAGTGAGACTTCTCCAGTCTCTTCATCCAAGGCAAAAATATCTGGATTTGCCCAAACATCAGCACTATCATGGGCTACATAAATGGGAATATCACCAATGATATTGACCCTGCATTTATTAGCATATTTTTTTAATTCTGACCACTGGCGGAAAAACTCATATTGGAGAAACTTGTGGTAGAAAAGCTCACCTACTAACTTTAATTTGATTGCTTCTATAGCTTGGGGTTGGCGTTGTGCTAGTTCCGGTTCCCACTGGTGCCAACTAGCACCTTGTTGATGATCCTTAAGGGTCATAAACAAGGCATAATCATCTAACCAGTAAGCTTTACTCTGACAAAAATTTGCAAACCCCTGTCGTTGTTCGGGAGTTGCATTTTCTCTAAAGTTGGCACAAGCTTTTTTGAGCAGGGGTATTTTTTGTTCTACAACTAGTTCGTAATCTACCTTATCCTCTGGGAAAGCTGGTAAATTAGTAAAATCTGCTTCCGTTAACAAGCCTTCATCCTTGAGGATTTCTGGACTAATCAGCAAAGGATTACCTGCCATAGCTGAGTAGCACATATAAGGAGAATTACCGAAACCCGTTGGTCCTAATGGTAGTACTTGCCAATATTGTTGGTAACTTTTTTTCAGAAAATCTATAAATTGGTAGGCATTTGCTCCCAAATCTCCAATGCCAAAGCGACTGGGAAAACTGGTGGGATGTAACAAAATACCACTGGCTCTAGGAAAAGGCATGTTTAACCTGAACTATTAGGATTCGTTTCCCCAAGAATTTATCACAATTTTGGATTTTAGATTTTGGATTTTAGATTATTGGAGATTAACAATTTTGGATTTTGGATTTTGGATTTTGGATTTTGGATTTTGGATTATAGGGGATTAGTTTAAATTATGACAAAATTTTTGTGAATAGATATAAATAGGATCTGCTGAATAACTATAAAATATTGATTTATCAATGGTTTTAGGCTATTTTTTGGGGAATAAGTATAAGGGAATTAGGATTTTAGGTTTAAAATTCTTGCATCTGGAGTTTTTGATGATAAAAACAATAGAAAAATAGAGGCACAAACTCTACCCTTTCTCCTATATTGATTATGGTTTATAAAAATCCTGCTCCCACTGTTGATATTATCATTGAACTAATCGATCGCCCCCATAGACCGATTATTTTAATTGAACGCCACTATCAACCATTGGGTTGGGCAATTCCCGGTGGTTTTGTGGATTATGGGGAAACCATAGAGGTAGCCGCAAAACGGGAAGCTTTGGAAGAGACTGGCTTACACATAGAGCTAATATCACAATTTTTGGTATATTCTGACCCCAAGCGAGATGCACGTCAGCATACTATTAGTATGGTATTTTTAGCTACAGCCACCGGGGAACCTGTGGCGGGGGATGATGCCAAAGATGTAGGTATTTTTGAGCCTTGGCGCGTACCTAGTAATTTATGTTTTGACCATGACCGGATTTTGCGGGATTATTGGCAATATCGCCATTATGGGATTCGTCCCAGGTTAGGTTAATAGGAGAATATGGAAAAAACAATTATTCGCACAGATAATGCACCTGCACCAGTGGGAGCTTATAATCAAGCGATCGCAGCCACTGGTAAAATGCTCTTTGTAGCTGGACAAATTGCCCTCGATCCCAGCACAGGAACTATTATTGGTGAGGGGGATGTCAAGCAACAAACTCAGCAAGTAATGGCAAATTTGCAGGCAATTTTGACAACTGGGGGAGCCACCTTTGAGCAAGTAGTTAAAACAACTGTTTTTCTTGCAGACATGAATGACTTTGCCGCAGTCAATGGTATTTATGGCCAGTATTTTGATGAAGCCACAGCACCCGCCCGCGCCTGCGTACAAGTATCCCGTTTACCTAAAGATGTGTTAGTGGAAATTGATTGTATCGCTGTAATTGAATGAGGCGTAAAAATAATACCAATTTGAAACATGATTGCGACAGATGGAAAGCAAGAAAAGCTTATTTAACCTGAGTTCGGGATCAGCTGAAATTCCTATTGTACTGATTCTGGTATGTTTTGAGCTAGTTGATTGGTGCAATCTCGTGATTGCCCACATTCCCACCTACCAAATAAATTTCAAGGCTTAGCGATGAGCGTAGCCGAATCGCTAATAAACCAACCAGGTTAAAACGCGCTGTGGATATCTTTTCCAGTCTGATTTATCAGACTTTATCTTTGAGCCTAGGAATTAATTCCTAGGCGGATATTCGGGGTTATGAGTTAACCCGAACTGAGGTTATTTAGTAACTCTTTCACAATCAGTAAATCTAAAATCTAAAATCGTTCGACTGAGCTCACGACGAAGTCTAAAATCCAAAATGGTATAAGCTGGACAAATTTTATCTGAAACAGATTTTGTATTTCGCTTCCATATAAAATCTGTTCAGATTATTTTCACACCAACCCTCAGCAAATTAATTTATGCCCCAGATGGAAGGCAAGAAAAGTGGAAAATCGATACGGGCAGTTTGAACTGCCGTGGTAAAATATTCTGGTGAGTAAGAATAACCATCTACGCGAAGAAGCATTTCCTAGTAAGGTGAAATTCCTGCAACGAAGAACCGAACGTACAGAGTGCGAAACGACTAGACGAGCAAGTAATAGCAGGTTGCCCTTGCGTATCTAACTGACACAGTGATGGACTCGGAAAACAATAAAAGTAAGCGCAATTGCAGTATTGATTTATCGGTAGCTGTTTTGAGCGTCTAGAGGGATATTTGACTATTCCTTTTAAGATATTCTTAAAGAATCTGCGTCTCTTTAGAGCGCAGAGTGTCAAGACTGGCATTAGTTGTTGTATTGGTTATATCCACTTCCGGGACATAATGTTCCTGGGAGTTACTATTTGTATTGGCAAAATGCTTGTCTACTAAGGCAGGAACTTCCGCCGCTTGAATCCGTTTGTAGCGAGTTTTATCTGGCATTACTAGGTTTGGCCCAGCCTTACAGCTTTTCATGCAACCAGTACCCTTAATTGTTACATGATTATCTAAACCGCGATCGCTAATTTCTGCTTGTAAAACCTGACATAATTTTTTCCCACCCCGCTTCATACAATCAGACTTTCTACATACCAAAATAGTCTCAGTTTTTGCTGGTTTGGGTTTGACTTCATTCACAGTGGAGGGGGGAGTCAAATTGGCAGATGGGGATACTTTTGCCAATACACGATCGACTTCCCCTGCCATTATCACCCGTTGGGCCTTAAACTTCACGCAGCCAGTCTTGCTATCCAGTTTCTTCTCCCCATAAGCTCGCAAGGGAGTTCCTACGGGTAACATCCAGTTAAAGTTTATTCGCAAATGTTTGGCTAACTTTACATAAACCTCTCCTTCAACGGTTTCTATCTGTAAGCCTTTTAATTTGTATCCATCCTTAATGACAAAGTCAATCAAACGTCCTTCGACAATCAAGTCTAATACTTCGGAAGTGCGGGAATTACTCATGGTTTTAGATATATTCTCTACTCGCATCAGTGTTTATAAATCTTGCTGCCAGCATTTGCTTAGTATCTGAATCTTTTGCTGGCGGGAGGTACTAAAGTGTCTAATTACACTCCATACTTGGATCAACGCCACAGGATCGTGAATCTGCACAGTTAATGGTTGATTCGTTTCACACCAACAAGGAATTTCTAGTTCCTGCAAGCGTCGATAAACTGCCCAACGATCTAACCAATCCACATCAACTATCTGCTGTCCTTTTACTTCTTCCTGATTTACCTCCAAAGTACCCTCCAAAGTATAATTACTTGCATTAACAATAAGGTCTTCCACTCTATTAATAAGTAGAAGTAGTAATTTAGCTCTCCATACTAGGTTACCCTAGGTGCAAACTTTTCTCAACAAAATTCAAAAAAAAAATTAAATTTTATTTACATTTTGAGTCACTAGCACAGCTAGAAGCCAGTCAGGGAAGTAATTTTCTTTGCACTGATTGGAATTCGGGTGATGGTTTACGGATGCTTTGGCATACCTAGTAAAGTATTGGCGATCGCAGAATTAATCATTTTGATGTATCAATCTCAATTAAGGAAAATTTTGCAGTATTAATCTGTACATTTACATTTATTTGATTAGTATTCCCAATAGTGAATTTACATTTACTTGATTAGTACTCCCAATGGCGTGAATAACAGATATAATTCTATGGAAGTATTTCCCACAAATATACTTAACGAACCCAATTAATAGGAAAATGTAAAGGAAAAATATCAATAATTTTTAATCTAAGTTTGATACGATTTTTAGTTTTAAGGTGCTAGTATATAAGAGCAAAATAGATAGCAAATAATAACTAATATTGAGAGAATAGCCATGTCTGAAACAACAACTTTAATACAACCTTTTGGTCAAATTTCTGACAATCCCATTTTGTTAGAAAAAGGCACAACTGAACCCGTATGTGAAGGATTTAATATCGTCTTAGCGAGTTTTCAAGGACTTTACTTACAATACCAAAAACATCATTTTGTGGTTGAAGGTGCAGAGTTTACCCCCCTACATGATTTCTTTAATGACAGTTGTCAAGAAGTGCGGGATCATATCCATGAAATTGGAGAACGGTTGAATGGATTAGGGGGTGTACCAGCTGCTACATTTAGCAAATTAGCGGAATTATGCTGCTTTGAGCAAGAATCTGATGGAATTTATTCCTGTCGTCAGATGGTAGAACATGACTTGGAAGCAGAGCAACAAATAATTCATCTTATTCGTCGTCAAGCTGCTCAAGCTGAAAGTTTAGGGGATAGAGGTACGCGCTATTTATACGAACAAATTCTCCTCAAAACTGAAGAGAGAGCTTACCATTTACATCACTTCCTGGCTAAGGATAGTCTAACCTTAGGTTTCGTACAACCTGCCCATAACTAGTAAAGTAGCTCTGGTAGAATTTTCAAGGGTTATACTTTTGATTTAAGGTCAATTTTGGATACAAATTTTACATAATTATTGAATCGAGGCAGAGATTATTTGATAAAATACTCTCTGCTTTTTAATACTATGTTTTAATTATCATATTTATGTTATGGCATAAAAAATAATTAACTTACTATCCATTGGTTTTGGTATTCAACAATTTTTTCACCTAATTGGTAAAGCCATAATACAATGCAGTTCATTTCATAATTTTTACTCATTAAAAAAAATATCCAAAAATTGATTGCGTGTTAATAATACAAGGACGGGCAGGATGCCCATCCCACAAGAAGTTATCTAGGGGACTTACAGTGATTCAGGTAAAATAATCAGGACTTCTATTTCCCTACTCCACAGCAACGCATATGCCCCGTCGTGATGACATCAAAAAAATTCTCCTCCTGGGTTCTGGTCCAATTATCATTGGACAAGCCTGCGAATTTGATTATTCGGGAACCCAAGCTTGTAAAGCCCTCAG
>JASJCX010000019.1 GCA_030065255.1 Calothrix sp. MO_167.B42 | reverse complement strand
GCCAAATTATTCAAGCTAGTTGCCACATGTGGATGCACCTGTCCCAAGAGGCGTTTTCTCATGGCTAAAGCTTGTTTATATAGGGGTTCGGCATCACCGTACCTTCCCTGGCGTGAGTACAAGAAAGCCAAATTATTCAAGCTAGTTGCCACATGTGGATGCACCTGTCCCAAGAGGCGTTTTCTCATGGCTAAAGCTTGTTTATATAGGGGTTCGGCATCACCGTACCTTCCCTGGCTGTCGTACAACGCTGCCAAATCATTCAAGCTAGTTGCCACATCAGCGTGTTCCTTACCTAACACTTTGATGCGAATATCTAATGCCCTTTTTGCCAGGGGAACTGCTTCACCATACTTGCCTTGTTGGTATAGTTGATATACCTTTTGAGTCAATCGCTGCGCTTCTGCCAACTTATTAGATTGAGTATTAGCAGCAGGAGTATCCTGCCCCATTATTGGTGCAGTGTTTATCCCCACCCAACTGGTAATTACCAACAAACAAATAAAAAGGGTGTAGAATTTAGGCCATGGGGTGTAGGGGAAACAAACCTTCTTTTGTGTATTCATTCTCCCATCACCCTCCAATCACCTTCTTGAACTCCTAGGTTAATCATCATCCCAACCTCCCCTGGAGTTCTTTTAATTCCTCCTCCAACTTCTCTACTTTTTGTTGATATCCACCACCCAGCTCAACATAACTATTTCTTGCCCCTTCAAACCACTTCAATGCTTCTTGAGAATCCCCTAATCTTTTTGATACTTTCCCCAAGCCTTCTTGGATCTGAGCTTTCCCTTCCTGGTTTTTCTCTGTCTCTACTAGCTTTAATGCCGTTAAATACCGTTGTTTCCCTAATTGATGTAAACCTACCTTCCAATAGAGAAAACCTAAATCTTGGTAAACGGCGGTGGTTTTACTCCCTTGTTTAACTAATCCTTCCAACAACTCAATTGCTTGACTATTGAGGTTATTAGTTCTATATAAATGTGCTAATGCTATAGTTTTTGGCTCTGGTGGTAAAGACGATTGCTGTAATTGAGCCACTTCACCCTTTATCTTCTGAATATGCTTTTTTTTGAGTAAGCTGAACCTGGGAGTATCTTTAACCCTAGTAGATAAACCATTGGCTTTAATTGTCACCCAGTAATTCCATCCTCGTTCTAAGGGTTGTCCATCATATACCACAGATACCACAGATGGTTGTTTTACTTGCTTTGTCCATCTCCATGTGGCATCCTTTCCCCCAGATACCTCCACCGTATAACTGCTTACTCCCTCAACCGGATGCCAACGTAAAGTCGGTTTTTCATCCAAAATATTGGAGTTACGGGGACTGAGCACATAGGGAATATTAAAGTCTTTTGGTCCACGTGGAGAAACTAAATCTATATTCGGTCTGACTAAATTTGGTTTTGAGTTTGATTGAGCTAAACAAGTCTGGGAAACTGGAAATACCCCTTTTTTCTTAATTTCTTTCAGCTTCAAATTTTGACATATAACTTTTGCTGATGATCCACTCCCTAAACGCAACCTATCTGATGATTTTAAAAAAGTACCCATAGATGCTGGTTGAAACTTACTACCTCCATCCCGTTTAAACCAGACTTTTCCTTGTATTCCCATAATCAAGTTCAAACCTCCTAAATTAAAGGGATTTGGAAAACTGAATACAGGGGTGGTAATAGTAATGGCACCTACAGTCAAAAAGATTACAATTAACTGATGCCATCTTCTACTTTTTCGCATTTTTTCCCTACCTTTTTTAACTGTTTTTCACCCAGATGCAACCACTTATCTTCATTTGGATCTTTTGTATCAGCTAATTGACAGCATTTTTGCCATTGTTCAATGCCCTTTCCTGGTTTTTGGCTATCTAGTACCTGAGCTGATAAACAATAGGCAGACCCACGATTCCGGATAAACTGTGCTTTGTCTGGCTCCTGGGCAATTTCAATTGCTACAAGCAGATACTTTTGTGCTTCTTGGTATCTCGATTGTTTGAACCTCGCCCAACCTAAGTTTTTATACAAGCTATACCTAACTTCGGGTAAATCATATGTTTTCTCTACTACATCCACACCTCTTTTGAGTAAGACAAACGCCTGAGAATATTGTTTTTTCTGAATGTATAAACGAGCTAAGTTGTTGTAGGCTTGGGGAAATTCTCCCTTAACCGCAATTTGGTAATGTTTTTGTGCTTTATCTAAGTCTTGTAAATCTTCATAAATATTTGCTAAGTTGTAATGAGCTTCTAAATTATCTGTATTTAATGAAATTGCTTGTAGGTAATTTTGTTCCGCTGCTCCTAATTTTCCTTGCTTATAATCACTGATTCCACTTCGATTGTATACTTTGGAGATTTGGGGCAAAGAAAACCAAAAGCCAAATAATATTACTGACATTAGTGCAGTTGAACCCAAGCGCACTTCTTCGCGCCAATGTAAGGGAATATTCAATTTATTAAGTATTTTTTCAAACCCTTGTTTCCCTGCTGTGGTTAATTCACTACTTGCTTGTAATAGAGCAATTAGACTTGGCAAGATTATGGCTGAAGCTCCTGCTAAACCCACTCCCCCACTGCCAAAAAACCGAGTTCCCAGATTTACCAGCAAACTCAGATTTACTGTCCAAGCTACGACTGTCCCACCTTTCCACAGCCAATCTAAGCGGTCCCATTTGTGGGTTGGTAAAATCTTTTCTAAATACCACCACCACGCTTCCACTGGTGGATGTACGCTGTCTCGCCACCTTTGTAATTGTTCTATTTTGATATTTGTAACAATCTGTTCGGCTTTTTCCCGGAGTATGGTGTCTAAATCTATTACTTGCTTTAAGCTGTCAGTAGGAATATGTGTTTTATCTAACAACCTTTGTAAAGCATCTCTAGCATTTAAGATGTCTAGTACTTCTTGTGCTGTAATCTCTTGTCCAGCTTGTTTTAGTTTGTCAATTGCTGCTTGATAGGGCTGAAGAATTACTTCTGTTGGTTCCATTAATTGTGCCAATCCTATATCACATCAGTATTTTGGAGCATACATACGATGATACAGTGATGGCTAGTGCTCACCCTCAGAAGTTCTCATTTGAAATCTACATTTGGCATTTCCAGCTCATAATAATACTAAGTGCTGTGTTTGCTTTAAATGTTTGTAATGCATTTAGCGATCGCCAAGGGAAAAGAAATGTGTAGTGTAAGTAACAAGTAATAAGTTTACTGTTTAAGCAATGTCCGTGCCCTAATTACATAGCACTATATCTATAAGGAGGACCATGGGGGAATGAGTAAACCAAGACATAATAAACCTTGTGTGGGTTCTGGTGTTAACAAGAATTTTTCTCCCTACATTTTTTTTATTTGTTTGTTGGTAATTACCAGTTGGGTGGGGATAAACACTGCACCAATAATGGGGCAGAATACTCCTGCTGCTAATACTCAATCTAATGAATTGGCAGAAGCACAGCGATTGAATAAAAGGGTAATTGAGCTATACGAGCAAGGTCAATATGGTGAAGCAGTTCCCCTGGCAAAAAGGGCATTAGATATTCGCATCAAGGTGTTAGGTAAGGAACATGCTGATGTTGCAGAAAGCTTGAATCATTTGGCTAATTTGTACAATCGCCAGGGAAGATACATTGATGCCGAAAATCTATATATAAAAGCTCTAGTCGCCATCAGAAAACGGTTGTTGGGTGAACAACATCCAGATGTCGTTTCTAGCTTGAAGCATTTGGTTGATTTTTACACTCGCCAAGGAAGGTACATTGATGCCCAAATCCTATTTTCAATAGGTTTACACATTAGTAGAACACGGTTGTTGGTTGAACAAAATCCAGATATAGTTTCTAGCTTGAATCATTTGGCTATATTTGTGGAAGGCTTGAATCATTTGGCTAATTTGTACAATCACCAAGGAAGGTTCAGTGAAGTCGAACCTCTATATCAACAAGTTTTAGCCATTAGAAAACGGTTGTTGAGCAACCTGCATCCATCTGAGGCAACTAGATTAAATAATTTGACTGTTTCCTACCAGCAGCAGAAAGAGGGCATTTATTTAGATGCATCGTTTCTAAAAATTTTAGCTATGGGAAAACGGCTGCCGGAAAACCAGCGTCCATCTGTGACATTTAGCTTGCCTCCATTTGTGACAACTAGCTTGAATAATGATTTGCCTAATTTATACCAATTAACTCAGTTGGCTAATTTATACTCAAAGCATAGAATGTACAGTGAAGCCGAACCCCTTTTAAAAGAGGCTTTAGCCATATACCAAGGGTGGTTGGGAGACCAGCATCCATCTGTGGCGCAAAGCTTGAATGATTTGGCTAATTTGTACTCAAACCAGGGAAGGTATGGTGATGCGGAACCTCTATATACACGAGCTTTAGCCATGAAAAAACGGCTGTTGGGAGACCAACATCCATCTGTGGCACAAAGCTTGAATGATTTGGCTAATTTGTACTCAAACCAAGGAAGTTACGGTGATGCGGAACCCTTGTATAAACAAGCTTTAGCTATGAGAAAATGGCTGTTGGGAGATAAACACCCATCTGTGGCACAAAGCTTGAATGATTTGGCTAATTTGTACTCAAGCCAGGGAAAGTTCAGTGATAGTGATGCGGAACCCCTTTTAAAACAAGCCTTAGCCATATACGAAGAGCGGTTAGGGGAACAGCATCCATCTGTGGCGCAAAGCTTGAATGATTTGGCTAATTTGTACTCAAGCCAGGGAAGGTACGGTGATGCGGAACCCCTTTTAAAACAAGCCTTAGTCATATACAAAGAGCGATTAGGGGAACAGCATCCATCTGTGGCACAAAGCTTGAATAATTTGGCTAATTTGTACTCAAACCAGGGAAGATACGGTGATGCCGAACCCCTTCTAAAACAAGCTTTAGCCATATACAAAGAGCGGTTGGGGGAACAGCATCCATCTGTGGCACAAAGCTTGAATGATTTGGCTAATTTGTACTCAAGCCAGGGAAGATACGGTGATGCCGAACCCCTTCTAAAACAAGCTTTATTAGTAGCCATGACAAACCGGCTGTCGAGAGGTCAGCATCCATCTGTGGCACAAAGTTTGAATAATTTGGCTAATTTGTACTCAAACCAGGAAAGATACAGTGATGCCGAACCCTTATATCAACGGGCTTTAGCTATATATACAATGCTGCTGGGAAACCAGCATCCATTTGTAGCACAAAGTTTGAATAATCTGGCTTCTTTATACTGGGCACAAGGTAATATTAATCGCTCTGTGGAGCTATTTACCCAAGGATTAGATGTTGAAGAAAAAAACCTCAACCTGAATATTTTTGCTGGATTTGAGCGTCAAAAAAGAGATTATATGAGAACTATCTCTGGCACACAAAATGCAATCATTTCCCTACATCTCAATTCAGCAGCTAAAAATCCCCAAGCAGCAAATTTAGCTTTAACTACAGTCCTACAACGAAAAGGACGAATCTTAGATGTTCTCACTACTAGTCAACAAATCTTACGCCAACGCATTGACGACCCAGAATCCCAGAAACTACTCAATGATTTATCTCTAACCAGTACCCAATTAGCTAATCTCTATTACAACAAACCAAAACAAATTTCCGACCAAGACTATAATCAAAAAATTACAGATTTAAATAATCAAATCAAAGAATTAGAAAGCAAAATTAGTAGTCGTAGTCAAGGGTTCCGTACTCAATTTAAAGCTGTCAATTTATCAGAGGTTAAAAATCTAATTCCTACTGATACAGCCTTGGTAGAAATCATTCGCTATCAACCTTTTAATCCTCAAGCCAAAGATAATAATCCGTGGGGTAAGGCCCGTTATGCAGCTTATGTCCTCACCTCAACAACACAGGTACAAGGAATTGATTTAGGAAAAGCTGAAGATATTGATAAAGCAGTAGATGTCTTCCGCACTGCTCTAGGAAGTGACCCTAATTCTCGTTCTCAGATTCCCCAAATTAAGTACTATGGACATAATTTATATAAAAAACTAATACAGCCCATACAACAATTTCTGGGCAATCATCGCAAAATATTAATTTCTCCAGATAGTCATCTTAACCTCATTCCTTTTGAAGCTTTGGTTGATAATAATCAAGATTATTTAGTCCAAAATTATTCTTTCACTTATCTAACATCTGGAAGAGATTTATTGAGGTTGCAAAATTCACAACATATTGCAAGTAAACAAACACCTGTTTTAATTGCTGACCCTTATTTTCACCGTCCAGGAGAAGTAAATATAACTCAGTCTAAAAAGAATAATAATGATTTGATTAATTCGAGAAATATTCGTTCGGTTGTAGATTTATCTAAACAAGCTTTTTCTTCATTACCAGGCACAAAAAAAGAAGCACAAGCTATTGCCCCATTATTAGGGGTTAAACCTTTGATGGGTAGCCAAGCAACAGAAACTGTTGTCAAGAATGTGAACAGTCCTAAGATTCTCCATGTGGCTACCCATGGTTTCTTTGAAACTGCCAACAGGAATACTGATAATCCTTTATTGTTTTCTGGATTGGTGTTGGCTGGGTTTAAAAAAAATCAGGGAGGGAATCAGGAAGATGGGGTTTTGACTGCTTTGGAAACTACTAATTTGAATTTGGTGGGGACAAAGTTGGTGGTGTTTTCTGCTTGCAATACTGGCTTAGGGGATGTCAAAAGTGGGGAGGGAATTTATGGTTTGCGTCGGGCTTTGGTAATTGCTGGTTCTCAAAGTCAGTTAATTAGTTTGTGGAAGGTGGATGATAATCCGACTAAGGATTTAATGGTGGCTTATTACAACAAGTTGTTGGGTAAACAGGGGCGTTCTCAAGCTTTACGTCAAACTCAATTAGATATGTTGAATGGGAAGTTGCGGGGTGAGAATAAAAAGTATGACCATCCCTATTATTGGGCGGCGTTTATTCCTTCTGGCGATTGGAGGGCTATGGGAGAATGATTGAAGAAAGGCAGAAGGCAGGAGAGAATTGTCTTCTTCTCTACCTGTTAAACTACTTATATGTAATACTTATGTCTCTATAATCCTTGTATAACAGTCATTTGAGCCATTTTCACAAATAAAGTTTAGCTTCAGGAGCTAGTCACGGTGCCTGTAAATCCTCGTGTCACAGATTGAAACATAGTGACTGGCATCCAGTCACAGCAAAGATTACGGGCGTTTTTGCTTATTGAAAAAATTCTCAATAAACCCCATTTACCTCAAATTTACCTCAAAATGGACTGATTCATAATCTTTGCTTATCCCATCACAAAGGATTTTTAGCCATTTTGAGGGAAATCAAAATCTACCTTTTGATTTACCTCAAAATTAAAATTTACATCTGGCGAATGTAATCGCGCTAGTGTGGGACCAACTGTCAACTGTCAACTGTCAACTGTCATCATCCCTGGTGCGAGAGCTAATGTTTGCGAATGGTGTACTCTAGTCTTTTTTCTAAAAACCGTTGAATCTCCTGCACCATGTCCCAAAGTCGTTGAAATTTATGATCTATCTTTTCGTCCAATCCGTGAACGATGTAATCGCTAAATTCGTCTTTTCCTTCCACTTTGGCAACGTGTAAATCAAGCTTGCGCTCTAGTAAGTCAATCTTGCGCTCCAAATGTGCTCTAGCTTCGCTCATACGGTAAATAAGGGTTCCGATTGCAATCGCTGCTAAAAGTATCTCAATTAAATCCTTTAAATTAATCTTCATATAGAAAAAAAACCCGCATATGCGGGGTATCGTGAGTAAAAATTTAAATTAAGGAGCCAAATATTTATGAATTATTCTAACCATTGGGGATGCTGATTCTAAATTGATTAATTATCATTTTCATAATAATCAACACTTAATAACCAAACAGGAGAGCGATAAAAATGAGTATTCTGTTTGACAGCAACTCTGGTGTCTGTCAAAAAATCAGGAGTATTAAAAGGGATAATTATTGATTTAGCTTTATCAAAATCAACAGTTTGTACACCCAAAAAATCGACATCACTGCCATCAAAAATTGATTGAGCTACGTCAACCTTTAAAGGCTCTACAATAGACTGAGAGACAGTCAATCTAAATCGGAAACATTTTGACTGAGTAATTAAACTAAACTGCCAATCTTTAGATAATTGAACTGTAGTTAAAGGCTTCCACACTATTTAATCCCATTCATCAATTGACTCTCCAATAGAGATTAACCTTTCCTCATACTCTCCCCCGTACAAATAATCTTCTAACTCCCAACCTGTCACTGTACGCATCAGCCCCGAATCCGCATCAGCAACAAAAGCATAACCACTTGAGTCTTGAGCAGCCGTAACCTGCCAATCAAAAGGTACAGAAGTTGCCAAAGTTAAATCATAGTAATAATCGCCAGGCAAGATTATTGATCGATTTGGATCTCCAGTTAAATTAGGCTTCGGGTAAAAGGTCATAATTTACACCACTAACTGACCACCCTTTACCGGCCGCAGCTTCAATAACTGATAACTTTGGTTGGATGAAAGTACTAACAGAACGCCCGGCTTCATTCTTTTTACTTGCCCGAGGAGGTTTTGGAGTAGAACCCCAGATTAAATCCTGAGTGCTGCCTGTAGCAAGTTGAAAACCAAGTTCCCCGGCTAAGTCAGCTTCACTAGCCGTAATATTCCATGCATAGTTATAATTTCCGGGCATAGGCACAAAAACAGTTCGGCTTTTTCCAGAATTTTTTACCCCTCTGTAGCGAGTAGTATTAAGAATAGTCCAACCAGCCTTTTGTAATTCATTTATCTTATTACTAGAGCAAAATGAACTTACAGAACCTGATGTTTCTTCCTTGGAAGCTCTATTGGGTTTAGGTGCGTTGCACCCAAAGAAAACCCCCGTAGCACCTGCAAACGTAGTTTGACCTAAAGGTCCCTTGTATTGATTGTGAAAACTTTCATGGCACTGGAACCCATATTTTAAATCAGTACCTCCATAAGGTTTGTATGTAACATAAACTTCTATTTTCTTCCCTCGTCGTCTGGCCATTTATCTTGCTACCTAAAACTTAATTTACGCTTTCCAAAATGATCAAAAGTCAAACAATCTAAATTTTCAGTTAAAAATTAATGATAAGTCATTTGACCTTAATGTATGTCAAGTTAAAACCTTTGCTAATTCAATTTATTGAGTAGGTCCATTTACTGTTTGTTCATTTAAAGGAATAAGATAAGTAGATACCAAAGTAGTTGAAACGAAACCATCTACGGGCGCTCCAAAACTCGAAGCAGGGAAAGCCGCTAACTTTTCTCCATCAGCTTGACTTTCATTAACTGTCTCTTGTGCAGCTCCAGCACCTTTTCTTAACTTATAAAGAACTTCTGCGACTCCATCTTGAGACAAACTAGTAATGTTTTCACCAGTTAAAACACTAACATCAATAAATACTTTGTTAGCTGTTGCATCAACAAAAATAGCACTGGGTAATCCATCTGCATTTAGCTGTGTTTGCAATTCTTGGAAAGTTAAATTTGTTTTAGCTGCCATGTGTGTGTGTGTGGTGTGTGTGTTTATTACATTACTTTTTATATTACACGGCTCATAGGATATTGCATACGTAATTTTACTTGCTGCATGGGTTGTTAAAATAACTTATAGAACTAGTGACGACCCTTTAGGGTTCTATTTTTTTGAGATTGATTACAAAAATTTTTATCAGTCCTTCGGGCAAGTCAGAAGGCAATCGGTGATGAAAAAATATTTTTACCATCAATTATGTAAGTATAATTTTTCCTTCCCCCTGCCTCCTGCTCCCTGCCCCCTGCTTTCTTCAACCTAACGGAAGGTTGTTTACAGGGTCCCTATAAAGTATTAATCTTCTGCGTTGTTTCTTGTAAGCTTTATCTCCTTGTAAGGGCTTGCCTTGGATATCAGTTGGTTCACTCACAAGGGTTGCATAAGCTGGAAACACCCGTGTGGGAATTTTCTTTAACTTTGGATTTGAAATTTTTTCTTCGGATATATGCAGTTTAGTAATTGAGGCTGTGGACAAGGTTGCTAATTTTAGTAGAACCTTCTCACATTCTTGCTTGGAAACCCCATATACAGCCATTTGACGACGATTATTAAAGAAAGCAGTAGCTCTCCAAGGACCCCATGTAAACGGTTGAGTTACAGTCTTGATTTGAGTATAGGTTAGAGCTTTTTTGGGTTCAGGGATGGTATAAGCGACTAACTTTGCAAGTCGTCCATTGATGCGGGTTTTCCCGTCCTTGGTTTCCTTAAAAGCAATTATTAACTTCCGTTCTTGGGGTTTGGCTGAAATAGCATCTGCTGCTGGTAAGCCAACAATCTGTCCAACATCTTTACTCCAGATAATACGTTGGTTAGCCATTGACTGTAAGATTGCTAACTTTAACTCTTTTTGTCTACCAAACAAGACAATATCTTGAGAACTTTTAACAATCTTACTCATAACATTTAAGGCTCTGGATTGATTCTTACTGCTTTATTCTCACCTAGTTTAATCTCTTCTCGAAAATCTTCCATACGCCAAATGTCGTCTAATCCCATGGTAACAATGTAACCAGTATCCCAAAAAGCATTTTCTAAACCACCTAAATATCCTTTGACAAATTCTTGCAATGTTTTTGATTTAATAGTTTTTATCTTGTCATCTACAGCTTTAGCAAAACTCCAGGCTTCTGCCCCTTCTTTGACTGGAGATAAGCCAAACATTTGTAGAGAACGTAAGGATAAAATTGATTGATAAAATAAGTTTTGTAGACTCAATTGCCCAATCATGGCAATGCCAAATTTGAATTGATTTTCTATCCCTTTAACAGCATCAAAGGTGACATCTTTTCGCAAAGCTTTGATTCTTTCTTTGGCTATATCTACCGATAATCTAGCTGGAATAATGGGATATTTGATGGGCATTCCATTGATGACAGCTACAGTTGTTACCCGAATCGTCGCATCTCCTAAGATATATCCAGCCATGTTGGCAATCAGCCTATTAGTTGCATCTATTTGGGCTTTTATTTCTTTATCTGATTGATTCCAATCAAAGTTGTAAACGGTGTAACTGGTCATTTGTAAAAACTGCCATAAACTAGACCAGCTAATTTGAATACCTAAGCCATTAGCAATTGAAAGAGCAAACCCACCTAACCTTTTTAAACCGGCTGTAATTTTTCCAAAAAGTCCCCCTTTCCCATCTCCCTTAGCTGCATCCGCTAATTGAGAAGAGAACTTTCTTGTCCTACTCCAACGATTTTTACCACGATAATTAGTCTGTTGACCTACTGTTACAAAGTCTTTACCTGGTTCTAAATCGACTGTTCCGTCTGGATTTACTCTCATTGCAACGTCCTTAAAGTCTCTTTTAATTTATTAGTTAAATCTTCAATTTCCATCACTGGAACCCCATCAATTTTCATGTCTCCGATGGGTTCTCGGAGTAGTTTTAAAAATTGCTTCCAATCATCTTCATTTGCTTGTAATTGTTTTAGTGCATCTTTGGCAATGATGTTACCTGGTACAGCATCATTTGGTCTTCCTGTTAAGGCTGCTTTGGTAATCCCAGCACTTATTAATAAGGTATTCATCTTATGCTCTAAATGACCACTTCTATGGGCATAAGATATTATTTGTTGGTTACTTTCTTTAAGGAACTCCTTAATGTTAGAAGTGCCTGGGGTAAACAAGGTTTTTACTTGTTTAGTGTTTCTTGTCATTTGATAACCCAAATACTTGGAATTAGCCAAGGCTAAATCTTGAGTAATTAAGGTTGCATTTTTGGTTGCTGCTGTTTCTGTTAAACCCTTTATTCCTAGTTGAGTGTTTAGCTCTAAATCATCTTGAATTATCAGAGCTAATCCTATCAACTCACTAAAGGCATCAGAGATGTTATCTATACGAATTGTTTTTTCAACAATTCTTCCATTCTCTTCAACATCAACCTTAAAACTTAAAGGGAATTCACCCGCCACCGAGCGCAATTGAGCTAACCTATAAGCGTCAAAAGATAAGGTATCTGTAATATTTTGATATTCGTGGGGTGCCCAGTCGCGTACACTAACAATTTCTCCGTTGGCGGGGTTGCGGGTAATGTTTGGCAGGATTGATGGTGGTGCCTTTACTGGCAGTTTGTACAACCCACTACGCCGCCACATGGCGCAATCTAACCCAAAAAGCATATCAGGTAGACTTTGCACTTCTATTGTTAATGGTTGGACATCTTGAGCTGGTGAAGTCTGTGTTTTGTAAGCTTGTTTGATTTTCTTTTTGATTGACTCTTCTGGGTTGAATTTATATTTAGGGCTATTCCCGGTGCTAAACCAGGTATTGCCACCCATTATGCGATAGGTGCGACAAACTATTTTACCTATCTGTTCTATTTGCTGGCTGAGGCTGTTGATTTGGGACTGTAATCCATACATACCAATACCACCGTAAGGGGTTTGGGTAGTAGTTCCCAATGTGCAATCTTCTTTGGGGGTGGAGCCAGATATGGGGGCTGCGACAGAGGCTTGAATGGCTGCTAATTGTGCTGTTTGTGTCGCTCCTGATTTTTTTACTGCTTGATTAATATCGTTACTAATACCACTACGGCAGTCTGGAGATTTTAAGGCCAAACAGCTGCCTTGTTTTACTCCAGTTTTAAATTCTGGAGATTGGGGTAAGGACTTGGGTAAATCTTTTACTTGTTGCTGCAATGCGGGAAAACCTAATGCCATGGGGGGAATTAGGTTAACTTTTTCTAAAATTTGATCAAGCTTCGCTTGTGCTTGTGCATCCACGTTATCTTTATTTTTATTTTGTGTTGATGTGATTACAAATGTCTGGTTAATTTTGTTTACTTGTTGTTGTAACTGTTGCTGCTGGGTAGTGATGTTAATTACCTTTGTTTTGGTGGCGGGGTCGGGATTATTTTTTATTGATTGGGCTAGTTCTAAAGCTTTAGTTGCTGTTGCTTGAGCTTGTGTGGCTTTGTGTCGAGCAAAATCTGCTGCGTTTTGTGCTGTGATGACATTCCCCTGGGCATCACGAGCTAGATTTAAACCTAGTTTTACCTGGGGTTTGACTTCTGCAAATTCTAGTTCTAAGGCTTTAATTTGGCTTTGGTTTGAAGTAGCTCTCTGAAAGGCTATTTGAGCTTGTTGTTGAGCAGAGTTAGCTGTCTTGGTTGCTGTCTGAGCTTGCTGTTGGGCAGAGTTAGCTGTCTTGGTTGCTGTCTGAGCTTGCTGTTGAGCAGAGTTAGCTGTCTTGGTTGCTGTTTGAGCTTGCTGTTGGGCAGAGTTAGCTGTCTTGGTTGCTGTTTGAGCTTGCTGCTGGGCAGAGTTAGCTGTCTTAGTTGCTGTTTGAGCTTGCTGCTCAACTTTTCTAACTTTAAACTTTAAGTCTTGTGTTGTAGTTTGAAGCTCTTTTACATCTTTTGTATTTGTTTTAATATTTGTACTATTAGATTCAATTGACTGTTTATTTTGACCAATAAAACCCAAGGCTTTGGATAAATCACGAGAAAGTGCATCTGTGGTTTTTTCTACTTGGTCAAACCGAAATTCTGACAATTTTAAGGCCGCGACGGTAACGGCTAAAGATGCTAATATTCCGACAATTCCAGCGACTCTTGCTTTAGTGGCATTAGAAGCAGTTTTGGCTGCTTGTGCCTGTAAAGCTGCGTTTCCCGCATCAGACAAGGCTTGGGAAGCTTTTGTAAAGCCTTGGTTGGCAACATTTAAAGCCCGATTCGCTTGAGATGAGACTGTAGCAAGTTTCCCGCTTGTGTTGTTAGCAACGGTGATAGCTCGACTAGCGTTACTACTCGCATTCCCAGCTTGTTTGGTTGCAAATTCGGCTGCGTTCCTGGCTGTGATTACTTCCCCTGAAGCATCACGGGCTAGGTTTAGACCTAATTTCGCTGTGTTACGGGCTTTAGCTAAATCTGTTTTTAGTACTTGCTGTGCTATTTTTAGTGGTTCGAGTTTGGGCACAATTGCGGCAACCGCTATTGGAGCTACTAATCCAGGTAGAAGAGGCTCTATAAATTCTTTGGCTTGTTTAACAGCTTTGTTAATCAGTTGTTGCTCGTTGATTTTAGGGGTTGCTTTTATTTCTGCTTTTAGTTGATTAAGTTGCTGCTGTAGGCTTTTACAACAGCCATAATTGTTGTCATTTTTGATTACAGAAACAGCATTTTGAATAATATTATTCCTGTCTGATTTAGGAATAAATTTATTGTTTAACGCTGCAATATCAGCGCGTAAAGCTGCAAGTTCTGTTGAAATAGCATCACAAGCTGTCATATTTTAATTAATCGAATTGGTCAAAAGTCTTAAAGAGACAATTTCTGTGTAAATATCGTTACAATCCAAGCAACAATCTCCACAGTCTAAAGTTCCAGGGGGGCACCCTTGAACGCATTCCACTGAATAATTTTCATTATTATATTGCTTTTCAAACAATAGAATTCCACTGCTTCCGGTAACGGTAATTGTGTAAGTTGGGCGCAATTCATCGTTGCTTCCATCCTCTAAGAAATAC
The DNA here is from genome assembly GCA_030065255.1 of Calothrix sp. MO_167.B42. Classification (GTDB taxonomy): domain Bacteria; phylum Cyanobacteriota; class Cyanobacteriia; order Cyanobacteriales; family Nostocaceae; genus Calothrix_A. The sequence continues at coordinate 12,369 of JASJCX010000019.1, read as the reverse complement.
CAGTCGTCTAAGGACACTGGGAAAGTGGTTGTTCCATGGATTCTTTGCCCTGGAGTTTCTGAAAAACCCCCTCTAGAATTAGTATTTGAACTAGATACAACTGACCAAAACGGGACGTGGTTCACAACAGAAACAGAGTAAACTTGACCGTACAATCGACCGTTATAATACGTATAACTACTTCTCCCACTACGCCTGTAAAACATCTTCCCAATCTGACCTTTTTCGCCAACAGGATTAGGTGTTACCTCAATAGAAACAGGGGTATCGGTAAAAGATTTCTCACTACCATCAGGGAGAGTAACTCTAGCTCTTTCCCCGGGACTACAAATGCTCATTAGTAATTATTTGGATCAATTCCAGCTTGAGTATCCACCGCCTCGAAGTTTACGTTATAAATGTCTTGCCTATATCGCACCTCATTTCTTGTTACAAAAGTGGGGAAGCCAGAGTAAGCCACTGTTACTTGTTGGTCTGCATTATTGGTCTGATTTGTTGTGCTTAAAGTTGTAGTCAGCAGCAGGCATAAACCTGCAATAATAGATTCTGGTGTATTCTCTGCTACAGCAGTAAGCCCTGGTAAATTTGCTTTGGGTATGGTGATTGTGGTTTCAGTTTGGGTTGCCCCCTCTCCAAATACATCTGTAAAAGCTGGTTCTGCCATGTGTGCCCTTGTAAAGTCAGAGATAACACCGATTTTACTCAGTAAATTCAGTATGTGAAAGTTTCACTGCATCTCCTGAGCCTTTTTCCGTGTGTCCAGAGCTACAGTAGGTAGCATTAACAACCCAGCACACACTTAAAAAGTTTTTAAAATGAGTAATAATGCAGATGTACTAAAAAATTTTAGCGGGACTGTCCCGCTTAAAAAGGCTCATCCAAAATTAGCTAAAGCAGTACAAGAATGCTTAGTGAAGGGTGGTTATCTCAACGGTTCTATTGATGGGAAAGTAGGACCTATTACAATGGCTGCTTTTCACCGATTCAAACAAGCAAATCATTTAGGCTACTTAGATTATTTGGGTAAAACCACTGCTGAAGCACTACTAAAAATTAAATCCTTCACGTTACCGGATAGGGTTAATTTAAAAGTCCCTCATTTATCCCAGCGAGACAACGAGTTTCACCCCCACGGGACGTGCAATATAACCTCTGTGGCGATGTGTTTGCAATATTTCGGAATTAATGCAACAAAGAAGCCACAACTTGAAGATGAGTTGTTTTTAAAACTTAAAAAGTACGGATGGAGAAGGCATTACCACAGTGATTTGAGCAAGTTATTCCATCTTTATGGCGTAAAAAATACTTTTTACGCTGAATGCCCATGGGCACGAATTAAGGAGCATTTAGCTAAAGGGAACCCGGTTATTTATTCTGGAAGGTTTACTAGTTTTGGCCACATCATAGTTATTCGTGGCTATGACCATAAGGGATGGTGGGTGAATGACCCGTGGGGTGAGTACTTCTCATCGGGTTATGTGAATAAATCTGGTGCCAACCTTCATTACAGCTATGGTTTGCTAGAACGGCTATCCTACAGTGGAAAATCTTGCACCTGGGCACATCTCCCTAGTAAGTAAACTTTATCCCTGCGACATAAAATGAATTCCAAAAGTGCGATCGCTATATTTTTAGTGTTAGGGGTGGGATTGCTTGCGGTCAAATACCCTAAGATGCAAGAAGTCTTTGGAGATATAGCTAAAGTGGGGGTTGGGGGATACCTCGGGCAGATAATGCCTGGGGAATAATATCAAAAGGCGTTTACGTCCCACTTACGGATGATTTCGGCTCCTGAAGATGGTAAAGAATTTTCGTATCCCTGTATCACCTCCAATGCCTCCTTGGCGAAAAATGCCCGGTCGTATATTGCAAACCCCCGCATGGAGACAAACGTCACTAATATTTTTAATTTTGATTCTGTCTCAGAGGGGAACTCGAAGTGGGGAATAAGCACTAGTATTCCCCTTGCAAAAGCTCTCATTTCCTTGTGGGTGAGAGTCTTTAGCTTTACGTCTTCCGGAGGGTTGTTACTCAGTCGTTCAAGGATTTGTTTTAACCCTTGCAAGTCATTGCGTTCAAATCCCAGCATCATCATCCTCCTGAACCAGAATTAACTCGTCAAAATTGAAGGAGCCAACCGGGAACTTCTCTTTAGTACCTTCCCTCACCCATGCCCCCTCAAAATCAATTTGATAAACCGTAAGTTTTTTACTGCTATGCCTTAGATAAGGACGGTCAAAGCCTGCATATCGAACCACATCACCTACTTTCAAAGGCTTTTCAGCTTGTTTGTACCATTCCCTAACCCGTCGCTTCATCTTGTCGGCTGTGTCCTTGGGGGATTTGCTTTTGATGTTTTTCTTAATAGAATCCCCTTCTGGTGGGATTAGCTCCAATTCCCATTTATCACGATCTAGCATGGTAGCGATTACACGGACCTTTCCTAGAGGAGTGCCGTAAATAGCGCGAATAGGTCGATTCTCGTCATTTTGCACATCCATGGCAACAGGAGGGCGGGCATCTGGGTCATGGCCGCCCCCGTTCAGCTCTAGAGAATCCTCTTTGTTAGCGGTTACGCGATTAGCACTCGGATGAGAGTTCTTATCAGCATTTTTATTTTTTTCAAAAAGTGATGGATCACATGGATCACTTTGCTCGGAACCCTGACTGTTACTGGGCGCAGAGGTGTCCATGGGGTGATCCATCCCTTGTACATTTACCTCAAACTGATCCATCAGTAGGGAGCTGTGCCCGTTTTGACTGTACATTACTGATGGATCAGTTATGTACAGGTCATGTACACCTTGTGGACACCCTCTAGGGTTTACTGTATCTACTTTCTGGGGGAAGTGATCTATGTGATCCATCGCTTTTTGATTAAAATTATTTTGTGTATTTTTAGGTGCCCACAACCAGGGGCGGCTCCCTTTGAAAGAACCCCGTTTCTCTGTCCGTTCCCAACCCAGAAGTACAAAACAATCGTGTATCTCTTGGTCTTTCCTTCTGTCTTTATGACCCCGTTCTATCCCCAAAAAGTCGTAGATTTCCATGACGCTAGCGGATTGTTTAGCTACAAGGAATGATTCAATGTCCTCAAATATGGGGGGTTTCACTTTGTATTGCTGATTCTCAAGGTCTTGCAAATCGGCTTCCTTGGAATGCTCGGGGATGTAAGATAACTCCCCATTTTTCCAGGCTTTATATGCAGCTGCCCAAAGGCGATCGCGTTGAGCTTCTACTTTTTCAACATCTATTTCTTTGGCTAAAACTTTGATAATCCAAAATCGACGGTTGCGTCCTCTAACATCTTGGAGAACATCCGGGCGATTGGTTGTTCCTACAAAAACACAACGTCGGTGGCAGGGTTTTATTTTCCGTTCGTAAGGCAAGCGAATACTATCGGTTTCTTCTGCCAAAAAAGCTTTCAGCTGCTCAATATCTTTTCGCTTGTAAACGGTGGCGAATTCAGACCACTCCAATCCCCAATAGCGATGGATTAGCATTTTTTCATCTTTATTCTGGTTGGAGCTGTCCATCGAACGGCTGAACCAGTCCGCACCGAATAAAGATTTCCAAAAAGTTGACTTTTTACCACCTTCCGGACCGTATAGAAGGATGGCATTATCAAATTTGTACCCGGGTTCCATCGCCCGTCCCACTGCCCCAATCAAAAAACGCTTCATGTAAATGTTGCAGATTTCGGAGTCGTAGCCAAAGTAATCCCGCGATAAGTTATCTATCAAAGATGTGTCAATATCTGGGTATTCCGTTTCTAAGGATTCCAAATATTGCTTAATTGGGTGATAAGTAAACTGAGTGGCGATGTAGCGAACCGATGACAATGCAGCGTCCTTGGTCATATCCACGTCTAACTCCATCGCCACTTTTATGTCTACGGTTTCTGGATCTAAAGCATCCCCATTAAGTTCTGGCTCCTGGGTTAATTCGTTCCATTTGAGAAATTCTCCCCAACCTTTCTTGATTGTTTCAATAAACCAAGCTTTTTTAGAACTCCTACGCTTCCTTTCTTGTTCCCGTTCGGCTGTCCATGTCAAATCTTGTTCTAATTTCCACTCTTCAATGGTTAGAGCTGAATCGAAAACTTTTTTAAATTTTTCGATACCCTGATTAACGATAAAATCATCAACTCCCTTGTCATCCCCTTTAGGGAGAGGGATAACCATAACCTTGCTGCCAGTCGCTGCCAGTTCCCGCCCTAGTCCCGTTAGGGCAAATTGGACAGGACGTTTAACTAAAATATCGTTGTCAAAGCACAGGTAGAAAGTTCTACCAAAACCACAAAATGCTTTGAGGAATTGATGCAGCCGCCCTAATTTTCTGCCGGTACTAACTCCTGGCAGGCTGATAGTAGCATAATCGTGGGTTAGTAAACACCCGGCTTTTTTGGCTCCTTCTGTAATGATTACAGGGATAAATTTGTCTTGTATAACTTGTTGCCAAAAAGCTTTATCTTCAACATCCAAAAACAGAGGTGCTGCCTCGTATTCTTCTGCACCAAGATATTTTTTTGGCTTGCCGTTTAAGCCAATTCTAGGGTTGTCTGGTTTCGCTTGAATTCCTTGTGGAGTGTTCTCTCCAGAGATTGGGTCAACACCGCTAACTACCCATGCAGGGACTATATCATCTGAGTGTTTCCAACGTCTTTTTGAGTTGTAATTAAGCAGTTTATCCAATCTGTAACTATCAAGTACTGAATAGATATTCCTGGCAATTATGTATTCGTTAACACCGCTATCCAACCATTCGTTCCAGTGCCTTTCTTCAATTGTCTCTGGACGCTCAAAAATGTCACCCTGTCTGGTTTCTTGTGTTATAATCATAGTACTAATTAGCGATTTTTTGGCAATTTGAATTGGTGGTTCTCCACCTTTTTTTTTGCGTTAAAAAGATATTTCGTAGGAGCCGAATAATGTCCATAGTTCTCTCCATTTATCTAACGTTAGTCTGTTGGTAAAATTGCCGTTAGCATTTCTTGAATGCTGCATAAAGAAAGAGGTGACAAGCTCATCCGTCCAGTTCAATCCGTCAAGTTTCATTAATCGGTCTGTTTCCTCGTATGCTGCCAAGAATAGCGATAATCTATCTGCTACTTTTGTAGGCATTTGATTTGCTGGAAAGTTGTATCCATATCGGGTTCTACAATCATTTAAGAATGCGGTTACTCTATGATGATTCCAGTCCATCCCTAGAGCTTTTAGTCTTCTATCTAGTACTTGATACTCCATACTTGTTAACTATTGTGTATTTAATGAAGTAATTTTTTAAATGTACGTCTTGAGACAAAAATAGCTGTAACAATTGTCCAGATTAAAAGCCTTTTTGTATTTTTTATAACCTGCAATTGGAACTTTTACATAAAAGCGTGGACGGTATACTAGTAGGTTAAGACTGAGTCATTGGTATTCATCCATCCACACACGTCTAATAGTTGGAATACGTTGAACAAGTTGTATTTCGTAGTAGCAAAAGTATTTAAAATGCACCGCTGACCACATCCAAAAGTGGCAATTTCTAATAAATCTAATCATCTTATCCATTAGCTCAAATCTATATCTTCTGTCAGAATAAAAATGGGAATACTAAGCGTGTAGTTAACGGTTAGTGTTTGTGGAACAGATTGTGAAGTTGAATGATGATGATGTTGTGTCAATGCGTGAAAAGTTCAGTCCTATTAAATCTCCCGTATTTCAAGTTCAGCAAGTTGTAGAAGAAGTCGTTGGCAACAACGGGATAAACGTATTGGATTGGAGTAAAAATGGCGTGGAATGTGAGGTAATTGGCTCCAATACTGGAGGGTGGAAGAAGGGGAAGGTAAGATTCTGTTTAGAATTCATTCCAGATCAACCAGCCCCAGAACCAGAACAAGCAAAAAACCAAGAATCACCCCTTGATGATTTAAGACAGCAGGTAGTTCAAATCAAAAAATCACACCTCCCCTAACCTGATCGCACTTCCCCCCCCATGTCAATCAGTGCAATACACGTCGGCAGATGCGATCGCGAAATAGTAAAGCCTTGAGATACAAAGAACACACGGGGTTAACACCTCCTTTGATTTGACACACACTGAGTGAGAAAATAATGACCCCGTAGCACCACCCTTTGCTGAGAGCATGGGGTGGTTTTGTATAGCCACAGGGGGTTAGATACTAGTAATTAGGCGGTTTAGTTACCAGGCTGCACCGCCTAAAACTAGTTGTTTCTTAGGGCACTTAGCGTTTCGTATTGTAGAAACGCTAAGTTTCATCTATAATGATAAATCATAAATTGGAATTTAAGGAAGGCGTGAGCTATTTGAGACTGTTGAGAGAAAAAGTAGACATCTCTCAACAACAACTAGCAATATTGTTGGATTGCAGCGTAACCAGTGTTTCTCGGTGGGAGACAGGAGTCCACTCTGTAAATTTAAATGCAAAGCAGTGGAAAGCTCTCTACAACCAAGTACTGGTTCCACTTGGAATTGACATAAATGATCTTCCCGACGATTTAGGCGCTCCTTATGTGAAAGCAGCATAACTCCCCCAAACACCGGAACTAGCAGCCCGGAAGACCAAAGAGCTGCTGAGGGAAATGCGATCGCATAACCAATAAAATAGCAGCACCACGCGCCGGTGCTGCTATCTACCCCTTAAATCATTCCTGAATACGGTAAAAAATCTAACCGGATTAACCGTAGAGCTGCAACATCACCAGGAGAGACGGCAACCTCCTAGACCAACGCCGTGTGATGAGCAGATTGTCCCGCCAAAATCAAAAATTGAAATATGACCAAACTACAACCGAAAGATTATGCAGCTATATCAGTTGCAGCAGTAGAGCTGAAGCAAGAAATAGCAGCTTCTGATAATTTCAAGAAAATAATGCAATACGGGGAATTACCCGGGTACGCGGCAGATATTTCGTTAAATATTGCTATTAATCCAGAAGGTACCTCATCTTTAGACAAAATTTCCCTGAACCTTCCCATAATTGCCTCAGATATTCCTGCTGATGAAGTGGAGGATGAAGATGATTCCCCACCTTATTAACCTCACAGCTAAAAGCGATCGTCCGTGTGGAGCGATCGCGCTTAAGAAGTTCAAAATTATTTATCGTGGATAAACTATGAAGAACAAATTTACTCCAGAAGACTTCCGTGATCAGCTATACAGTCTTCACAAGCTCTTGAGTGGCTTAGTCGATTCAGAAAATTACCAGGGCTTTAGCAACAGCCAATACGCTAAAAACCTTGACTACACCTTGGATAATGCACTGCGAGCTTTGAGCCAGACAGAAGAGGCCTACTCAACACAACAGCAAAATCTTGAGGAGTAGGCCAGAAGCGATCGCTGACATTCAAAATTCACTAACACTAATATGACACAACTTCCACAGTGTTTTATTTCATTTAACGTGCTGGGTAATCCAAATTTAGTAAATCCAGCTTACATCAGCTCTTGTGAATACTCCCCGGAGGATAAAGTCTTGAAAATCTATTTTGGTTCTTCTAATGAACCAAAAATTATTGCTGATGGGGAAACAGCAAGCACTCTGTTTACTATTTTTGTTGATAAATGTCAGCTTTCGTATAAATAGGAGTAATTATGGTGATGCCATTAGGTTTTTACGGCGTTGATACTTCCCTGCCTGCAATTCAGTCATTGCAAAATACTTATGGATTAGAACTTGAAAGGCTTGAAAATGAACATCAACACACTGCGATGCTTGTAGCTTATAGCACTCTTTATCCACACAATGAATGTGGAATCGAGTTGAAACCATCGGGAAGGTTGACTTCTACTTTTCGAGATTTACACCAGCAGGGAGGACGGGAACAGCTTCTGGCACTACTTAAATTCATCGTGAATAGATTATGAAAAATCAATTTTCACCGCAATACTTTTACCGTTCCCTAGAAAGTCTTCACCAGCAGATAGATTGTTTAATTCAGTCATCAAACTATCAAACTTACATAAATAGTAAGTATGCTCGGGGATTGGACCATAGTTTGGTTGATGCATTGCAAGCTATTGAGCAGGTTCGTGATGCTTATGTCGAACAGCAAGAGGCTGAGGGAGTGAAGTTTGACCTTTGAGAGCCAAAAGCGATCGCACAAGGTAAGCACGCTTTCTGCGATCGCCCTGGATGTATTAGCAATTTTTGAGGAACTGCTCGATGAAATCTTAACATGGCACAAAAACTTTTTACCACGGCAGAAGCCGCCAAACAAACAGGTATTCCAGAAGGAACCATTCGATCATGGATGTCCCGCCGACCAGGTGCTTTCACCATTGACGTTGATGTGGTCATTGAGAAAGAATCCGGTCGCAAAATGTGGACAGAGACTGGGTTGCAAGCATTGTTGAGGGAAAGAGGAATCACGGAAGAATCTCCGGAAGATTCTTCTGCAACAACATTAGAGGCGATGCTAGAACCTTTACTAGAAGAGACTTCTAAGCAATTAGCCCACAAATTCTTTGAACAATTACCATTGCGTACCTTACGCCGAATTCAAATGATGATGGCTAATCCCTCTGAGGAGGAACAGCAGATAGTCCAACAGGCAGTAGACGCAGCCATCAACCAAGGCTCCATAGCTTTGCAACCCCAGTACATGAGGTTACAGCCCGATGGCGACTGAAGAAAAAGTTATCCCCTTTACGGGATATTTGCAGCCCAAAGTAGAACCATCTGCGCCACCTCCTGACAAATCCCCCTCCCCCTATATATTGCTTTGCCTCGCAACCTTTATTGCAGGGCTAACCATTGGTGCTGTCAGCATTCACCAATCAGCCAATTACCAGCAAATGGAAGAGCTAAAAGCCAAATCAGAACGACTAACCGAAATCCGCAAACTTATTTGTTATTAACAACCATGGGAATTTTATCTAACGTAACCAAAATAGCAAACAATATCGGTGGTGGTCATGCCATTGATAGAAACAAAGTACTTGGAGCCACCGGCTATGGGGTAGTCAACCCATCAGCACCAGGTAATTGGTCAAGTATCCGCTCTGTCCCCGTGTTACATGAACCGGGCTATTTCAACAAAGATGAAGCTGATATGTTACGGGAACTAGCCAAGGACCGAACCCAAGGAGCCAAACAAACAGCCCGGGCAATGAATAGCCTTGGGAAAATAGAACAAGCCGATGCAGCAGTACACAAAGCCCACAAAAACTATTTGGGAGTGGTCGCTGACGGGGAACTAACCAAAGTCCGGTCTAATGCCAAACTAGCGAGAAAATTGCACGGTCAGCGTTCATCATACGTCCACTTAGATGAATCCTTGCAACGAGCAGAAGCAGTAGCGGAACAACGCATTCAACAACTGCAACAACGGATTAGAGAATCTTACTAATGGCCAAGTTAATACACCTGGGTAGCTACTTCCTTACTGGGTGTATTGCCTCATCTGCCCTGGGGTGGGTGGGGCTTTTACATCCAGCTTTAGCCGCGCCAGTGGGCATTATTTACATTGTTTTGCTGCTGCTATGGCTGCTGGCATGGATAACAGATGATGCAGTATCAGCATTCCTCAAACTGGAATTGAAAGATTATTACGCCATTTTAATAGCCATTGCCGTTGCAGTTGTGTTTGGCGGGGGTGCCTCGTGGCTGGTTGGGTAAAACAGAATGCCCTATTGGGTGGTGCGCTGTGTCTTTGGTTGTTGGCATTATCCCCCGTGGGAAGATTGGGTAAAGCTGTATGCTATTTTCTTGCATTGGGTTGCGCCATCGAATCAATCCACTACTCACGCAAGTTAATCAAAACAGCTTCACGCAATGGTGCAATATTAGCTATGAATACTGAACTAGAGCAAGTGCAACTAGCCCTGGAAGCCCACACCCAACAGCAGGCATTACACGAGTATTACGGGACTTCCAGCCCGGAAGTTAAGGAGGAGGTACGGAAGTCTCTGGAACACTTGTACAATGAACCTCCTGCAAAGAATGAAGTTGAAACTTCCACTTACAGACAGCAACTTTACCTAGCTATTAGGGCTTTAATAATGGTGGAAGTATCGGAGACTTTCATTGTTGAGCAAGTGCTGAAAATGGGGGGGAGGAATTGGGATAAGGGGAAGCAGTTTTTGCAGGAATTATTGCAAGAAGGTGAAGCGCAAGGTTGGGAGTGAGTAGTAGATAAAAGATGTCTGATCCTGATGAATTTACAGTTCCTGACTACATGGAGCCTTTATGGAAAGAATGGAAAATGGAATACCAAGAAATTGTTAGATATGGCAGAAATATCCGACTAATTCTCAAAATGTTGATGAACTACCCACACGGTTTAAGTCGGGAAACCTTAATCAAAGCTATCCCCGCATTAAAAGCCGATGAGAAATCTGCCACCCTGTCTTTAGAGTTAGCTATTGCAGCAGAGCTAATTTTTGATCGATGGGATGAAGATAATTCATGGGAGGAACGCCGTCAAATTTTCCACTACAATGCACATTTTTTAAGCTTAGATTTAAGACTAAAAGATCGAGGTACTTGATTTATGGAAATTGTGTTCAAAATTTTAATCAAAATAATTCCTGATAATTGGATTTTAATTCTCAACGAACAATCGTTAGATGAAATAGCAATTCGAGTTCCCCAAGTGTTTGCAGATAAATTAATTCATCTGGCTAAAAAATGGGATGGAGGTACAAACGTCATTGATTGAGCTATTTATTAAATCAGCCAACCAGCGTTTGCAAGCACAAGGCATCAAATTACGAATTAACCAACGAGGTAATGCCCTTTTTCTCAGAGGGATGCTACCACCAAAATCAGCCATGGGGGAATCTACCCGGCAAGATTTGCGGATGGGCATCCCTGCTAGTCCAGAGGGTATAGCCAAAATTGAATTAGAAGCGATCGCGATCGCAGCCAAAATAAAATCGGGCACTTTCTCCTGGGGTGCATATCAGAAGAACTTACCCGAGATTCTGCTAAACAATGAGGAGTGCATCAAAACCCAGACAAGAAATGCTGGCGATTGGGTTAGGGCATTTGAACAATTTTACTTCAGTAAGAGACGAAAAACGGATGCATCTTTACTAACTTGGAGAAAAGATTACCTCGCAACCTTCCGAAAGCTAAATTGGAGTCAATCCCTTACAGCTGCTGCAATAGAACAAGTTGTTTTGTCCACAGTACCTGATAGCCGGGTAAGGCAACGTTGCTGCTTGTGTTTTAAGGCTTTGGCTAAGTTTGCTGGGATTGAAATGGACTTATCACAATGGGCGGGAAGTTACAGCCCAAAATTGGTAAAACCTCGGAATATCCCTGGAGATGAACTAATAGCCAGGGAAATAAATGCCATCACTTATCCAAGATGGAAGTGGTGCGTAGCTATGCTAGCCACCTACGGGCTACGTAATCACGAATTGTTTCATCTAAATTATGATGACATCGCTGAAGGGGAATGTATCATTACCGTCCACAGGGGTAAAACGGGTTTTAGGAGGGTATATCCTATTTACCCAGAATGGTTTGCCCGTTTTGAATTACCAAAAGTGGTATTACCTCGTAGGCGCTCTGATGGGAAGCATTCCAACGACGGGCTAGGTAAGACCGTAAGCCAAGCTTTCCGCCGGATGGAATTGCCATTTACAGCGTATGATTTACGCCATGCCTGGGCAATCCGGTCATTGATGTTTGGATTGGATGTATCTTTGGCCGCGCAGATGATGGGCCATAGCTTAAAGGTACATCATGACACCTACCACCATTGGATTAGCGAGAGACACTACCAGGAAGCTTTTGAGAGATTGATGCAGAGAGAAGATAGACCATTACCACCGTTGTAAGCTATGCCGATGGAATTAGAATGGATTATTTGTGTGTATTGTCAACACTTAGGATGGGCACGTGAAGAAGAGACATCTTTTACTTGTCGTCACTGTGAAGGAACTTTTGAGATTACTGAAAGCTGTAAGGTACATAACGTCAGGACAACTTGTCCAAAATGTCTACACGTTGACAATTTTGGTGACAAAACTTTTTGTGAATGCCCTGAATGTGGCTACAGATGGGAGAATCCCTCTGATGATTTTTGTCATAAGTGTGGAGTTTATGGAAGAAAAATCAGTCTACATACTGGAGAAGATTTATGTTTAGCTTGCGGTTTAAGTACAGATACAGCAAGTGAAGAGTCCGTACTTGAGGATATGTATGAAGGATGACAATTTACATCTGGCAAGATTGCTAGTTTGAATTTAAAAAGTAGAATTAAAAATACTTATGTCTACAAAATCCTTGTATAGCAAGAGATACAGCCGAAATCTCTACTTTTATGAAGTTAGAAGGGCTGCCTGAAAATCCTCGTGTCACGAGTTCAAGTCTCGTTCCTGGCATCTCAGGCTGTACCGTCTTTTCA
>JASJCX010000300.1 GCA_030065255.1 Calothrix sp. MO_167.B42 | reverse complement strand
GATAATACACAAGTACTGATAAATGCATATTACCACTACCCTTTTTGTTCGTCAAAACATTGGATTTATGTCAACATTTGACTATGGCTGACTATATTTACAGCGAAACTTTGCAATACCGATTAATTTTTGCTTAACTTCTAATTGTTATGCATCAAGGATAATTTTCATGTTTGGTTGTGAGATTGTTTCATGCGATCTTTGAGTGCATTGGGTACATTGACTGCTGTTTCCAACCCACGCACCCCATTCCACTCTAGATTTTCATTCCAAATCATTTCTGCTAAGTTGGCATCACTGAGATCCGCACCACCGAGGATAGTATAACTGAAGTTGGTATGGCTGAGGTTGGCACCATTGAAAGTTGCACCACTGAGGTTACTACCACTAAGGTTACTACCCTTGAGGTTGGCATAACTCAGGTCAGTGCCAAAGCAAATTGCATCCCTAAGATCGGCTCCACTCAGGTTGGCTTCGTTGAGAACCACTCCACTCAAATCCGCCTCATTGAGAGTTACAGCACTTAGGTCTACGTTACTCAGGTCTGCACCCATCATAATTGCTCCTTTCAGGTTTGCACTATGGAGTTTCGCACCGTGGAGTTTAGCATAGCTCAGGTCTACAGCACTCAGATTCGCTCCGTGTAAATTAGCACTAAAAAGAATGGTGTCACTCAGGTTACTACTTTGAAGGTTGGTATAACTCAGGTTGGCACCACTGAGGTCCCCACGGCAAAAATCCCCACCACTCAGGTTAGCATTCTTGAGTTGAGCATCACTCAGGTTTGCCCCAAAAAGAATGGCATGGCTGAGGTTTGCTCCCCTTAAATCTGCATTCCGCAAGTTAGCATTGCTTAAGTCTGCATAACTGAGGTTGGCGTTGGCAAGATTGGCAGTACTTAAATTTGCACCTGTGAGATCCGCACGACTAAAATCTACCCCAGTAGCCATTGCCCCACTCAAGTTACAACTACTCAAATCGGCACGGGTGAAGTTAGCCCCACTTAGATTAGCTCCACTTAAGTTAGCATCTCCTAGGGAGGCATTAGTCAAGTTGGCAAAACTAAAATTAACCCCCGTGAGGTTGGCATCTCCCAAATAAGCCGTACTCAAATCAGCAGTGCTGAAGTTAGCCCCTGTGAGATTCGCATCCCCCAAATATGCACCGCTAAAGTTACCACCCCTGAGAAATGCTCCGACAACACTGGTGAAATTACCAATTTCCATGGCATCACTGTAATTAATAATTCGCAGTAATTGAGAGGTGAAAAAGTTATTTTCATCCCTTTGACCAGATGGATAAAAAATAATTTTTTGGCTAAATTGATTATGGTGTTGACCATGGTAATGTAGCTCCAAGAGCAAAATCAGTACATTCAGTCCGGTGTTAACATCTATTTGACGCAAACCAAGGTGAATATTATTTGCTTGTAGCTGCAATATTTTTTGTTGAGGTAAATTACAATTGGGTGGAGCATCAATAAATTCTCCCCTACACCAACGTACATAAAAATTTTGCAGATGCTCAAAAAGTTTGACTGGTCGAAATTTACCCCCACGGGTGAGATTTTCCCAGATTACGGCTAAACTTTTCGGCTTGAGTACGGCATTACCCAGTAAATCATAAATTTCCAGTGGGATTACCTCTTCTCCATCCCCGATTTGAGACCACCTTTGTAAATAGTTTTGTAATTTTTCTGTAAATTTTTGGGTCGGGAAATTTTCTTTGACCAAATTTATATTTTCCCGAGATAATGTCATATTTATGTATTCTTCATCTTGTAAAGATGTTTGTTGAATATAACTTCTTAAACGTTGCCAGACTTGAGATAAATTTAGCATGATTGTGTATATTAATACTGATGCATCCACTGATATTCTGATAACTCTCCCGCAAAAAGTTGCTGGGGCAAATTATTTGTTACTATCTACATGAAAATTGTATTTTACAAAACATCTTAATGTTGAGATTGTATGAGATTGTGGTTTTAATGGGGGAACAAAGTTGGGTTAAGGAAAATTAAAGCTTTTATTTGTCAGTTAATTGTGATTGACGATGTGATTTTTTTATGGTTTGTTCGGTGTATTTAATGGTCGAATGTAAAAATAATGCACATTCTCTGCTAAAAACGCAACTATTTTGGGAACAATACCATAGTACAGATGTGCCTGTAGGGAAAAACTAGGCCATAATGCTAATTATTACCTCAAATTAACTGCTTAATATCAAGCAAACAAGGTGTTGAAGATAGTGTTGCCAATTGATTGAGGAAAATGCAAGACAATTAGATTTTTGCATCAGGTCAAAACTAAATAGAAAATGTTGCCAGGAATAGATGGAATGAAGAGATTAACAAGTTGTGTTGTTTTATTACCTAGTCTATTTTTAGGAGTAGTTCACTTACATACTAAGTCGCTGGCTGTCAATATAGAATACAAAGACAGTGCCAATCACAAAGTTGCATCATCCAGGATGAAAAAGGGTTCTTTACCCCACACCCTTTCCCAGATAAATATGTTAAAAATAAACAAGGGTGAAGTTTCAGCAACGGCTGTCCCTCCCCCTGGCTGGCCATCATCGAAGGTATGGGTAATTGACAAAAAACAAAGCCAAAGCCAGTCTTTTATGTGGGTGGCTAACAACAATCAAAAAAATGGACAGCAACCATTTTTGCAATTAGCTAACCAACCTGGAAAAGCCAATGTTGCCAAAACGAAGCCGAAAAAAAAAGGTGGTTTGCAGCCATTCAATAAAGTAATTAAAGATACGAGAAAAACATCTGGTCTTTTTACTTTATATCGCAATCCCAAGAAGAATAAAGTTTATTTGGAGATAAAACCAGAGCAATTAAATCGCAACTTCCTAGCCACTGCAACCTTAGAATCTGGTATTGGTGAAAAGGGAATTTACAGTGGTATGCCCTTAGAAAACTTTCTATTTTATTTTCAACGAGTTAATAACGAATTAAATTTTGTAGTTAGAAACGTGAACTTTCGTACCCGTGAAGGAGATCCCCAGGTGCGATCGCTTGCCCGTTCTTTTAGTGATTCTATCCTTTATACTATTAAAATTAAAAGTATTCATCCCCAACGTCAAACTATTCTCATTGATTTGGGAGATGTATTACTCAAAGACTTAGCAGGATTATCAAAAAATTTGGGTTCCATTGGTACTCCCCAAAAATCCTATTTTGGCAATGCTAAAGCCTTTCCCCAGAATATGGAGATTGAGTCCATTATCAACTTTGTTGGCGGTAAAACCCCCAAAAAACGCAATTTTACTACCCTTGCCGATGGTCGCGGTTTCCAGTTGCGGGTTCATTATAGCCTTTCCCAACTACCAAAAAACAACTATAGACCCCGACTAGCAGATAATCGCCTGGGTTACTTTATTACCGCTTACCAAGATGTTTCCAACGATGAACGCAAAGATCCCTTTGTCCGCTACATTAACCGTTGGCATTTAGAAAAGCAAAACCCCAAGGCTGCCATTTCTCCTCCCAAAAAACCCATAGTTTTCTGGATTGATAATGCCGTTCCCTTAGAATACCGGGATGCCGTGAAAGAAGGGGTATTAATGTGGAATAAAGCCTTTCTCGCGGCCGGTTTTAAAGATGCCATCCAAGTCAAGCAAATGCCAGATGATGCCACCTGGGACCCCGCAGACATCCGTTATAATACCATTCGTTGGATTAACACAATTGATGGATATTTTGCCATGGGACCATCCAGGGTTAACCCATTGACAGGGGAAATTCTTGATGCTGATATTTTAGTGGATGGTAGTTTTGTCCGGGCAATCAAAAGTGATTATAAACAAATTATTCAACCTAGCCAAAAACAAAACCGTACTTCCCTCTCTGCTTTAATGCATAATCGTCTGTTGTGTGCTAATGGGTTGGATACCATTGTTTCTCCTGCGTCACCAGAACAAAATCCCCTCACCCAGAATTTATCCCAATTAGCAAGCAAGTACGACCTTTGTTATGGTGTGGAGGCTGCCAATCAGTTTGCCTTTGGTTCCTTGGCAATGTCCTTACTGCAAAACAAACCTCCTAGTAGTGCCCAAAAGAAACAATATGTCCACGAATATTTAAGATTAATTATTGCCCATGAAGTAGGGCATACATTGGGGTTACGGCACAATTTCCGGGGTAGTACCTTACTGTCCCCCGAAGATATGAATGATAAGAATATAGCTGGGAAAAAAGGTCTGACTACATCGGTGATGGACTATATTCCCCCCAACATCGCTCCCCAGGGAACCAAGCAAGGCGAGTATTTTCCCGACGCTGTGGGTGTTTATGATAATTGGGTAATTGAGTATGGATATACACCCATTGCCGCTGCATCATCCCTGGCAGAAAAGCCAATTTTAGATAAAATTGCCCAAAAATCCTACAAACCAGAGTATAGCTATTCTACGGATGAGGACGTGTATGACCTAGATCCCACTGCCAATCCGTGGGATAATAGTTCTAATGTATTGCTTTACTCCCAGTGGCAGCTAGATAATGCCCGGTTAATGTGGACTCGTTTAAATCAACGCTATCCTTTAGAGGGTAATAGTTTTACCGATGTGAGGGATAGGTTTGGCACCGTATTAGGTAATTACTTCCAACATATTTATTACACGACAAAATATATTGGCGGTCAGTCTTTTCACCGGGTACATGGAGGTAATCCCCAAAACAGGTTACCATTTCAACCAGTACCAGTGGAAGAGCAAAGACAGGCATTAGAAAATTTACACAAGTATGTATTTGCTGAGGATGCCTTTAACTTTTCACCCCAACTATTAAATAAGTTAGCTCCATCCCGTTGGCGACATTGGGGTAGTAATCCCAAAACTGGGCGTTTGGACTATCCCATCCATGATTTAGTATTGTATATGCAAAACTTGGTATTATCAGATTTATTGTCGAGCGATCGCCTTTCTCGGCTTAAGGATATTGAGTTGAAAAGCGAACCGGAAAAATCCCTCTCACTACCAGAATTATTTGATACTTTACAAACAGGTATTTGGACGGAAGTAATTAAACCGAAGAAGGGTCAGCCCTTAGAAATTGCTAGTTTGCGTCGGGGTTTGCAGCGACAACACCTGAAGATTTTGACTAATATGGTGTTGCGAAAAAGCTCTGCCCCCGAAGATGCCCGGACGTTGGCTTGGTATAAATTGCGGCAGTTGAAGGAAAAGTTGGATGGGGCGAATTCCTCTGATGAGTATACTAAGGCGCATTTGTTGGAAACCCGCGATCGGATTAAGAAGGTGTTGGATGCGCCATTGCAGGGGGGTTGAGGGGAGTATCCCAATTTTTGAAAAAGCCCTCAGCTCTTGGTTTGGGACTTTGCTGTGGTTCACCGCAGGGATGCGGTGAACATTGCACAGCCAGGATGGCTGTGCCACAACCAATCATATTTTTATGGGACAGAACAATAGTGGTTTGTTCCATAAAAGTATGATGGGGTTTCTATCACACCCGCCTGGGACTATAAGTCCGGTGTCTAATAGTAAAAGTCATATAAATATGACTATAAAACTAGCCATCATAATTAATGGGACAAAGCAGTTGTACTCGACCAAATTAATTTTGCGGGGTGAACCAAATTCTAGACTTATCCTCTCTTCCTCTTTCTCTGCGTTCTCTGTGCCTCTGTGGTTTTTTCCTCTACCCCTCATAACTAATGTGGTGGAGCAGTAGTGGTCTGTCCCATAAAATATGATGGGTTGGATAATGAACCGCAAAGGGCGCAAAAGGCGCAAAGGAAGAGGAAGAGAAGAGAAATAGAGATATTCAATTTATCCATCAAAACTAATGGGACAGACCAGTAGTAGTGTATCGCATTAATTTTGATGGCTATTTTTCAGTCGTCTTTAGACGACTTTAGCTATAAGAGGTGGGGTTTTCAACCCCAGGCGGGTGTGATATAAATCGTGACTAAATCAACCTCTTCTGAGTCTAAGAATTATCAAATAACTAGTGGAAAGCACACTGAAACAACTAATGACAAAAGCCAGGGCGGGTGGTATCAAAGGTACCCAAACAGCTTGAAAGAACAACACGTTGCATATTACTACTAAACTTGCCATTAATATTCCCACAACTAAAGACAATATCCTGGAATGTCCAAATAGCCATGTGATAACGCCACCTATCAATGACCATAGGAGTATCCACATAGTTTCAGACTCGTTAGACCAATATGTAATGAGCGATCGCCCATCCAATACGGAGCTAAGTAGTTGGCTAGCTATTTGGGTATGAATCAATACTGCTGGCATTCTCGCAGGTTGTTTTGGATCGGCACTATAGGGTGTATAAAAACCAGGATGAACGCTGGTAGCAATGGTACCAATAATTACTAACTTATCTTTGAATATTTCTGGTCGAACCTGATTTTTAAGTACTTGGGTGAGGGTGACAGTGCGGGCCAATTGATTGGG
>JASJCX010000001.1 GCA_030065255.1 Calothrix sp. MO_167.B42 | reverse complement strand
TACTATGTTTTTGTGGTGGTTGTTTTTCCATTTTATTTTAAATGAACCATTTTTTACTCCAATTAGATCTCTTTCTGCAACTATTTTAAATATGAACTCTTATTTAAAATAGTTGCAGAAAGAGATCTAATTGGAGTAAAAAATGGTTCATTTAAAATAAAATGGAAAAACAACCACCACAAAAACATAGTACAAATAACAACAGAAAAAGCCCAAGCTACTACATGCAAACGAATGCGAATATTATGACTTTGAATGTACCAGAGTAATAATCCTCCACATCCCCAAAATAAAAATGGTTCGAGTAGGGCTCTTGGGGCAATTTCTGGGGTATTTATGATGTATGTAAATGCCCTATATAAAGAAAATAATAGTAGTGCAGTTACTAATAGACTTGGAGTTTCAAGGCGGAATTTTCGATATTTTTTTAGCTCATATACTGCAATACCCATTACCCAAAGTGATGGTATAAAACTCCAACCAATACACCACCAAAGGGGAATCAAAATAATCCCCCAACACACAGCTTTCTCTGCCTGCGTTAGAAGTTTCCAGCGCAACCAAATTCCTCGAAATAAAGAATCATGATTGTGCTTGTTTCGATAAAAAGGGGTAGATATATAAGGTTGTTGTCTCATACTCCCACCTGCACATTTTCCCGCTTATAGCCATATCCCTCATTTTTGTGCTCAACTCCATTCATCACTAACCCGATAATTTGAGCATTATGGCGTGATAATAATTCCAAGCTTTCCTGCACCATATACTTATCACTTACCCCTAACCGCACTACTAATAGTACGTTGGCAAGTATGGATGCCATTAAGGCTGCTTCACTTGTGGAACCAAGGGGGGAACTATCTACCAGAATATAGTCATAATTCCGCCGCTTTTGAATCACATCAAGATGATTGTCAAAGCTACCACGGGCAACAAATTCTCCTATTTTGCCATTTTCTATGGGTGATGCAGGCAATAAATCCAATCCATGATTGATTGATACCACTGTTGGTAAAGCATTGGATTTGCTTGGTAAAACATAACCAAAATGCTGGCTTAATTTTGCTGTATGAAAATCACCATCCACAACTAAAACTCTAAATCCCAAAGCAACTAAAGCCGCAGAAAGTCCAATGGTAATTGCAGTTTTACCCTCTCCTGACATGGAACTACTTATCATCAACCGACGGTTTTCTAGTTGCATTAAGCTTAAAGTCGAAGCTAGTCTTTGAAAGCTCATTTCAGTTGCTGATTCTAGCCTCAAGCCCATAGTTGCAGGCTTAAATGTGAGAATTCTTGCTAATATGGGTAACTCAATATCTTGTAAGTCTTTGGATTTGAGTAAGGGATTACGGGACTCTAGGTAAGAAATCAGCGCCAGACTGGCAAATATTGATGTCAACATTGCACCCAAAACCATCAAAGAAAGTTTTGGACTCGTCGGTTTGGGATTGACTGTTGGTTGATCTAAAATTTGAATATCTGGATAGGAATTAAAAGCCGTGATTTTGGCTTGTTCTAACTGGGCAACAATTCCTTTGTAAACTCCTTCGCTAACTTCGTATTTGCGCTGTAAATCCAATAATTGAGCTTGCTGGCTAGAAATTTTCTTGAGCTGTGCCTTCATTATCTGCAATTGCACGTCGATTTTACTAGCCTGTTCTTGCAATGCTTTACTTTCGTTATCAACTTCAACTAGCTTTGCCATTAACCTACTAGTTGTATCTGAAAAATTTTGTCCGCCAAAACTAATATCAACTTTTTGCAGATTTGGTACTACCTTAGTTAATTGTCTATTGAATGCCAGCAGCAATTGATGTTGTTTTTCTTGCAAAGATATCAAGGTGGGATGCTCCTCGGTGAAAATACCTTTATTTACTGCTATATCCCGATTAATCTCCGATAATTTAGCCCGAATTTCCTGAAATTCTTTGTTTTGTCCTAAACGCAAAGAATCCATTGCTTGTTGTGGTGTCAAATTCAACTGCTGACTCAGCTGGTTGGCACGAATTTGTGCAGCAGCACTTTGAGAAGTTATTTCCGCTTTTCTTTCCTTTAAATCTTGAATACTTTTTACCAAATTTTTAGTTTGTTCTTCGTTACTAACTAAACCCGTTAATTGTTGGAACTGTGTAAGTTCATTCCTCGCATTTTGTAAGTTAATTTCAGCCTCTTGCAACTGGGTTTGACTAAATTGCTGTCTGGTATTAGATGTTCCTAACCGCAACTCATTTAAACGATGTTTATAAGTATCAATTAACTTCTGTGTTCTTTGTTTGGCAATTTCTGGCAAAGAGCCTTTGACTTCAACGCGAATGGTGGTAGATTGGTCAATGGGCTTGACTTTAAATAATTGTTTGTAGCTTGCTAGATTTTTAAAGTTTTCTTTTTCAGGATCGGATAACCAGACTGGCCGAATGGAATCATCACTAGTAATAATAGAAGTCTGTACCTGTAAAGGACTCAGTTCATTGGTAAATGCTATTCCCCTATCCCTAAGCTGTCCTAAAGCACCTAAACTAGTATCAAAATTTGTTGTCGTGTCGGGTAGAATAAACTGAGTGCTAGCTGTCCAGGTTCGTGGTGATAATGCAGCTATAATTCCCGTACAGCCAATGATAGTACCATTGAGGGCTACTAAAGGGAGACAATGACTTTTGATAATGGTAGATATCTTCACGCTCTTATATCCCTGAAACTACTACTTTAAAGCTAAACAGAAAACTATGCTATTAATTGAGTCATTATCTTTTCTGGAGGATATTGACTAAGCAAATAATCAGTCAATTTTGGAGTTTCAAACAGCTTTCCTTGAAAGGCTGGAGGTGGATTTAAAATAGCTTTCTCTAGTCTGTCTAAAGCCACAAAATGATCTATGCCAAATTGGGCTAGTGATTGAGCAAATAATAACTGATGATTGTCGATATGTTCGCCAAAACTTTTAAGTCTTGGTAATAACAAAAACCTTGCTCCCCTAGCTGCTAACATTCTAGTTGAACCTTGACCAGCATGGGAAATTACTAACCTCGATTCATCCACTAATTTATTCCAGTCATGGGAAGTAATTGTGGGTTCTAGGGTTACTAAGGGATGGTTTTTAATGAAAGATATATTACTATTTCCATACTGCAAAAATACAGGTTCATTAATGATTTTACTATTCAATAGAATCCTTAACCACAAAATAGCGCGATCGAAAGGAAAAGGTATGGTTCCTAACGTCATTAAAATCATGATGCGTAACCTCGGAAAATGGCTTTGGGGTATTTTTCACACAATTGGGGCCATTGGACATAAAATTCATCTGCTAAAAAATAAATGAATCGTCCAGAAAGACTTAATTCTTGACTACGGGAAATACTTTCAACAAACACAAATTTTATTCCCAGTAGTTTGGCAACAAGTGCAAAATTGATCGCAATACTAGCCCCAGTAGAAACAATAAAATCAGGTTTCTCAACATTAATAATCTTCAATGTGGTGGGAATATTTTGTAAGAGAGCTAATATATCCCTTGGGGCTTGATAAGGTAACCAATATACTATTTCCTCTTTACCTAGAGCTGAAATAGTATCTTTTTTTTTGTCACTCACCCATATTCTTTGATGTTGCGACCAAAAAGATTTAAGACTTTTCATTGTCGCAAAATGACCACCAGAGGTGCATACAAGCATTATTTTCATGCTAGCTAAATTCTTAACATCACTAACAACAAGCCAAAATATGCTAAATATAGAAATTACTACATTTAGTCAATTTAATTGATAGATAAGCTTGTATAAAACTATCTAGAAAAATATTTGCCCCACTAAAGTAAAAGCCAATCAATCAGTCATTTAATAACCAAAAATTAACCAAGAAATTAAATAAATTTCCGAATAATTTACGACGTATGACTACAAACATGTAAGTGCAACGCAAAATGGGAGTAAGTTTAATCTGTAGTAAATATACATAGAAATAAAAATATTGTAAATACTCTGTCTAGATAGAGTAATCATGGGCACAAAAATATTCTTTCTACGTATTTATATCGTCAAAACCTTGATTTTCCCCGATCAAAATGATTGCTAATTGTGCTATTTGTAACTAGTTCTATGAAAATTAGAATATTATTGTTTACCAAAAATTTATATATACTTCACTTTTACTTTGTACATACTTCATGCTGAAAACATAAGTCTATCTAATGCCTTGATAAAAAGCATTTACTAGAAGACTCGAATACGAATAAAATGCTATCTGATTAAATCAGGATAAAGATGATGATTTCAGTATAATTACAAAAAATATATCTAATAGCTTGACAAAAAGCAGCTATTAGAGTTGATAAAAATACTTTGGCGTTTCGTCCTTGAGTTATGGCAGTTGCATTCGATAGTTAGGACGTTTTTGATGTTGACAGTTGACATTATCTGTCAGTATGTTTGCATTAACCTTGACAAAAATCTCCTCTTAATCTTAATCATCACGACTAAATATCCCCAATACTGGAGCTAAAATGAACCCAGCCACAAAACCGCCAATATGTGCCCAGTAAGCTACTCCTCCTGTTTCCACAGTCATATTTGCAGCAGCTTGTAAACTAACAATCCCAGAAATAATATTTTGAATAAAGAAAAATCCTATAAGTATCAGAGCTGGAATTCTCACCGTAGTGATGAAAAAACCCAAGATAGCTAAGGTGACTACCCTGGCTTGGGGAAAACGAATAGCATAAGCTCCCAAAACCCCAGAAATTGCTCCACTTGCTCCTAGGGAAGGAATGGCAGAATTCATACCAATAAACCACTGGCACAAACCTGCAAATATTCCACAACTTAAGTAAAAAATTAAATATTTCACATGGCCTAATCTATCTTCAATATTGTTACCAAATACCCAAAGAAACAACATATTTGATATTAAGTGCCACCAACCACCATGTAAAAATTGGGAAGTAATTAAAGTTGCCCATTCTGGCACTTCTTGTCCTACAACCAATCCCTGGAAGCTAGCACTGAGTTCCCTTGGCACCACTGCATACAATTGGAAAAATTGCTGTAGCTGTGCACTGGATAGACTCACCTCATGTAAAAAGACAATAATATTAATTCCAATTAGTCCATAGGTTAAGTATGGAGTGATACGTGTGGGATTTTCGTCATAAAGGGGAAACACAGCTTTTATTCCTACTAATTACATTATTTGCATTCTGGCACAAACAGCCAGAGATTAAGTTGTTATGCATCTAGTTTGTATATCCAATCGCAGGGAGCAGGGGAGGTGTGGGGAGTGTGGGAGGTGTGGGGAGTTAAACCAAGGATTTACTGTCAACCATCAACTGTCAACCATCAACTGTCAACTGTCAACCTTCAACTGTCAACCTTCAACCATCAACCATCAACTGTCAACTGTCAACCATCAACTGTCAACCTTCAACCATCAACTGTCAACTGTCAACCATCAACCATCAACCGTCAACTGTCAACTGTCAACCATCAACTGCCAACTGCTATAAAATAAGGCTATGTCCCTAACAATACCAAAAAGTTGACTTCCCATTCTTCCCCCACAACTCGTCCCAGTTGCATCCTTGTAGATGGACACTCCTTGGCGTTTCGCTCCTATTATGGTTTTTCCAAAGGTAAGGATGGTGGATTGCGAACTACCACGGGGATTCCCACAAGTATCTGTTTTGGTTTCCTCAAGTGTTTGCTCGAAGTCATCGCCACTGAAAAACCCCAGGGGATGGCGGTGGCTTTTGATTTGGGTTTACCTACTTTCCGTCATCAGGCTGAAGGTACTTATAAGGCGGATAGGGAAGAAACACCGGAGGATTTTATCCCTGATATGGAAAATCTGCGGGAGTTACTGACGGGGTTAAATTTATTAACTCTGAGTGCACCTGGTTATGAGGCGGATGATATATTGGGGACTTTAGCACAACGGGCATCGGCTGCTGGGTATAAGGTGCAAATCCTCACGGGGGATAGGGATTTATTTCAACTTGTGGATTCCCAAAAGAATATTAGCGTTCTTTATTTTAGCCCGGAAGGATTTAGGCGTTCTAGTAATGGGAATGGGATTAATGAGTTTTTCCCTGAGCAGGTACAGACAAAGTTAGGGGTTTTACCTTCCCAGGTAATTGATTATAAGGCTTTGTGTGGGGATAAGTCGGATAATATTCCCGGGGTTAAGGGTATTGGGGAAAAAACGGCGGTGAAGTTACTCAATACTTACGGTTCCCTGGACAATATATATAAGTCATTGGATAAAATTCAAGGTGCTGTCAAAACCAAGTTGGTGAATGGCAAAGAAGATGCACTCAAGTCTCAATATTTAGCAACTATCGTTTTAGATGTCCCCATAGAGGTTGATTTAGCCAGTTGCAAACTCCAAGGTTTTGACTCCCAAGCTCTCACGCCGATTTTAGAGAAATTGGAATTTAAGTCTTTCCTGGAAAAGATTAACCACATCCAACAAGAGTTTGGTGGCAAAATTCTCGAAACAAATATAGAAGCAAATCCATTATCCCGGGAAGATGAAGATGATGATTTGTGGTTTTTTAGTGCTGAGGATACTGCTGCTAATCCCGCACAACCAGATATTCCCATCAAACCCCAAATTATTGATACGGAAGCTAAGTTAACTGAGTTGGTGCAAAAATTACAGTCATTTACCAACCCAGATACACCCGTGGCTTGGGATACGGAAACTAGTGCTTTAGAACCGCGAGATGCACAATTGGTAGGGATTGGTTGCTGCTGGGGAACGGAAGTTGATAACCTCGCTTATATCCCGGTGGGACATAAAATCGGCACCAATTTACCGTTAGATACGGTTTTGTCAGCACTGCGTCCGATTTTATCAAGTGCGGATTATCCCAAAACTTTTCAAAATGCTAAGTTTGACCGTTTGGTATTCCGGTTTCAAGGTATTAACTTAGCTGGGGTAGTATTCGATCCCATGTTAGCAAGTTATGTCCTCAACCCTGACAGCAGCCATAATTTGAGTGATTTATCTCTGCGTTATTTGGGTTTGACGTTGCAAAACTACGGCGATGTGGTTCCCAAAGGACAAACCATTGGGGATATAGATATTATCACCATTACTAATTACTGCTGCTTACAAGTCCACGCCACATACCAATTAGTAGGTAAGTTGCGATCGCAGTTAGCAGAAATTCCCCCTTTACACAAATTACTCCTAGAAGTAGAACAACCCCTAGAACCAGTGTTAGCAGAGGTTGAGTCCCAAGGAATTAGGATAGATAGTGATTACTTACAACAACTTTCCCAACAGCTAGCAGTGGATTTAGCCAGGTTGGAAAAACAAGTACACACTATTGCTGGGGAAGATTTTAACCTGGGTTCTCCCAAACAATTAAGTCAGATTTTATTTACAAATTTGGGGTTAAGTACCAAACATTCCCGAAAAATTAAAACCGGATATTCCACAGATGCGGCTACCCTAGAAAAAATGCGCGATGGGGATGAAACGGGAATTATTGATGCCATTATTGAGTATCGCACCTTAGCAAAGTTGAAATCCACCTACGTGGATGCACTACCAGCCCTAGTTCACCCAGACACCAAGCGCATCCATACCAGCTTCAATCAAACCGCCACATCCACAGGTAGGTTATCCTCTTCCAACCCCAACTTACAAAATATTCCCATCCGCACCGCCTTTAGCCGCCAAATCCGCAAAGCATTTTTACCGGAACCGGGTTGGTTAATGGTAGCTGCTGACTACTCGCAAATTGAATTAAGAATATTAGCCCACTTGAGTCAGGAACCCGTATTGGTAGAAGCCTACCGCAACAACCAAGACATTCATACCGTGACTGCGCGGTTGATGTTTGAAAAAGACGAGGTGACAGCAGACGAGCGCCGGGTGGCAAAAACCATCAACTTTGGTGTCATCTATGGCATGGGTTCCTTGAAATTTTCCCGCTCCATTGGGGTAGATAAAACCCTGGCAAACGAATTTATCAATAAATTTTATACTCGATATCCAAGGGTATTTACATACTTAGAACAGGTGAAAAAACAAGCGATCGCTCAGGGATTTGTGGAGACTATTCTTGGCCGTCGGCGTTATTTTACCTTTACTGGGAATAGCTTGCAAAGGTTGAAGGGGTGTAATCCAAATGACATTGACACCAGTAAATTAAAGAAACTGGGAGCTTATGACGCTGGATTACTGCGCTCTGCTGCTAATGCGCCCATCCAAGGTTCCAGTGCTGATATTATTAAAATCGCCATGATTCAAATGCATGAGGTTTTGCAGAATTATCAAGCAAGGTTATTGTTACAGGTACATGATGAATTGGTGTTGGAAGTTCCTCCCGATGAATGGGAAGAGTTGCAGGCGAAAATAAAATCGGTGATGGAAAATGCGGTAAAGTTAGATGTGCCTTTGGTAGTGGATGTGCGTCAGGGTGAGAATTGGATGGAAACCAAATGATAGGGAACAGGTGACAGGGAACAGGTGACAGTTTGTTGTCTCTAATATTTGCCAATTGCTTATACCCATTTGGATGTACTAATCAAAGTGGCTACCGCTATAGGAATCCGGTTTGAATATTGAAAAAATTAGGTATTCGTAGGGTGCGTTATGACGCTAGTCTAACGCACCTAAATCCTTATGTAATGGTGCGTTGCGCTCTGCGACAACACACCCTACGTATATTTCAAAAATCAATTAGGATTCCTATATAAGCCTTCAACTCAAACTACAATTCTGTCAACTGTCAACTGTCAACTATCAACTGTCAACTATCAACTGCTATACTTACAACTTAAACCGGATTAATTTTGTTGTATCAAATTATCATTATTATGACTATGATGCATGAACACATCTCGAATGGGGAAAGGAATGCTAATTCCCTCTTGTTGATAACGTTTGTGTAATTTCTTTACAAATAAATGCTTGCCAATGCGCTGATCGAAGTATTCATTTACAGGCATATAAAGTGTAAAATCAATACTAAAATCATTGAAAGTATGAAATCTCATATAAGGCTCTTTTATTGTTAAATCCGATTCAATTTCTTGCATCACCTCTTTTGCTATCTCAATGGTTATTCTTTCAACTTGTTCCAAATCACTATCGTAACTAACCCCTACATTCATGGTTAATGTAATTTGTTTTTCTGGTAGATGATAATTAATAAAAATAGCAGAAGCTAACTTAGAATTGGGAACAATAATTGTATTATTAGACAGCTCTTTAATTGTGGTATTCCGCCAGGTTATATCAGTAATATATCCTTCTTCATCACTATCTAACTTCACATAATCTCCTGTTTTTACCTGCTTGGATAAAAGCAAGAAAAATCCAGAAAATAAATTTGCTAAAGTCTCTTGTAGTGCCAAACCAACTGCTAAACCACCAACCCCTAAAGTTGTAAGTAGGGGTGTAATCTTTATTCCTAGGGTTTGTAAAACAATTAGAGTCCCTAAAACTAAAACAACAATTTTGATTAAATTAGAAACCAGTGAATTAGATACACCTTCGGTTTTCTGAAAAAATAAGATAACAAAAGCAGAAGATAATCTAGCACATACTAAAGTGAGAGATAATAAGAAAATAGTAGTGAGGATTTTTTCTAACGCACTTTTAATATCAGGTGGAATTTGAGAAAAAATAATTACACCAAAAAATCCTGCCAGGACAAACCAAATAAAAGTCATCCGATGCAAGGATTGAAAAATAATCTCACTCCCTGGGATCGATTTATCTGCAAAGACAGTTTTTAATTTTCTAAAAACAATTTTTTCGCCGATAATTCCCGCAATTAATCCCAGTAAAATGGATGTAATGGGCAGAATCCATTGTTGAATCATAATTTTTTTGTGTTATCTTCGCAAGCCGGTAGAAAAGCCAGTATAAAAATTAATAATTAGGATTATTTTTTCCTCAAAATTAACCCAAAATAATTAGAGCTTAATTTAACATGGATTTCTGCAATTGTGGTATATACTTATCCACAGCTCAACTGTGGTATATATTTATTCACAGGAAATTAAATCTCCTACACCGGGAGCATCCCACTTTTTTGAGCAATACCCTCGAAGAGTAGGCAGGCTTGGTTCGTATAGCCCCAGGCTAAGAGGTGTGGGCATTTGAAAACCCCCTACACTCCCATAGTGAGAAACTAGGGGCACTGTGCGCGTTTTCGGTAGAATAAAACTTTGACCGTAATCCTAGCTGAAAATTCTATGGCTCCTCAGGAAACTAAAACAAAACGAACAACTGACACCAATTCATCCGCCAAAACATGGCATAGTTTACGAGAAAATTTTAGCTTAATTGCGATCGCTCTTGTCTTAGCCTTCCTGATTCGCACATTTATCGCCGAACCCCGCTACATCCCCTCGGATTCTATGGTTCCCACCTTACTAACAGGCGATCGCTTAGTAGTAGAGAAAGTTTCCTACTATTTCCATCCTCCCAAATTTGGTGACATTATTGTTTTTCAGCCACCAGAAGAATTGCAAAATCGTGGCTATCTCAAAAACCAAGCCTTTATTAAACGGGTAATTGGTGAATCGGAAAATATTGTGAATATTAACAAAGGTAAAGTCTATCTGAATGGTCAAGCATTACAGGAAGATTACATCGCCGAACCACCAAATCAACCATTTCCCCCGGTTAAGGTTCCCCCAGATAATTTATTTGTCATGGGAGATAATCGCAACGATAGCAATGATTCCCGTTATTGGGGATTTTTACCAAACAAAAATGTAATTGGTCGAGCCGTATTTCGTTTTTGGCCCCTGGGTAGGATTGGGACGATTTAAGAGTGAAGGAGGGGTTGAGTAATGAGTAATGAGTAATGGGTAATGAGTAATGAGTAATGAGTAATGAGTAATGAGTAATAAGTAATGAGTAATGAGTAATGAGTAATAAGTAATGAGTAATGAGTAATGAATAATGAGTAATGAGTAATGAGTAAAAAGAGTACTAAGTAAGGTTCGCCATCTGTTCAATTGGGTTATATCGTAATTAATTAGCCGGACTTGATAGCATGGGTGATTTGCCGGACATCATATGAAAGAGTGAAGGAGTGAAAGAGTGAAGGAGGGAAGGAGGGAAGGAGGGAAGGAGGGAAGGAAATTTTCAAAATCTCAAATAATACATGAGTTGAGCGATTGCATCGCCGGATAAATTCAACCTCCGCTGGAAATCCACTAAATTACGGTATGCTCCACCCGATGTGCGATTATCCACCACGGCTTGTGCCAAGGTAATATCAATAATTGGTATTTTGATTAAACTCTCAACCGTTGCAGTATTGGCATTTACTATATATGCAAGGCCTTCTGTAGCTTCGTCATCATAATAACTAAAATTGAGAATTACCTCTAAAGGCTTGAGCCGTTGGACAGGTACACTTAAACCAGCAGCTACATCTTCGATACAGTAAAATTTTACCCCAGAACGGGAAAGCTCCACTAGCGATCGCGCCTGGTGAATTGATAACCCTGGCAATCGCAGCCAATCATCCACGGTGGCTTGATTCGCATCAATCCGCACACCAAGTTGTGCTGCGATCGCAATTTCTTCCCCCGATTGCAGGCGATAATAAGGATCGGAGCTTAATTTGTAGCGTAGTTTTTGCAACCTGGGGTTAATTCCCAACCATAGCCAGTTTTGATTCATAGAAAAAATCCTGATTCAACAATCAAGAAATTTGGTCAAGCATTTGGCGACGCTTTTGCTCAAACTCATACTCAGAAATTAATCCTTCCTGACGCAAAGAGTCTAATTCTCGTAAAGCTTCAGCCACTGTATTCACTGGATTAACTTCTGATGTCTTACTTTTAATAGCTGATTTACCCAAATTAAAATTACCATTAAAAGCCTCTTCATCCTGAGCCAAATACCACACCCCTTCAATCGCACTAGCAATCCGGGGAATAGGTGTCCAAGATAGTAATACATATAATAGCCCCCATAACGGTTGCCCCAGATAAAATTTATGCAATCCTGAAATTGTCAATGTGCCAGCAAATGCCAGAATGACAGCGACACTGCGACTTTTGTGCTTGATTAACATAATTTATAGATACCACAGAAGTTACGCCAGACAGCTATAGTAACAAAGTACTAGCAAAAATTCAGACTATTTCTAACCTGTTCATTGCAAAACCTTGCTAATATGTTGCGAAGTTTAAAGACTGGTTAACTTCAGTTAAAGGGGGGTTACAGGGTCTGGTTTTATTTGCTAGATTAACAATCAAGACACCGAGCAAGGTACAACAAACAAGCAAGGGCTAATGAAAACAGGTGTCTCCCCTCAGTAGCCTAGCCAAGCGGAAGCATAAACTAATCAAGTGGCAATTTCCCCCAGAATATAGTGGGAAGCCAAATCCCAAAGCGGAAAAACATAGATATGCTGGCTTGGATGTGAATAATGTCCACCTACTTGTAAACCTCTCCATCTATTTCTTCTATTACTAACTTAACAATAAGAACAATTTGCTCACTAGTGAATTTACCAAACCCGATCGCACTGGATCGGGTTTTTGAGTATTTTTATAGAACCCAAATGGGTTCTATAAGGAGAGGGAAAGATTTTTGCGTAGCAAAAAGCGAGGGTGAGGTAATGATTTTGTGGATTGGAGAGAGGTTTTCCAGCTCCTGTGAAAAGTAAGCCAAATACCCCCACAATAAACTTGTCGCTAAATAATTGCGAATTATTTAGAAAATGAGCTATAACCTTGACTTTTTCACCGATTACCTTGTTGCTACCATACGCTTAACCGTACCCTTAGCATTTGCGGCCCTAGGGGGGATTTACTCGGAACGGGCTGGAGTATTAAATATTGCCTTGGAAGGAATGCTACTTACGGGAGCCTTTACTAGTGCTGCGATCGCTTTTTACACTGGTAATCCCTGGCTGGGTATAATTATCACCTTGATTGTCGGGGGTATGGTGGGATTGCTCCATAGCTTTTTGTGCATCAGCCTTGGTGTGAATCAATTGGTATCCGGCTTGGCAATTAATTTAGTTGCTGCGGGATTAACATCTTTTTGGGCAAGGATAGTATTTGCGGGGGGTAGTACGGAGAAATTACCGGGCATTCCACCCCTGACAATTCCCTATTTTGCCAGTATCCCTGTCTTAGGAAAGGTTCTATTTCAACAAGATATACTCGTATATTTACTGCTATTTTTAATCGCTCTCACCACATATTTACTGTTTAATTCCAGTGTTGGTTTAACCTTAAGGGCTGTGGGAGAATATCCCCAAGCTGCTGAATCTGCGGGGATTTCCGTGGTCAAGGTGCGCTATATTGCCGTAATTATCAGTGGTTGCCTTGCGAGTTTGGGAGGTGCATACTTAAGTTTGGTGCAAGTAAAATATTTTGCTGAAGGTATGAGTGCAGGGAAAGGATTTATTGCGATCGCAGCCTTAATTTTTGGGAGATGGCATCCTGTGGGTAGTACCTTAGCTAGTTTACTATTTGGTGCCACAGAAGCACTACAACTGAGAATCCAAGCATTGGGAGCAAATATACCCTACCAATTCTTAATTATGCTCCCATATGTGATCGCTTTACTTGCTCTGATAGGATTAGCTGGTAAGTCTGCACCGCCTGCTGCTTTGGGTATGCCTTACTCTAAAAAGAAATAAGGCATTATATCATTTCCGTTTGTATCGGAATTATTTAAATTTCCTTCTTCTCCCTCTGACTCTGCGCTCTGTTGTGCCTCTGTGGTTTTTTTATCATTCCGATGTAACCGGATTTGATATTACTGAATAATGGGATGAAATTTCTCCAACTCCTTAATTCTCTCTGCGTCTTTGCGTCTCTGCGCGAAATAAATCATCCCCCTAATCAGCAACGCTAAGGTGTACAAACAATTGGTAAAATTGCCAACAATCCTTGGAAAACCTCACCCTGTCCTATCGGACATCCCTCTCCTTATAAAGGAGAGGGAAAGATTTTTGTGCAACTAGATGATAGATTTGCATATTTATTATTTAATCTACCTTCCTTACCTCTTATTGTTAGGTAATTGCCTATTTAATAAACTGGTTTAATATTACCAAGTAATAAACTAACCGTACCTTGAGGAACCCATCCTTTATTAACAGCAATTTCGCCAAAACGCCGACCATATCGGTTTTGTTCTAGCAATATATCATGAATTTGCCTTTCATTTAATAATGCAGCGGCCTTAAGATATTCTCCCAAAGGTTGTTGTGCTCGCTTCTTATTTAATTGTGGAAACTGTTCGGCAAAGAAATCTAAAGTAGTTGGTTCTAACCAACCCCTATCTACTACTAATTCACCAAATTTGCGATGTCGATTTTGTGCTTGAATTGCCAGTATACTTTCTACTTGCTCAAATGAAAGTAAATCTGCTTCTTGGAGTAATTGTCCAAGTGGTAAATTGTACTGATAAAGATTGAGTAACTGTTGAATCATCAACCAACCAAATGGTAAATCTTCTATTAAATAACGCTTCCAAAGTCGGTGGGGTTCTGACATTAAACGATACATCCATTCTAATCCCACCTCACTCACCCAACGAGGGGATCTAGGTACAAACCCAGCCTCAAAATTAATTGTCGCCCCAATAGGCAGAAAAGTTTTAACTTGAGGTAATTTTTCTTTGTGTTTGTAAATCCATTTTTCCTGTTTTGGCGCTCCCAAACCCACAGCTAAGACAGTGGCTTGAGAACGATTAATCAAAGTGACGATTTTCTCATTTTCTGCTTCATCATGCTCAAATCCAAAGGGTGGACAATACACATCTACAACCATCTCTCGTCCAACTTTTTGGTTAATTCTCCGCTTTGCAGTTTGTGCAGAGCCGGGAACTCCTCCTAAGAGAAAAATGCTGACATCCAAATCATCTTTATAGTATTGGTAAAAAGCTGGAAATAAATCCGAACCAGAAATCTTTTCTTGAATTGGTTTACCTAGTACTCGGGAAGCATAAAACAAAACCTGGCTATCACAGACGACATAATCTGATTTGCGGTAAATTTGGTGAAACTCTGGATCTTTTTGTAGTTTCATTAAATGATCCACATTGGGTGTGACAACCATTCCTCCATCACCCAGCCTGCTTAAAAGCTCTCTTTTAGACAAGTTATCTAAATAAACATTTAAAAGATTCACGCGCTCCGAAGAGTGAGTAATCATATAAAACTCCGATTACCAAATATCAATTAATTTATCTATAGTCATCATTAGAGGACTCAAATTTAGTCTTCCCAAATTCAAGCATTCCATCATACCAATTGAGGAATAAATAGTATAAATACTGACTCAGTAATCAGATTTTTATTTACAAACCTTTACAAGTATTAAATACTAAGTAAATTTACATCATCTTCATCTTTTGCGGAATTAATGTAAGTATTAATGTATTTAATTACTATGAGGAGTATTTGAGTGTTATCCTCTATTATCAACCGTAGAATTTTGTATTCTAATTAACGACATCTGCATTAGGGATAACATACTATATATATATCAACCTGCCACAAAGAAAAGCTGGTAGGGTGGAGGCAAATCCTATGAAAAAAACATTGGCAGAAGTAGAACGAGAATATACTTTTCAATTTAAATTAAGAAAGGTAAATTCCATAGTGCCAGCAGGCTTTGAACCGTTTTTTGAAAATTTACCGATTGACCCTTATATTAAAGGTAAATATCGTTCCCGGAGATTATCAAGATTCACATTTGCTGGGGAGAAACTAATCAAATTACCCCATGGATATTTATATCAAAGTCGGCAATATAACCCTTTAGTGGGTAATATCAAAAGAGAGTTTTCTGAGTTGGAAGATGGGCTGGTTCAACTTGATATATTTGAACAGTTAATCATGGCTTTTGCAGATTTTTGTAACTTACATCCAGAAGCAGAAATAGGTGTACATCAAATCCGCACAAGCTGTTCACCGAAGAACTTTGGGAATCCGGCACCAGAAGGAATCCATCAAGACGGTACAGATTTTATCGGCATTTTTTCTGTTGATAGAAACAATATTCAAGGGGCACAAACCCATTTATATACTGCCAAAAAAGAAAAGCCTGTTTTTAATAAAATATTACAGCCGGGGGAATTGTTGCTGGTTAATGATCGCGAATTTTTCCACTTTACTACTCCTATTAAACCCATAACTGCTGATAGAGGTACAAGGGATGTGTTTGTTTTGACTTCTCCCAGCCTAATTTCTGACTAAAATAGAGAAAAAATGGAATAAGGGAAGCAGATTAAATAATATGCTCTCTCTACAATCGAACCTCACCCTCGCTTTTTGCAATGCAAAAATCTTTCCCTCTCCTTAATAAGGAGAGGGATGTCCGACAGGACAGGGTGAGGTTTTGTATTTTATTTTATAGCAATGGAAACATTGATTAGAACAGTATTGTTCAACTGCCAACTATCAACTGTCAACCGTCAACTTTCAAGTGAGAGACTTTTTTTAATTCAAGGTAGAATTACAATTAATTTAGGCAATTTCAGTCATGGTTTCTACTGTACCTAACCCTTCTGTTAATTTATCCCATGTCAGGCAGGATATCCGAGCATTACAAACCCACCTAGTAGAATGGCGACGACAATTCCACCAAAAGCCAGAATTAGGTTTCCAAGAAAAGTTAACAGCTGATTTTATTTCCCAGAAATTGCAGGAATGGGGCATTGAACATCATACTGAAATTGCCAAAACTGGAATTGTTGCCATTATTACCGGGAAAGACGACTCCTCCCAATCCCAAGTATTGGCAATTCGGGCGGATATGGATGCATTACCCATTCAAGAGCTGAATGAAGTACCTTACCGTTCCCAGCATGATGGGATAATGCATGCTTGCGGACATGACGGACATACCGCCATAGCTTTAGCCACAGCTTACTATTTGCACCACCATCGGGAATCACTGAATGGTACTGTAAAAATTATCTTTCAGCCTGCGGAGGAAGGTCCAGGGGGTGCTAAACCCATGATTGAGGCAGGGGTACTCAAAAACCCCGATGTGGACGCAATTATTGGTTTACATATATGGAACAACCTCCCCTTAGGAACCATTGGTGTCCGTCCTGGAGCTTTAATGGCAGCAATAGAATTATTTAGCTGTCAAATTTTTGGCAAAGGGGGACATGGTGCCATTCCTCACCAAACCATTGATTCTGTGGTGGTGGCAGCTCAAATTGTCAACGCCCTGCAAACCATTGTTGCTCGTAATGTCAATCCCATAGATTCGGCGGTGGTAACAGTGGGAGAACTCCATGCAGGCACAGCCAAGAATGTGATTGCTGATACGGCTAAGATGGGTGGTACTGTCAGGTATTTTAATCCCGAATTTGCAGGCTTTTTCCACCAGCGCATGGAACAAATTATTGCCGGAATTTGTCAAAGTCATGGTGCTAATTATCACCTTGAATATCAGAGTTTATATCCACCAGTAATTAACGATCCCAGGATGGCCGAATTGGTAAGTTCCGTAGCACAAACAGTGGTGGAAACTCCTGTGGGTGTAGTACCAGAATGTCAAACTATGGGTGGGGAGGATATGTCATTCTTTTTAGAACAAGTTCCTGGCTGCTATTTCTTTTTAGGTTCCGCCAACCCAGAGAAAAACCTCGCCTATCCCCACCATCACCCCCGATTTGATTTTGATGAAACGGTTTTGCCAATGGGAGTAGAAATATTTGTGCGTTGTGTGGAAAAGTTTTTTGGTTGACGGTTGATAGTTGACGGTTGACAGTCTTCCCTCCTACACTCCCCACACCTCCCAAACTCCCTCCCAATAAATTATCTTTCCCCCCAGAATTGGGGGTTAGGGGGCTGTTAGCACCCCTTGTAATCAGCAATGCCGATTTTTTATTTGTCTTTTAAACTGGAGCCATAATTGCTTCTCTAATTTTGCCAACCAAATCGCCTAAATTATCCTGATTTAAACGATAACTGAGGGGATGGGCAATTAAATATGCTGTACTTTCGTATAAAGTCGCAATTTCTACTAGTCCATTTTCCTTTAAAGTCCGCCCAGTGGAGACTAAATCCACAATCGCCTCTGACATGCCTGTAATTGGTCCTAATTCCACGGAACCATACAAGGGCACGATTTCCACAGGTAAATCTATGGTGTGAAAGTATTCACGGGCACAATTAACATACTTGGAAGCTACCCTACCATGGGCTGGTAAATCCAAGGGCGATTTATAGGGACTCGATTGCTTAACTGCTACTGACATCCGACAATAACCAAAGCCTAAATCAACTAAGTGGGCAACTTGCGGCTTTTTCTCCTTCAACACATCAAAACCCACTATCCCTAATTGTGCCTGGCCATATTCTACATACACGGGTACATCTTGTGCCCTTACCAGTAGAGCTTTAGCGGTTCCACTGGTATCGGTTATTTGTAATTGACGGTTTCCCGAATCCAAAAAAGCACTAAAATCTAAACCTAAAGTTTTGAACAGACGGATACTATGTTTGAGAAGTTCACCTTTGGGTAATGCAACAGTAAGCATAATTGGTAGTCAGGGCACAGTAAAATCATAATAGCTGAAAGCAGTACCCTAGGAGAAAAGTAATAAGTAATAAGTAATAAGCAATAAATGAAATTAACTTAAGAGGATCAGAGCAAAAGTATTATATTTAACACTAAAATCTGGGAAACCTAATCCCCCAGCCTCCCCTACAAGGGAATGGGGGGTTTGGAGAGAGGTTATTGTGTAAATATTTTGACTTTTAAAACATCCTCTAAACTCCTCCGCTTTCTGGCTCCAAAGGTACAAGTCGCAAACAAGCGCCATGAAAATTTTAGTAGTTGATGATGAAGCTGAACTTACAGATCCTTTAAATAGAATTCTCTCCCGTGAGGGGTATAGCGTTGATGCTGCCTATGATGGAACTAGTGGTAGCAAATTGGCAAAAACAGGTAATTACGATCTGCTAATTTTAGATTGGATGTTGCCTGGGAAGACAGGATTGGAAATTTGTCATGAGTTACGTTGTCGGGGAATTTCCACACCTGTATTATTTTTGACTGCTAAAGATACCCTTGACGATCGCATCCAAGGATTAGATGCTGGTGCAGATGATTATTTAGTCAAACCTTTTGAATTACGAGAATTATTAGCAAGGGTGCGGGCATTATTGCGCCGTTCTAATTTTCCACCCCATCCCCCAAGCACTCGCCTAGTAGTAGGGGATTTACAACTAGATCGGGAAAATCAAGTGGCTTATCGCCAGGACAGAATTATTGAATTATCGGAAAAGGAAAGTCAGTTACTGCAATACTTCATGGAAAATTCTGGTCAGTTGCTGACTCATAATGCAATTATGCATCATCTTTGGCAACATGGAGAGCAACCCAGCAGTAATGTGATTGCAGCTTTAGTGCGTTTGTTGCGTCGGAAGATTGAGGTGGGTGGAGAAACACAATTAATTCACAGTGTTTATGGTAAAGGTTATCGTTTTGGTACGGGGTGAGCTACTTATTTTTAGGCGTTGCTGAATTGAACAAGAAGCAGGGGGGAAGGGAGCTCTTTGCAGGGGGAATATTCCCTTCCCCCCTTGAGCGAAACGAAGTGGAGCAAGGGTCACAATCCCCCACTTGTTTAAGTGGTTCTCGTTGCCGTCGGGGTACAATCCCCGTCTGAACATCCCCCCTGCTCCCCCTCACCCTGCTCAAGAGCCTCTTCTTGAACCAAGAATCTCCTCGCCTTGAGGCAGGAGAGTGTCAAACAAATTGGAATGCATCGCTGGTGAGATTCAAACTATCCACACCTTCAAAAATCCCCACCAAATCCCCATTGCGGGAAAGTAATACATCACTACCTTGTCCTTGTGTCTCGTAGTCGCTGATAACACCATGAAGTTGCACTATATCTTCACTAGCTGTAAAGTCACTGATTACAGCATAATCTTGACTACCTTGGGTTGCGTAATATGCCTGTGTTGCATCACCAAGTATAAACGTGTCTGCACCACTTCCACCAGTAAGGGTATCCCGTTCAAAATAACCAGCAGCATTACTATCAGTACCATTGAGAACATCGTCATCGATACCCCCATCGATTATGTCATGACCACTACCACCAGTTAGTTTGTCACTATCAGACAATTCAATCTCGATAATTCCCCGGAACGAAGCATCAGAGTCTACGTCATCCCACTGATCTGTACTGTCATCCCAGATATGGTTTAGTATAGCGTAGTCTTGATTTCCTTGATAATCGTCTGGTTGATTAGGTGCCCAGTCAGTATAAATCTCTGTATTTGCTTCTCCTTGTACCCAGTCTCCACCTTCACCGCTAGCCCATTTCCAGGTTCCTTCTGTTTCCGCATCAGAAAAACCAATCCATAAAGCCTCTGTTGCGCCAAAAGTATCTTTCAGCCATTGGTTCTCGTCAGCATCGTTAATAGTAACCAAATTGCCACCCAAACTTTCAGCATATGCTTGGGCATCTTGCCAACTCATAGTCCCATCTGTGAGTAGATAAGCACTACCATTATAAGTAATTGCCCCATCTGGAATAGTATTGCTATTACCTGTACTATCTTGGGGCTGGGCTAAATCTGTGATATCCCCATCATTTAAAGCTTGGTTATATACGCGGGCATCATCTATTTCACCATCCAAATGACTACCAGTTAAATCCGCACCCAGAACCAAAGACTCGGAATTTGTAGCAAAAGTAATATCTGTGTAGACAACATTAGAATCTAGTTGTCCATCAATGTAGAACCGAATTGCATCACCATCATAGGTAACTGCAATATGATACCACTGGTTAGTTGTTAGCTTGGTGTCAGAGAACCACTCTCCGCTTCCTACACCACCAGAGGTATTATAATTGGCGGTGAAACCAATACTACCATCACCATGTAGAGTCATTGCATAGGGGAGACTACTAGTTCCCTTGACGATCACACCTTGCCAGTCAGTAAAGTTGTCAACATTTACCCAAGCAGCCAAGGTAATCTGGTCAGTAATATCCAGTTCTGGAGCGTCAGATACCACAACCCTATCATTGGAGCCATCCAAGGTTAAAGCGTTACCAACTTGACCATTAACCCATTGAGAGTTATTGTCACCGTTATCGTCATCGTCATCATCATCATCGTCATCATCGTTTGAGAAATTAGTCAGGCTGCCATTGTGAGAGCCTGTAGCATCTGTGGCTTGGGTACCACTGGTTTCATCGAATGTCCAATGAGCTACTAAACCCTGGGTTGTTCCTGTAGTTGAACCTTGATTTATATCATTGCCGTAGATAACATCATTGCCTGAATTTCCGTAAATGGTATCGCTATCAGCTCCCCCTACCAGGATATCGCTACCACCAGCAACGGACCAGTCAATTTCAATGATGCCTCGTAGTTGAGAATTTCCCGAAAGATCCCCCCAACCAGAATCGCTGTTGTTAAAATTCATCCGCACATAGTCAGCGTTATCACCATTACCACTATTATTCGGCTCACCAGGTACCCAATTGGTATAAGTAACAGCTTCACCACTAACCCATTGAAAATTACCTTCGGCATCTTTATCAGTGAAACCAGTCCACAACTCTTCACTGGTGCCAAAAGTACTTTTTAACCAGTCTTCTTCAGCAGCATCATTGATGGTAACTAAATTACCACCTAAATTCTGAGCTTCTGCTTGTGCTTCTTCCCACGTTGCTGCTGAACTCAGTATGTAAGTACTTTGACCATAAGTGTAGTATGTATAACCCTCGGGAATCACAGGGTTAACGCTACCATCATTAAACTCATCTTCACCGTAAATGATATCATTCCCAACATCACCAAAAATTACATCATTACCACTACCACCCCTGAGGATATCGCTATTATCTGTCAGTTGTATATCACTGGATTCAACGGGGGTAAATTCAATGTAGTCAATGCGAGCGTGTTCGTTATTCTCCGCAGTTCCTTGGATTGTAATTGTATCATTGGTGTCAATATACAGCCCCTCTGCAACTGTGTAGGTATAAAATTCGGAATTACCATTATTCTGGTCAAGAACCAAATCCACTGTTACCCCACCAATATTGATGCTCACAGTAGAACTACCATCATTTTCATCTACATAACGCACTACCACATTGTAGAAACCAGAACTACCAGTGAAGGAGGTAGTTGCAATGCTAGGGCTATCATAGGAATCCGTGCGAATAGTACCACTAAAGACCGTATCATCAATATAATAGCCTTGGGACAAATTCATGTCCTCAGCTTCAATCCGCAGCGGGTTGAGAGTGGAGTTAGAATCATTAGTATTGGAATTATTAGTGTCAGAATCTGTATCATCAGAATCGTTAGATGGAGGAGCAACAGATACAAATTCTACATAATCAATGCGAGCATGTTCGTTAGTTTCTCGAATCCCCTGGAGTTCAAGTACATCCCCTGCATTAACCTCAATACCACTAATGGTTCGGGTGACAAAATTATCTCCACTGGGTAAATCACTGCTAATATTTTGGTCGAATAACCAGTTATCTAATTGTGTATCACCCAAAATAGCAGTAACTTGGCTATTACCGTCATTTTCATCGTAGTAGCCAATGACAATATCATAATATCCAGAAGTTCCCGTAAAGGTGGTGGAAATAGAACCACTGGAGTCCGTGCGAACCAAACTTCCACCAGAAGCAAAACTTTGATTTTCAACGTAGTAATTGCCAACTAAGGTCATATCCTCAGCTTCAATACGCATTGTTGGATCTAGGACAACGTTGTTCTGATTGCCATCATCAGTATCATCAGTATCATCACTGTCACTGCTTGTATTATCGCTATCGCTACTACTATTACTAGTATTACCACTGGAGTTAATGCCGAACTGACTTCTCAGGTTGTTGAGGTCGATATCAAGGTAACTATTCTCTTCGTAGTTATCCCCAAAAATCAGGTCATTACCACTACCACCTTCAATCATATCCCTGCCACCTTCACCTACCAGCAGGTCACTTCCGGCTTCACCTTCTATGAGATCATCATCATCACCACCGAAAACAGCATCATCACCACTCTCAGCCACAAGGAAATCTTTACCTCTTCCTCCAGAGATAAAGTCATCCCCAGCACCGGCGAAGACTACATCAGCACCAGCTTCACCGTAAATGGCATCATTGCCATTTTCCCCGGAAAGCAAGTCATCTCCTATGCCACCATAGATTTGGTCATTGCCGTTGAAGCCAAAGATGGTGTCATTACCCTCATCACCTCTGAGGGTATCATCACCATCCCCACCATCAATTAAGTCATCCCCATCCCCACCACTGATATCATCATTACCAATAAAACCGCCGAAGATATCATCTGTTCCAGTACCAACTGTAGTATTGATAGTGGTGTTAGGGTTATTGGGGTCTTGTTCTCCTGGTAGTGGATCTACGACTACACCAGAGCTGGTAGAACTATAGAGCGCCTGCTGCCAAAAGGAGTCGCCACCATCACCGCCGCCAAACCAAGACCAAAAGGAATCGCCACCATCACCACCGCCAAACCAAGACCAAAAGGAATCGCCACCGTCACCACCGCCAAACCAGGTGTGGAAGGAATCACCAACGTTAGTACTCTCATCAATGGTATCGGCAAACCACCATTTATATAACTCCTCATACCAAATTTCCACAGTCCCTTCGTTGGCATCGGTACTCCACCAAGCATTGTAGGCAGACTGCCACATCTTAATCAATTCGTTATTATTTCCCAGGTTGTCATTGCCGTTGCCATTGGCATTGGCGTTATCGTTACCGTTACCATTGCCATTGCCGTTACCATTGCCATTGCCGTTACCATTGCCATTACCGTTACCATTGCCGTTGGTGTTGTTGGTATTATTATTGTCCAGCCACCATCCTTTAAAGGCATCTATAGTTTCTGTAGTGCCATCTGTAGTGCCATCTGTGGTGCCATCTGTGGTGCCATCTGTAGTGCCATCTGTGGTGCCATCTGTAGTGCCATCTGTAGTGCCATCTGTAGTGCCATCTGTAGTGCCATCTGTAGTGCCATCTGTGGTGCCATCTGTAGTGCCATCTGTGGTGTTATCTGTGGTGTTTCCACCACTGGCCAATATGGCATCGAAATAATCAGCTGAGACATTCTCCTCAACCCAGGCAACAGTAACCCCCAGGTCATCCGCCACTTCCTGCTTGGCATCCTCTAGCAAAGAGTCTAAATCTACTGTCCAACTACCATCTTCTGCCCATACAGCATCTGGATTCGTATCGTAACCCAGCACATCCATAGTTTGAACATCCAACTCGGATATTTCTGCCCTCTCTCCATAGGCAAGGGTAGGGTCCATAATTCCCGAAGAATCATAGCGATCTTGCCAGTGACTAGCTTGATGTGCATCTGGATTTGTTGAATCTAAGCCTTGTTCAAATTCGGCAAGGACAGTATTTCCACTATCAATGGAGAA
The DNA here is from genome assembly GCA_030065255.1 of Calothrix sp. MO_167.B42. Lineage (GTDB taxonomy): Bacteria > Cyanobacteriota > Cyanobacteriia > Cyanobacteriales > Nostocaceae > Calothrix_A. Next base: position 43,607 of record JASJCX010000001.1, on the reverse strand, counting down.
TAGGTTCCCAGATAAATCGGCAGTATTACTATCTGCTGAGAAACGATACAAATCTAAGGGGGTGAAGTTACTCAGTTCTTCTTCCCCTGAGTAGAGAGTCTCACTTTCTAAGCTATAGTCTATACCACTGACGAATCCCATGATGTGGCCAGTTTCGTGCAATGCCACACTCAATAAGTCTATGGTTTGTTCTTCAGGTTCATTCTCCCTTGAGTGGTCATAATCCCAAGTAAAACTATCATTCAACAGGATAGAACCATCGGTGGCATTTGGGTCTACCAAGTCTCTTGTCCAAGTTCCTTTATCTTGTACGAAGACTGCGGTTAGTTGTTCTTGATCCTGGTTTAACTGTTGGTTTATATATTGGGTTTCGTAACTGTCTAATTCTAGGGTTAATTGAGCTGCTAAGTCTCTGGATGATTGTAAAGCACTATCTAAATCCTGGGCAAGGGTCTGGGCTGTGGTTTCATCCTGATATGTGATGACACTGGCATCTAGAGTGAGGGTTCCTTCTATATATTGATCTAATTGTGCATATCCATCGTTATTGAGGATTTGTGTCCATAATTTATCATTTAGGGCTGTGTCTAAAGATATTTTGAGATTATTGGCTGTGTTATATGCTGGATGCCCGTCATCATCCAATTGTTGGACTAATTCATTGATCAAGTTTTGCAGATTCAACAGGTCTTGAATTTCATCCAAATCTAAGTCTAGGGCTTCATCCATGCCTAGGGCTTTCATTTGGGCGGAAGTGAGCATAATTTGACTATTACCATCAACTACCTCACCGTTATGGAGAAAGTCTACGGTGTTGCCATCTTGTAGGTAGTAATACGCTTGCTGATCGTTTTCGGAAGTAATATCGTTTTGGAAATATTCTTGATAGATGCCATAATTCTGCTCGTGGGTGACTGGAACTGCACCACCAATGACATTTTCTTCCAGAGTATTAGTCATTCCCACATTGATGTTGATTTGAATGTCATCTTCAATGTAAGAACCCCAAATTAGTGCTGCCAGCTCGAAGGTTATCATATCCTCGATAGACATATCCAGGGAATAATTGTAGTTAATAGTTGCCATAACTCGATCTTTTTTTTGCCAGTTTGTATGTTTTCAATTAATTTGGTAGTAATGCACAACTAATAAACTCTTGAAATGTATTGTTCCCTAACTGTCTAAAGGGAGGCATAGAAATGATTATGGTATGCCCAAAGGTCTATACAATAAATTCAAAGCTTGTTACCATTAAATCCTCTGTTCAATAAAAAACAAGTAAAGTAAGTATTATTTTCTTCTAAAGATATTTAATATAATTGACAGATATGTATATATTTATGTTATGTCATTTAAAAATGCCTAACGGTACTTAAACATTTTGAGGGAACAAGAAGTCTCAAACCCATGCAGGGCAAGGGAAATCCAGGAAAGTTAAAATATTGCATTAGCTGGCGTAGGTTGGGTTGAGAGACGAAACCCAACATTATCAATCCTTTGTTGGGTTTCACTATGTCCTTGCGGACACGCTACGCGTTTCTTGAATGCCCGAAGGGCTATACGTTCCACCCAACCTTGTATATTGAGAAGAGTAGTAGACTGTCCCATAAAATATGATGGGGTTTATATCACACCCGCCTGGGGTTGAAAACCCCAGTCTAATAGCTAAAGTCGTCTAAAGACGACTGGAAAATAGCCATCAAAACTAATGGGACAGACCAGTAGTAGACTGTCCCATAAAATATGATGGGTTGGATAATGAACCGCAAAGGGCGCAAAGGGCGCAAAGGAAGGAAGAAAGAAGATAAATAGAGATATTCAATTTATCCATCAAAACTAATGGGACAGAGCAGTAGTGCTTCATCGCATTAGTGTTCTGTCCCATAAAATATGATGGTAAAAATAATAACCTGTAGCACAGGCATCCTTGCCTGTGTATATTGTCAGGCAAGGATGCCTGCCTGACCCACAACCCATCAAAACTAATGGGACAAACCATTAGTTCACTAGGGGCAACAGATCCCCGACTTCTTTAAGAAGTCGGGGATCTAAATACCCACGATTCATCAAAATTAATGCGATAGATCACTACAAGTGAAGTAGTCAAAACTTCAACTTTGACAATTAACTGCCATATTTTGAGATGAATGGGAAGTTGTTTGGGGGGGGTTAACCACTAATTCAACTTTCCCATTAGCATTAATAATCCATCCTTGGGCTTCGCGGATTTGAGAAGGATTTGCATCTGACTTTTGAGCTACAGCTGTTAAACTTCGATTGACATAACTATTGTTGTTCTTTGGTTGGCTTTGTGCTAACTTCCCGTTAGGAGAACGCAAATCGACCCATAAATCCTGACTTTTCAATGCTTGACTAGGATTAACTGGTAATCCTCCTTTACCTGCAACTACAAAGGAATTTTCTTTTTGGGAGCAACTTCTGGCAACTAATTTATTTCTATCGAGGGGAACAGCTGGTAATTCTTTGGTATTTATTTTCTTATCTTCCTCTGTGCTATTAATCTCGACTTCTCCGTCAACACCAAACTGAGAGCTAGCAGTAATTGTACTGTCTGGAGATAGAAATAGGGCTTGGGTATTAATTTGAATATTACCTCCAGGGCCCAAAACAGCGTTAGCCTCAATACTACTATTTCCTAGGAGTGCGATCGCATCAGCAGTGATAAAAATGTCACCTCCACCACCATTACTATCCAGGACGCTGGTACTAATCAAGCTATTGTTACGCAAAAATATCTCACTAGCGGTAGCAGTCAAAGTGATATCCCCACCACCTTTTTTTTCGGAAGTAGCGGTGATTTGTCCGGCATTAAGTTCTAACCGTTCAAATAAGATATTAATGTTACCTGCTTGCCCTAACTCTGCACTATTGGCAGAAATTTCCGCTCCACTTTCTAGGGATACCCGTTTGCTGGTGATATTGATATTACCCCCTTTGCCATCCCCTTTGGTTTCGGCCAAAATTTGACTACCATTACGGGCAATTAATGAATCTCCCAAGTTCAGGGTAATATCACCCCCGTCTTGGGCCGCACTAGATGCGGTAATACTACTGAATTCATCTGGTGTAGAACTATCTAATAACACCGATTGAGCTTGAATTTCGAGGTTCCCAGTTTTTCCTTCTCCTGGGGCAATGTTGGAATTAGTACTAGAGAAATTACTGACATTGATAATTGCCCCATCTTTAACAGCGAGTTGTTCTGTGGTAATTTTTATGTCACCACCATCCCCTTGCCCCCCCACAGCACTGGCAAACAAACCGCTAACTTTTCCTGTGGATGTAGTACCAATTAGCTCTACAGATTTACTTGCATTGATTGTAATATTTCCAGCTTTTCCCGACCCAGAAGTAGTAGTAACAATGGCAGCTCCATCGGCAACTTTTAAGTTTGTGGTGGTAATATTTAAATCACCGCCCATACCTGTGGCATCAGTAGTAACAAAACTAAATATACCAGAGGTTGTCCCTCTCTGGGAAACACCTATTAGTTCTATATCATTTGCCTGAACAGTGATTGCACCACCATTCCCTTGATTACTAGTATCAGAGCTAATCTGGGCTCCATCTCTTAGTTTCAAAGAGTCGGTGACTACGGTTAAAGTACCTGCATTACCAGTGGCTCCTCGTTGCGTACTAGAGAATAAACCAGTGGAGAATTCCCTATTACCAACCACAATTACGCCAATTAATTCCGCTTCGTCGGCTTTTAGAGTTAAATTTCCCCCATCTCCACTACCAAACGTATTAACAACAATCTGCGCTCCTCCATCCATTTTTAAGCTATTGGTTGTGACAAATATATTACCTCCTTTACCAGTGGCATCTCGATTCACCTGGGAAAATAAACCACTCGGACCAAAATCACTACCACCAATAATTTCCATATCATCGGCTTTGACATCCAGGGTACCTGCGTTACCAGAACTAAAGGTGTTAGCGTTAATTTGACCACCATCAGTAATGAATAATTTTTTAGTTTCAATAGATACCTCTCCTCCATCTCCTGTAGCGCCGGGAGCAACGTCTGTGGAGATATAGCTCATAAATGGGGTGGGAGGAAACTCGGAGGTACCACTAACAGTTATACTCTCCGTGGCTTTTAGTGTTATCTTACCTCCAGTACTATCTCCCAGGGTATCAGCTAAGATTGCCGAACCATCTTTAACATTAATATTTTTTCCCTGGACTTGAATTTCACCACCTTCATTATCACTGCTCACTTCCAAAGAAGAACCCGTGAGGGGGGAAGGATTGCTGAGTAAACTATTATCCTGACTTAATAAATTAACATCTTGGAAGTTGTTGACATTAATATCTTTATAATCAAATTTCCAAACGGGATCGTCATCAGTATAAGTAATATTTACTACACCTTCACTGACGCTACCTAACTCAATTCTCCCTGATTCCGCAGTCAGGTTTCCTCCGTTGAGAGTGATGTTACCACCAATGAGGGCAAGGGTTTGACCATCCTTAACTTCCAGTCCTGTGGGTCTATCACTCCTATCAATAGCAGGATTTCTGGAGCTGACAAGACTTAATTTGTTTCCCTGCCCATTAACAGTAATATCTCCAGGATTAGAACCCAATTGCAATCCCACGGGAACTTTCATACTCAGGAGTGGTGGTGTACTCGTATCAATTGCGCTAAATTCCACATTATCTGGAAAGAGGATGCTATCTGCTGTGGAGGCAATAAAGGAACCACCGATGTTCAGTGAAGCACCAGGACCAAAAATAATCCCGTTAGGGTTAATTAAAAACAGACTGGCTGTACCATTAGCCTCAATTAAACCATCAATATGGGAAATATTACCCCCAGTTACTCGACCAAAAATGTTTTGAATACTTGCATTATTCTTGAAGATCGCAGAACCATTTTGGGGAACGGAGAACTGATCGAAACTATGGAAGAGATTGTTTCCAGAGCGCGTACCATTTTCAATCAGAAACTTGCTTCCATCAACAGTAACTGTTGTGTTCAGGGTATTGTCAGAAGTGACTTGTGCGATCGCAGATTGTGATACAAGTAAACAGTAGGTAGCAAGACCACAGAATATATATAAATTCGCTGTTATTAACTTCAGCATTTTATCTTTAGTTGGGATCTGTTTTAATTTAGTATTCCCAGAATCCAAGTCAAATCTACAGGACTAAAGCTGGGTGTCGAGGGGAATGAGCGAATTTAGAATTTATGAGTTATGGGCCATGGGTCTAATACCAATTCTCTGTAACAATGCACTTAATCATAATGATGTTTAACTTTATCAGGACTTACGCAACTGGCATATTTTTTGGCGTAGGGTGCGTGAGATGCAAAAATATTTCAACGTAGCAATAAGACTTATAACGTCACGCACCAACCACCGATTGTGACAATTGCGTAAGTCTTATTTATGATGCTTAACTTTTAACCTTTGTGTGAGTTTAATATTAGTGCAACTTCATGGAGAAATAGTATAACCGATCCCCTCGCGGTGTTTAGATCCCCGACTTCTTTAAGAAGTCGGGGATCTGTCGCCCCTCATAACTGATGTTTTCAAGAAATTTTCACAAGGTATAGGAGAATCGCACCTCATTTGTTCGGTTCTACGACTTTCATTCATGGGCAAATAACTATAACCTCGTAAGTAGTGATGAATTTGCTTACACGCTCAAGGTCACTAGAAAGTCAAGGGGTGAAAATCGGTGTACAAATGGATCTTGCCAAGTTTGAAGGAAGTTGTAACCGCCAATCAATCCACTGTTGTTGAATGTTCATCTGCAAAAGCTCAACAACAATGGCGAATGAGTCTAGCAGCAGCAGAACAAATGCTATTAGACGATGTGAAAAACACCACACATAATACTATACCTGGTTTGGTTTTCACCGGGCCAGTTCCCGTATTTTGCCATCCACAACTAACCTACCATATACAAACTATTACTTTTACAGCCAAGCCATTTAACCCCTTGGCGCTGATGCCATTTCCCATGGCAACTGTTGATGTTAATCCAGATGCGGAAATTAATCCCCAAGAATCTGTATTACCTTTATTACCAGTAGATCCTTTAGCGCAAGAACAGTTTTGCTTGATATTCACAGAACAATTTAGGTTACTACTGGTTTTGACAGCAGAAGAAAATGGTAGCCGCAATTGCCTGTTCTGTTTTGAGCCAGAAGTCATTCAGCAAGCATGGCAGGCATTGGCAGCAAGGGTAATGCTCACTAATCCCAACAGTTTTGCAGATTTAGAGCTATTAGTACAAAGGTATCCACAAGTAGCACCAGATTACCGCCAAATTTTGCAGTTTAGTCAGTTGCTACTAACACATATGCCGGAAGCAAAACCAGGGAATGTACCTAAAGGGCAAAGTGAGAGGGGAAGTGTGTCGGCAAACGGCTCATCCCATCATTCTGGTTTATATGAACAAGATACACTCAACAATGGTGTTGAAAGTTCTCACTGTTATACACAACGCAATGATGTGGAGTTACTGCAAGCCTTCGCCCATGAAGTCCGTACCCCATTAACAACAATTCGTACCATGACACGGTTATTGTTACGGCAAAAGGACTTGTCTGCTAGTGCCATTAAGCGTTTGAAAATTATAGACCGGGAGTGCACCGAACAAATCGATCGCATGGAGTTGTTATTTAAAGCAGCTGAGTTAGAAACTAGTCCTGTTGACAAGCCAGCTGCTAAAACTCCCCTTACAGCTATGTGCTTGGATCAAGTCCTGCAACAAAATATTCCCCGTTGGCAAGAAACTGCCAGTAGACGTAACCTAACTTTAGATGTGGTTTTACCCCAACAATTACCAACGGTGGTAAGTAATCCTGTAATGTTAGATCGGGTTTTGACTGGTGTAATGGAAAATGTCACCCGTAATTTACCTTCAGGAAGCCACATTCAAGTACAGGTAATTCCTGCGGGGAACCAATTAAAGTTGCAATTATTGCCTTTACCCCAATCTCAAGAGCAAGATAAAAAATCCCCATTTCCATGTACCCCACCGATTCGCAAAGCACTGGGGCAATTACTAACTTTCCAACCGGAAACAGGTACAATTAGCCTCAATCTCTCTGCGACGAAACATCTATTTCAAGAAATAGGTGGTAAGCTGATTGTCCGTCAACGTCCCCACCATGGAGAAGTATTAACAATCTTTTTACCCTTGGAAATTCAGGAGAAGCAACCCTTAGGAGCGATGGAGTGAGGGAAGTGTGGGGAGTGTGGGAAGTGTGGGAGGTGTGGGAAGTGTGGGAGGTGTGGGGAGTGTGGGAAGGAGTGATGGAGTTTGAACTGTCAACTGTCAACTGTCAACTGCCAACTACCAACTACCAACTACCAACTACCAACTACCAACTACCAACTGTCAACTACCAACTATCAACTATCAACTACCAACTATCAACTATATTCCTAAGACTCCGTTACTTTAGGTAAATTGACTGTAAATGTGGAACCTTCCATCAACTTACTTTTGACAGTTACAGAGCCACCACTAACTTGAACTAAATGTTGCACTATGGTTAAACCCAATCCAGCTCCACCAGGATCTTCCGTTGTAGCTGGATGTACGCGATAGAAGCGGTCAAAAATTTGCGGTAGATCATTGTCAGAAATACCGATACCCGTATCCCGGACTTCTAATTGTACATAATCACCTTGCAAACGTGCCCGCACCCAAACCTGCCCCCCATTGGAAGTAAATTTAATACTGTTGGCAAGTAAATTAATCACTATTTGTCTAAGTCCACCACTGACACATTGAACAGGAGGTAATTCACTTGGTATTGTATAGGCAAGCATCATACCTTTTTCTTGGGCTAAAGGTTGGTAAGTGCTGACTACTCCAGGGACAACATCTGCAAGATGAACTGGTTCTAAAGCGGTTTCATCTAAATTACGCTCCATGCGTACCAATTCTAGCACCCCATTAATCAATGAATTTTGCCGATCGCACTGGGTATTGAGCATTTGTAAGTAACGTTGGCGCTGGGGTGGTTTCATGTTAGGAGAGTTTAACAAACTCAGAGCCGTTTTCATATGGGTCAGGGGTGTACGTAACTCTTGACACAGATGGTTTAAGTATTCATCCCTGTTTGCCAAGGAATTTTGGAGGTTATGATTTTGCTGCTGTACTTTGGCAACTTTTTGGGTGATGACTTGACGACTAATTTCGTCCTGTCTTTTAATTTGTTTTGCTAATAATTTATTAATTAATTCTGGTTTTGGTGTTGTTGGACAAACAAAATCCTTAGACAATTCCTCTGGGGCTATTTCCCGATAAATACCATCTAGCACTCGTTGAATAATTTTGCCCTCAAAACAGGTGATTCCCAACAAAGATGCTGTTTTCTTCTGGTTGACACCAGCTGCTGATTTGGGTTCCATCTGTTTCTTTTGGGGGCGATATGCCAAAATTATGCTGCAAAACAGCGGCGATAAAACAATAAAAAAGTATTCTCGTTTTAACTGGCTTTCAGCAGGAAGTTGTAAGTATAAGTGGTGTACTGATGAGCTTTGATTTTTCTCCTCAGCAATTTTAAGATTATTTTTATCCAGATGGTAAGTATAGATCCTAGTCCCTGCATCTAATGCACAATTGTAACGGATAACTTCTGATTGCCAAATACCTCCCGGTGGTAATTTTACCCATAAGGTGGCTGCAATCTGCTGTTCAATTAGCAAGTCAACTTGTGACTTTACCAGGGAGAGCAAAGTGGCAGAAGTTAGGGGAAATGCGTCGGGTGAGTCTTGCTCTCCCAATGCTAACTGATACAGAGATAGATCCGGAGCCGGAGAAACATTCATGAATTCAACACAATTTAAAGAAAGGAAACAAAAATTATTGATGTTAACCAATTGTAGTTGAGAGCATCACCATCTAAATAGAATCCCCTGGGAAGTTTCAGGTAAGTGTTTAATTTTATGCATACATCATCACTGAGTTTAACAGTAAAATCACTCTATGGGGTTTAATTTTGCTACTCAATAAGTTGTTATCTTAATATTTCGGATTAGTCAATAGCAACTCTAAAAAAGTTTATCTGCCCATTCTAGTATATGAAGGTAGGGGGCAGGAGGCGCGAAAGTTTGAAATGTAAGCTTCTTATCTCAATTGGAAATGATATCTTGCTGTATTATCACTATTTTTGAGTGTTTTCCAATACTATGCATATTAGTTCAGGACAAAAGTTACTGCCGTTATCTGAGTCTATATCTAGCCCCCATTGGCAAAATTTGCGGCTCATAGCTACAGATATGGACGGCACATTAACAACACAGGGCAAATTTACCAGTAAATTGCTGAAAAATCTGGAAAATTTAGCCGCAGTGGGGGTCAAAATCTTAATAGTCACTGGACGTTCTGCGGGTTGGGTGAGTGGCATAAGTAGCTTAATGCCCGTAGCTGGTGCGATCGCAGAAAATGGGGGCTTATGTTATCTATTTGACAATGAAGCACCAATTTTATTAACTTCTATTGCCAACCAAACTAGTCATCGTCAGCAATTAGCAACTATTTTTGCCCAATTAAAGGCAAAATTCCCTCAGATTCAAGAATCGGCGGATAACTCCTTCCGAATTACTGATTGGACATTTGATGTTGCCAATTTGACCCTTGAAGATTTGCAAACTATGGATTGCCTATGTCAGGAAATGGGTTGGGGTTTCACCTATAGTACTGTCCAATGTCATATTAAACCCCTAGGTCAGGATAAAGGATCTGCGTTGTTACAATTGTTACAAACTGCCTGGACGCAAATTTCTCCCCAAGATGCGATCGCTATTGGTGATAGTCCTAATGATGCTAGTTTATTTAATCCCAGCTATATCCCTATTTCTGTAGGTGTTGCCAATATACTCAAGTATGCTCACCAATTACCCCACCAACCAACTTATGTAACTTCTGCAACGGAAGGGGAGGGTTTTTGTGAAGTAGCAGGGTTGATTGTGCAAGCAAAAGCAAAATAGTCAAGGAGAATGAGCGAATGAAGAATTTAGAATTATTACCCCATCGATGAATCGGGGGACTTGTATCCAATTTTTTTTGGTCATGGGGGTATGACTGATACAAGTAGACATTAAACAATTATGTTAAGCTAAAGTTGTAATGAGTTTGATTTAGAAATGGGGAATCAATAAACATTAACCGACAACTGTTACAACTCTTCATTGTGCATACTGTAATTACCGCAGTAATTTAACGAAAAATAAAGATTACAGGGGTTCGTATCAGTTGAAAATAGTTGCGTCGATACAATACAAAATAAATATTAAAAAAGGGAAAATACCCCAACATTTAGCAAGACTGGAAATATGCAAAAGCAAGCGATATCAACAAAACCCATTCGATCTTTAGAAGATGCCATTGAGAAATGCCAAACGCTAGGTATGCGGGTTAGCCGCCAGCGTCACTTCATTCTGGAATTACTTTGGCAAGCCAATGAACATCTTTCTGCACGGGAAATTTACGATCGCTTGAATCAGCAAGGAAAAGACATTGGTCACACGTCAGTGTACCAAAATTTGGAAGCTTTATCCAATCAAGGAATTATTGAGTGTATAGAACGTTGTGATGGTCGCTTATACGGTAATATCAGCGATTCTCACAGCCATGTTAACTGTCTGGATACAAATCAGCTTCTGGATGTTCATATAGATTTACCAGAAGATTTAATTCGGTTTGTAGAAGAGCAAACAGGGGTTAAGATTACAGATTACAGTATTAATTTTTATGGCTATCGTAATTTGGGAGAAGGAGAGAATAAGTAATGAGTAATGAGTAATGAGTAATGAGTAATGAGTAATGAGTAATGAGTAATGAGTAATGAGTAATGAGTAATGAGTAATGAGTAATTAGGACTTACGCAACTGGCATATTTTTTGGCGTAGGGGAGGCAAAATGCAGTGTAGATGTTCTTCACGCATTATTGCCGTTGCGTGAGGTGCGAAAATATTTGAACGTAGTAATAAGACTTATAAAGTCACGCACCAACCACCGATTGTGACACTTGCGTAAGTCCTGGTAATCAGTAATAAGTAGGGCTTGCAGCAAAAAGTCTTTTGGTGGGGGTAGGGAGCTGGGAACAGAAAAATGTCCTAACCCGAAAACGTAGTGCAATACCTCATATATTCCTCACGAAAGCCAACCCACTATATAGCTGAAAAGCTGGATCCCAAACAGTGGTTTCCCGACGAAAGATATGCATATGGGAAGGGATTTTATCCAACAATTCCCTTTGTTCGAGTACAGTTTCTGCAAAGGTGGTAAACTCAGACCAAACTTTGCCTTGGGGCAATTGTCCTTCTATCGAGTCTAGCAGACTATTCCAATTAATTCTAATGGTATTCTGGCTAGCTTGGGGAGCTAATGCTATCCCTTGTTGGAATTCGTAGGCATTATCGTAGATTCTTAAAATACAATGGCGACTGGGTAGATGTAAGTCACAAAAATGAAAGTAGTCTTGGATTTGAGTTTTTCGTTCCAGTTTTCCTCTGACATCACGATCGACTACTTCTTCAAATATCGGTATTAACCCTAGTACTCGTTGTTTCACTTCTGACCAATTAAAGCTTAAGGAACCCATTTGATTAGATGCATTGCGGCAAACTACAGTCCCTTGGGGGGTAAATTCAGTGAAATAATGGACTTGAAACACTTGAATTTTCTGGATATCAGCCAATTTTGTCCAGAAACAGGGAATATCTGCATTTTGTAACTGTTGGCCGTAGTATTGTAATTCTCCCATTCCTCCACTGCGGTACATTCGCCAACCCCGACTAGGTATAGTTAAGCGAGCAGTGTAGGGATCTATTTGCATAATTTCAGCAAATTTAGGGGCGATTTGAGCTTTGAATTCACTACTAGTTGGTTCTAAAATTAATACCCCTATTTCACTATTCATGGGGTTTGTTTTAACTTGAGCAATGGCTTGTTTAGTTTGTTCTTTTTTGATATTTTCTAACCTTTTGACCCCTTGACGAGCTTGAGCTAATATCTTGGAGTTAGTTGTACTGCGTAGTAGCTGAAGATACATCTTTTCTGCATCTTGATATTTTCCTGATACTTCCTGTAACCTTCCTAGATAAAATTGTACCCAAGGATTTTCTGGAGATTCTTTGAGCAATTGCTTCATTAATTTGGCTGCGGTGCGATAGTCTTCGCTAGCAAAGGCAGTAGCAACTTGGTCAATCATAAAAGAAATTTATACAGATAATGTTGGATGCATTGGTAGATGAAATCAGACTGCTCATACTAATTAAGCATATTCTGGTATTTTAGTGTAACTTAATGTACTTAGTTGGCCGCGACTGACTCTAATGCAGCTGTCACAATGGATAGGGCTACTATGGGAGCCGTAACTGCTCGCAAGATACGCTTCCCTAGGGATACACACTGAAATCCATTGGCGATCGCAAATTCTATTTCTGCTGCTGTCCACCCCCCTTCTGGTCCAATGGCGATGGCAATTTCCCCGGGGACGGAGATTTCTGGGGTTATATTTTGCAAGTGAGGATGGTTACCACGGCTTTCACAAAGATAACGGTGGGTAGCAGTGGTATTTAATATGGCATGATTAAATGTAGCTGGTGGTAAAATTGTGGGTATACAAGCCCGTTCTGACTGCTCTGCTGCTTCTTGGGCAATTCTTTGCCAGCGTTGGAGTTTTTGGGGACTGGGTTTGAGTAAGGTGCGATCGCTCAATACTGGAGCAATACAAGTTACTCCTAATTCCGTAGAACAACGGACTACTTCATCAAAGGCATTTCCTTTGGGTAAAGCTGCTATGAGGGTAATATTTGTTGGTAGTTCTGTGGCTACACTCAGGGATTGAATAATTACTGCGACTGTATCTTTTAGTTGTGCCAACCACCATTGTCCCATACCATCCATGGCAATAAAGCGATCCCCTGATTGCAACCGCAGCACCCGGTATAAATAATGTTGTTGTCCGCAGGTGAGGGTAATTTGTCCATTGGCAATTTGAGAGGGTGCGATCGCTATGCGTTGCAGTTGTGCCATAGAATGGGAGGAGAAGGTTTTTGATTAAATATTTCTCGTTAAGATCGCAGCAGTCATTAATAGTACTGAATAATGACTCATATTGTTAATGCCAACCACTAAGGCTTTTATCCATGCAAAATTTGACAAGAATTACTTTAAATCCAGAAGTAATGGGTGGCAAACCCTGCATTCGAGGCATAAGAGTTACTGTAGGTACAATAGTTGGCTTAATGGCATCCGGACATACCCCCAGTGATATTCTTCAAGCATATCCTTATTTAGAAGAAGCCGATATTTATGAGGCGCTTGCCTACGCTGCTTGGCGGGTAGAAGAAATTGAAGTACCCTTGCAAAGTACGTTGGACACTTGTTTGATGCCAGGAAAGCCGTCTAGCGGAATGTCCTGATGAAGATTTTGATTGACATGAACCTCTCCCCTGATTGGGTGGGGGTTTTTGAGAGGTACAATATTGAAGCTATTCACTGGTCTACCATTGGCGAACCAAGTGCAAAAGATACGGTAATTATGTAGTGGGCAAGAAATAATAGATACATAGTTTTTACTCATTATTTAGATTTTGGAACTTTGTTAGCATCAACTCAAACTAATACACCTAGTGTAATTCAGGTTCGTACCCAGGATGTTTTACCCACTAGTATAGAAAGTTTAGTTATTTCAGCCTTTCATCAATTTGAAACAGAATTAAATAATGGCGCTTTAGTTACCATTGATAAAGCTACATCTAGAGTGAGAATATTACCCATTAGACAGGGATAAAATTGATCCAAGACAGATTAAAAAAGAAAAATTAACCCGCTTTCACGAGCTAATTTTATATCATTGAAATAGGCTTTTATATCAAATCCGGTTACATCGGAATGATAAAAAAACCACAGAGGCACAGAGAGCGCAGAGGAAGAGGGAGAAGAAGGAAATTTAAATAATTCCGATAGAAACGGAAATGATATTACTTCCTGTGAAGATATTGCTACTCCTCAACTTTCAAGTAAGTTCTCAATACCTCATCCAATACCTCAGTCATGGATTTACTTTGGCTTTCAGCAGTAGCTTTTAATTGATTGTAAACATCATCGCGCACAGTTATGCGATGACCACCTGTATTTTTCCCCCTGCTGACTGATGGCTTGTAATTAGCAGAAAATTCACGGATGGCATCAAACCCGACACGGGCACAAAAATCACCAAAACTTTCTCCTTTTTCCCGGGATTTTTTAAAGAAGACAAAAATTGGTTCGAGGAATTTCTCTAAATCGTTATGGTGCAACCGCTCGGTATAAGGTTGTGCCAATCTGGTTTGATTTGGCGAACCTCCTAACCAAAGTTGGTAAGATTCGGGAGCACTACCCACAAATCCTAGTTCTGCCATGTAAGGACGGGCACAACCATTAGGACAACCAGTCATTCTAATGACAAAATGCTCTTTCTTTAAGCCTAATTTATTTAACAACCCCTGAATCCGTTCTATAATCCCTGGTATTGCCCGTTCTGATTCTGTAATTGCCAAGCCGCAGGTGGGTAAGGCTGGACAAGCCATGGCGTAGCGGACTAAGGGTTGAATATCCTTGGGGTTAGTAATAATACCGCAACGGTCGAGAATTTCCTCAATTGCTGGTTTGTGTTCCGGTGCAATCTCATACAACAATAGGTTGTGGTTAGCTGTGAGGCGAATTGGTAAGTTAAATTGCTCAACTATTTCCCGTAAGGCTGTTTTCAACTGAAAACTACCTTCATCCTTCACCCTACCATTTTCAATGGAAATGCCTAAAAATAGTTTGCCATCCCCTTGTTTGTTCCAACCGAGGAAGTCTTGATATTTAAACTCTGGTAAAGGTTGGGATGGTTCTATGGCTTTACCAAAGTATTTTTCTACCACGGAGCGGAATTTTTCCACACCCCAATCGTTGATTAAATATTTTAACCGGGCATGGCGACGATTTGTGCGATCGCTATAATCCCTTTGGGTTGCAACAATAGCCTTGACTGCATCATACACATCTGCCTTGGCTACATAACCAATGGCATCTGCCATCCTGGCAAATGTTTCTTCTTTATTATGGGTTCTACCCATACCTCCACCGGCAAAGATATTAAAGCCTGTTAATTCCCCTTGACTATCTGTAATTACCACCAGAGTCAAATCTTGGGTATACAAATCAATGGAATTATCCCCTGGAACCGTGACGCAAACCTTAAACTTCCGGGGCATATAATGGGTGCCATAGATTGGTTCTTCCCCATCGTGGAAAATAGTGCCATTGCCATTACGCTGTCTGGCTGCTTTTACCTCTGGGCTTTCTTCCCCACTAATTGCTTTTTCTCCATCCAGCCAAATTTCGTAATATGCTCCTGTTTGTGGGGTAAGCAAGTCAGCAATCTTATCGGCATATTCCCAAGCATATTGATATTCTGCTTTATTTTTAAAAGGTGCTGGTGGTGCCATGACATTGCGATTTAAATCTCCACAAGCTCCCAGGGTTGAACCCATACTCTTGACAATGGCAGCAATGGTAGATTTGAGATTTTTTTTCAAAACCCCGTGTAGTTGGAAACCTTGTCTAGTGGTGGCTCGCAACGTATGATTGCCATATTCATCTGATAATTTATCTAAGGTCAAATACAACTGTGGCGGAATGAAACCACCAGGGCTTCTAGTACGCAGCATCATCTGATAATCTTTTTCCTGCCCCTTGACTCGATTGTCACGGTTGTCCTGCTGATAAGAGCCATGAAACTTGAGAATTTGTATGGCTTCTTCAGTGAAGTGAGTTGTATCTTGAAGTAACTCTGTTGCTACAGGTTCCCGCAGATAATTACTGCGTTCCTTAATTCCTTCTAACTTAGAAGGTTTGTGGCTATTTGTCGTCGCAGGAGGAGCAGATTTAACCATTGCAATTTTTATAGTTTTCTCAATAAGGCATCAGCAGCTACCGAAGTAGGAATTTAGCAGCACCCATTCGGTTTATTTCCCTGGTAATCCGATCGGATTTTAGAAGAATATAATAATTTTACCACGGCAAAAAGCTGGGTTCCTCAGCGATGCAACACTTAGTAAACCCAGCAATATTAGTTATTAATTATCAACTTTTAGTTACGAATCATCTCTACCCCTAGCGTTTGCACAAGGTAGACATAATCACAACATTGGCTCATCAAAGGGAACTCTTAACGAGCAAGAGGGAGCAGGGTAGTTTGGGATGGAGATTTACACCCCAACCCAAACTTGCAACTTATATTTAAGATGGGTTCGTGAAGTACTCCTTTTCGCTTCGCTGAAAAAGGGGCTTCCAATTTCAGTTCTACGACGACGGTCTTATTCGTCTTTTGGGTTTCCCGCTTCATCCGCCGATGCCTTCTCAAACCCGTGTTTGATTTAGTCTTACTCCGCGTCCACAGGCAGAACCTCGCCTCCCGCAAGGTTATAACTTTACGTACAACATGGCTTGGTTTATTTTTACAGCAGGACGTAACCTTGCCAACCAGTGGTCATGTTCTTTCCCCAAACTCTGCTCTTTGGAGTGGTAAGCGTATTATCGCTACTTGACCTATCTGTTCCGAGACAGTTGGGAGGGTCAACAACCACTATAATGGTAGCATATATATATTGGATATGCTACCATGACTCAAATTAGTTTGCGATTATCTCAACGGGAAAAAGAGCATTTGCAGAAATACTGCGAACTGACCGAACGAAATCAAACAGAAGTGTTGAGAGAATTTGTCCGTCGATTGTCAATCAAGGGGGCATTGAACCCCCTTGATTGACCAACTATCCATCCCTACCCCGCCTGCGGCTGAGGGTAGGGACTTCCGTCGAATCTGTTAAACCCCAATTGAGGAACTCTTAATAGGAAACTGTTCCCTGTTCCCTGTTCCCTTCTTTGCTAATTAGTTGGTATCAAAGCTATTAGCCATTGATTAGCCATTATTTAAAGCGATAGCCAACACCACCATTGATGCTAACGGCGGAAGCAGAATTATCTTGATAAGCATCAACACCGACGGTGGCGTTACTGTAAATTAGGAAGTTTTTACCAACTTCAGACTCCACTCCAGCAGTTACAGCTAGGGCATCTTGATTACCTAGGGGAGTGGCTTTACCATCCTTTTCTACAAAGGAATAACCAACACCTACGTAAGCATTAGTACCTCTAGCAATGGGTGCATCCACTGAAACTTGAGGAATGATAGCTGTGGTTTCATCACTCCAGAGTACCTGACCACGGGCAGAAACTGGAAGTTTACCTAACTTCACACGGCCAGAAAGATTACCACCGAATGTGGCTGCATCTCCTGCATCACCGGGTTTACCGCCATTGGTAACCCCAGCAGCCACCCCAGCACCAATGTAGCTAGCATTGGTACCTCGTCGGGGTTTAGCATGAGCTTGTTCAGCCGAAAGAATGAGAGGTGCAACGACAAAGGAGGACAATACAGAAATTGTCACTAAAGATTTGAGAAAACGTGGCATAATTTTCACCAAAGTTTTATAGAGTGTTGCTTTTATATCCCATGTCGTCAATCGAACCAAAAGGTTCCAAATTAGTTCTGAAAAATATTGATTTACTACTTTGAACAATAAGTTATTTCCTAGATTGTATTCTGTCTAGATTATTAATTCAGTGGTTAAATTGAGAATGTAAATATTTCATTATAACTAACTGTTTTCAATCTCAAGTAGACACTTTAACTACTGCCACAGGTTAATCTAACAAATGCAGTCTATATATATATAATTAGTTACTAATCCAGTATTTAATATTCAATTAGGGCTAATGTATATAGTGGGAACGAATATGATTTTTTATCCGTCCTCTTATTAATTTAGCCCTGAATATTTATATTTATTAGCTAAATAATAATGGATTGATAAAATAATACTGTTTAATTAAGGGTTGAAAACTGAAAAAATCCTGAGTATGTTGGGTTTTGTCCCTCAATTTAATCTACAAGTCTCCATTCAAAGTCTTGTACTTATGGGTTGATAAAAAGTTATATCATTTGTGAATAATTAAGCAGAGTAGAGCAAATATTCAAGTTCGGAGACTAACCATTGTTGAAACATTTGCTTGAGAATTTCTTGATATCTATTAACTGTCAACTCTGCGGGTATCATTTCTTCAATTATCATGAGATGATAGCCTTTATAAGTCTTAATTGGACCGATTAAATGTTGTGGAGGTACACTAAATATAATTGCGGCTATATCTGGTTGGATGGACCAACGATAAACTTCACCTTCATAACCACATTTTTGTCTACATTGTTCATCTACATGATATCGATGGGCAGCATCGTAGAAACTAATTTCACCTTCTTCAATCTGATAATATAGCTCCTGGGCAAGTTTTTCATCAGCGACAATTATTTCATAAAGTATAACTTGCTCAAATTCTGGACGATGTTGGGAAAAAAAAGTTTCCACATCTTTAGCAAATAATGCTTCAGCTAATTTATCTGCTAATAAACGATTTTTGATTCCATGTTCCCAATCATTGGCAGTAACTAATTGTTCTGACAACCAAGTTATGGTGTCAGTTGCTTTTTCTAAATGCTTTTCTCTACGTTGGCGATTTGCCTCAGCTTCAATTTCTTCAATTGTAACATTTACTCCTCTAATAGCAGCACTAGAATTGATTATTCTTTGAAATAAAATTTCTTCGTAAATTTTCCGCAAAGACATTTTTGCTTTGAGGAAATTAACAATTTCTTCTGGCTCTATAAATATTTTTGCAATGTTACTCATTGGAATTGATTCTACTCAGGGGAATGTGAAGCTTATACTTATAGAAGTCATCAAAATTATGTTTTATCCCAACCATAAATTGAGTATGACAAAACAATATTTCATACAAATGACTCCAGGACTTAAGCTAAAACTCGATTACATCTATGCACCCTGATGAGAATCTTCAGAATTATATTAAATCATACAAGGATTTACCCGCGGAAAAATAGAAACCTGATTCTTTCGTAGATGTCTATGATTAAAATCAATAATTGATAGTATGAACCGGGTTTTTATCGGAATTTATCGATATATTTGCATATTGACAATAAATGATTAAATTTATATGGGACTTACGTAACTGCCATATTTTTTATGTAGAATTCCTGAGCCTAGATAAAATATTTGCATATAGTAATGCAACCTGTAGACTCACACGCCAACCATCACCTGTGTACGCCGCTTTAGTTCTGTTATATATAATTTTCAAAATACCTTTTTGATATTTATACACTTGTTTAAATAATTTTATTCATCAAATAAAATACATTCACTAACACTTTACTGTTGCTAATTGAAATTAAGCAAGAAAAGAGTAGGATATATTAAATTTGTATCTCAAATTACCAGAATCCGAATTGTAGAAAATACTGAAAACTGCCCAACTATCTCAGTATTTTTACGGTTTCGCAATCAACTATTGTGAGAATTAAGTATATATACGTGCATTCCCTCCCATATTACTTATATAGAAATCCTATTTGATTTATAAAAATGCAGAGGCTTAGATCCCTCTAACTTTTCGCAAATGATTTAGGATTGCTATATTAATTGCCAATGATTATATCTTGGTATGCTGCGATTATCTGACGAGCGATGGCATTCCAACTATAATGCTGCAATGCATATGCTTTTGCCCTTAGTCCCCTTCTTTGACGTTCTTGGGGATTTTCCAAAGCTTCTGTTAATAACTTTACCAGGTCGTTTACATCTGTTGTCCCCACCCATCCCGACTCACTATCTCGCACCTGCTGACAAATATGCACTCCATCGGAAATTACCACTGGTATGCCTGCTACCATGGCTTCAGCTACCGCAATGCCAAAATTTTCATAGTAAGAGGGTAGGACAAATATATCAGCCCCTTGTAGTAAAGCAGTTTTTGATTCACCTGTAATAAATCCAGTTATGGTAGAATGCGATCGCAAGGTAGAATTTTGAATTTGTAATCGAATTTTTGTTTCGTAATTTGGATCTTGGGGATTGCTTCCTGCTAAAACAAAATGAAATTTTAACCCATTTGCTAATAATTTTTCTAGGGCTGGAATTAATAAATCTAAACCTTTTTTGGGAGCTATGCGCGACATAAATAGTACTAAGGGAATTCCGTGGGGGATAGCTAATTGCTGACGGATAGAATTATCTTTTCCATTTTCTTCCCCATCCACCCAATTCACCCCTAAAGGTATGACTAAATCTTTTGTTGATACTCCAAACCTTGCAGATATTTTTGCTTCTTGGGTACTGGTAAAATGAATTGCGGCTGCACCTGCTAAATTGTGACGTTCTAAAATTGCTACGTATAATTGTTTTAACTGTTTTTTCTTACGTAAATCAGCCGGATCTAAAGTACCTAATGGTCGTAAAATATAAGGTATTTGTTGTTGTCTACAAATCATGGCAGACAAACTACTTACAGGTGAAAATAAAGCATGAATATGAGCTAAATCATACGTAGATACATGGCGATTTAACCATTTGCATAAATCGAGGGAAAATTTATAGCGTCGGAAAGGAGAACAGCGAAAATAAATGATTTCATAGCCGTCTTGCTGAATCGGAGAATTTAAGGGTACATCTAAAGGCTTTTGACCATTATCACCATTAATATTAGTAGTAATAACTGTAACTTCTACTCCTGATTGAGCTAGTGCAGGAGCCAGTCCTAAAATCATTTGACTGGGGCCTCCATATACTAAAGAAATTGAAGGTACAATTTGTAATATTCGCATTTTTATTATTTTTGTAATTCCTAATTTGTAATTTCTAATTAATCATGACCAACTCTTGATAAAAATCTAATTGTTCTTTAGCTAAGGCTTTATTGCTATATTTAGCTATAACTCTGTGGTAACCCATTTCACCTAATTTGTGAGCTAATTCTGGATTATTCATCAGTTGTAATAAACAATTTGCTAAAGCTGAAGCATTACCTTCTGGGAATATTAAGCCAGCATCCCCAATGACATGGGGAATTTCACCAGAATCAGAGCCAATTACAGGTATGTGACAAGCCATAGCTTCAATCAGTACATGACCAAATTGTTCTTTCCAACCTATGGAAGTTAAATTTTTTAGGTTATAAGTTGTTTGCGAGGGTAAAACTAAAGTACTCATAATATTCATGTACTGATAAACTCGATCGTGAGGTACACTTTCTATAATTGTTACCCTTGTTGAAAAATTATTATCTACAGTAAATTGCCTAATTTCTGACTGCAATTCTCCCCGTCCCAATAGTAATAATTTCCATGACTTATCCTGAATCATAGATAATGCTTTCAATAGGGTGAAGATTCCTTTTTCTGCAACAAACCGACCAACAAATCCTATGATAAATTCTTCCGATTTTATTCCTAAATTTTGGGATAATTCTGGTTGATTTTGGGACTGAAATAAAGTTTCATCCACACCTAATTGAGGCATAACCTTGATAGAACCCGTATATCCGTGTTGACGCAGAATTTTTGCTCCATCTTGATTACCAGCAATAATACCATGACTATGTTTTAGGTTATATTGTTCTAATAAAGATGCAGGGAAATTTAACTTGTAGGGGATATTCCACCAAGTAAAAAATATATTTTTAGCCTTCAATCCTAATATTTTATTCAAGATAATCATTTGGGTATGTGCTAATCCCCTTGAACCTTGTTCCACTTGGATAATTTGGGGCTTAAACTTCTGTAATAGGGAGATTAAATCTGTGCCAAAAGTCAATAATCCTTGATGATTTTCGCTAAAATTAGAAACTGGAATTATCCGAAAATTACCCTCATCTTTGTATCCGCTTTCAATAACTTGATTTTGTACCCCACCTGGCCGCCATTTTTTCGGGACAACAACTGTTACTTCTAAATCAGACTCTAATTGTGATAAAGCACGTAATTTTTCACAATTTAGGTCTACAATATATGTATGACTAGCAATGAGAATTTTCATTATTATTTTCAAATAACTATATTATGCTAAATATTAATACTTTAGAAAACCTGTAATCTACGAAAATAATTTGCCAAAATTAATTTTCGAGGTTATAGCAATGAACATATTGGTTAAAACAGTATTATTCGATTCAAGGACTATCAACTGTCAACCGTCAACCGTCAACTGCCAACTATCAACTGCTATAAATCTATAATTGTTTATCCATGCGAGTATATATTTGACCATCATCCCAAAGGGATTGGATAATAGTTCCTATAGCTTGGAGAAAACCCAGACAATAGAATACAAAGCGCACAAATATTTTGCCAGGAGAACCACTTTTATGACAAGGGGGCCTACCAAGAACGTGACAATCAAACAAACGACTATAAAGACGTAAAGCTTGCATTAAAGTTAAGTTTTTCAAACTCATCAAAAAATGATTATGATAGAAGGTAAATTGATATTTTGTCGAACGGGTACTAATATCATGACAACCCCCAGTCTCTTCTCCTAAATGTACCAAATAAGCTTCTGGGTCATACCAAATTTTATATCCAGTCTGTCTTAAACGCAAACAAAAATCAGATTCTTCCCGCACTGCGCTACCGCGAAATCTTTCATCAAAACTCAATCCATGCTTCGTAAAAATATCGCGGCGAAATGACATATTACAACCCCTGGCTGATAGAACCTGTTGGGGTTTAACTGTATGGACTAAATCAATATTATACCAAGCAATACCAGGATCCATTGCTTGGGGAGGTAGATAATCAATCTCTAATTTTCCTCCAGATTCCCCTAATTTCATTCTGTCAAAAACTCGCCCAGCAACGGCTCCTATTTCAGCATTATTTCTGTAATTTTTAGCATGGGCAACTAAAAAATTAGGGGTTAGTTGTACATCATCATCAATAAATAAAATAATTTCCCCTAGGGAACGTCGGATAGCATAATTTCTCGCACCTGGTAAACTAGCCCATTCTAAATGAAACCATTTAATTTGATTCTGTTGTGCTAATTCTTCTAAGTAATTGGTGGTTTCTGGCTGATGTTTGGGAGTTTGATCTACAATCAATATCTCAAAGTTTGGATAGTCTTGTTTGAGAACGTCTGCAACGCTATTTCGTAATATTTCTTCACGTCCATAGGTGGGAATAATTACAGAAATTAAGGGATAGTCGTTCATTATTTTTATGCCTATTTTAAATTAAAATAATATTCATAGGATGTAAGATACTTTTTTCAGCAAAAATGACTAATTAAGATAATATAGATTTGGGTCTTTTAATTCTTTTACGTTTCGTTGATTGAGAATTTTCTAATATTTTTTCTTGCTTATCTATAACTGATAATTTCAAAAGCACCCCTGCGGCGAACCAATAATATACAGCCACCGGATCTACATCTAAAGGATAGTAGTAAGTATTATAACTAATAAACAGTATAAACACCCACATAGCTGCTGCATAACTGCGGAAATTAGGGTTTTTAATCCGACGATATTTGCCAAAACAAATTACCGTCAAAGTTGTGACTAAAGCTAAAAATCCCAAAGTTCCCAGGAGTCCTATTTCATAGAGGAGTTTGGGATAATAGGTTTCCACGAGGCGGGTTTTTCCTAATACACGAGCCGAGTTAGTCGCCCTTCCTAATCCCCTGCCAAAAAATCCTCTTTGCTCTTTCCAGCTATCTTCAAACTGCTGAACAATAAATTCATGGGGAGGGGAAGCTTCCCAACGCCCAAACAAACTATCTATTCTCTCTTGAGCAATTTCGGGATAATTTATCACGGCAACGCCTAAAATTATGGCTAGCCCAATCATAATGGGAATGAATCGTTTGAGATCGCCAATTTTTCCAGTAATTATTAATAATAATAAGAAACAAGCTGGTACTAAGGCTAAGGCGATTCTTTGTCCAGAAATTGCAGCATTAATAAAAACTAATGCCAGGGAAACTAAACCAATTGTTCGCCATCTAAAGGTAGGATCGCTAAAGCCAGTGGCAAAGGCAAAAAATGTACTAGATATTAAGAACCATGCCCATTGCCAAGGAGCAACAAAAGTACCTGGGAGACGAATTACTCCTTGACTAGGACTATATAATAAAGCACCACCAAAATAACAACGAGCATCTATGCTGGCTTTGAATAAAGCGTCTCCAGTTGCATCTCTAGTTCCTTGGCATACACCTGCTAATAATAGTAAGTATTGAATTAATCCCAGGGTACAACAAATCAGAATTAGGCTAACTTGTAGGCGCGAAATGAACAAAAAATCCTTTTGATTGCGAATTAAATAATAGGCACAGGTAATCAGGGGAAAATAACCTAATAATACTTTTAATCCCAGAATTCCCATACCTATGGGTAATTCCTGTGGTGCTTTTTGAAATAGTTCTGCTGACACAGGGTTTAGCTGCTGCATCCCGTTAGCAAATAGGAAGGTTAGCATACATAAACCTAGGAAGATAAAGAGTGATGGTTTAATACCCTGAGGCAAAATTAGAGGTAGTCTTTGTTTACGACAAATCTGCCAAATTCCGATTAAGGCTGGGATATAAAAAGCATCCTTTGCTAATTGTAAAACAGCACTACTGCCAATATAGTAAATAACAGTACCTGCGAAGGGCAAATAAATGATAAAAGCATACAGAGCCAGGCGGGGATATTTATAAGAAAAAGACATAATGATAGTCCCCAATGCTGCGGGGATTGCTGCCTTAATTCCTCCGACAAAGAAAAGAGTGATTCCCAAGAATAAACCGCCAAAGATGGCGGTAATTAGTAAGTTAGTAAATTCTTGACGATTGCGGGCAATTTGGCGCTTTTGAGCTAATCTTTCTTTGATAGTTAAACTTGCTGTTTCTGAGTTTGATTTTTGTTTGCCTGAATTCTTTTTCTTTTTTGATTTTGGCATGGTATACTTGCTCGCAGTCGCCTAAAATAAAAGTAATTGATGAGAATACTTTGGCGTTGCATAATTAATTGTGGGATAATTTATTTCACCCAAAAAAAATAAGAGTTTTGAGATTTTAATACATCAAATTCTATCCCATCATTCAGCAATGCCAATATTTCTTATATTTTATATATTCCAAATTCTGATTGAATTGATTGATCCAATAATCTACGGTTAATGATATTAAATCCTAATTTTTTCGGTTCATAAAAAAGATGCTCTCCCGTGCCCAACATATAAATTGCTCCAGGAAATGGTAATGGTTTGATGTGTTTTTGTTTACTTGCTAATATTTCTCTGACTTTACCATGATCTATATAATATTTATAATAACCATAACCCCGATTATATTCTGGATTTTGGGGCAGAAAATTTAAATCATATCTAATGATATTGCAACTACCACACATTTTATAAAAATTTTGACGTTTGACATAAATATATTTACTATCTTCTTGATACTTATATCCTTGATTAATAAACCAACCATTACAACCAGGGTTTAAATTGACAAATTGAGCTAAATTTTTGCTGACACAGTCATCAGCGTCAACTGTCATTGTATAAGTAGGATTAAATTTCTCCGCTGAGATTAATCCTTTTAACATTTTACGACCTTTATCGGTATGTCCTTTATTTACAGTTTCCTCCTCATTTGGTAATGGAAAATTGACTTCTATATATGTAAGATGGGGATGGGTGAATGTAATATCTGGTTTTTCATGACAAACCACAATTGCTCGAAATTCCGGTGATGTTTGAGCACAAATAGATTTAACACATCTTTCCAATAATTTAGAAACGTGCTCCCAAGACTTGGAAACTTGCTGGCTTTTTAGCGGTACGACAAAGACAAGCATTATGAGTTTAAATGATAAAAGTTAGAAATTTGGAAGTAATTCCATGAATTGCTACTTATCATTATGTTTTAAAAAGTCTATTTTCGGCAACAATGGATCAGTAACAATACCGATACCAGTAAAACCCCATCGCTTCAGCAATCCTCCCAACGCAGAACTGGGAATAGACTCCACAGCCAAGGAATTTGCTAATTCTCCCCCGTGGGTGTTTAAATAACTCAGAGCCTCAAAATGCTCGTGGAATAACAATAGATAGCCCTTTGATTCTTCTTCAAGATGTGCTGTCAAATACCGACCATCTGCTGGCGATCGCACTAGATAGTAAACTTTTGTAAACATGATGAGTTAAGAGTAAGGAAGTAGGGGAGTCAAGAAGATTTATAACAACTTTTGGCTCGCCTCTAATCCAACAGTGTTTGATTAATTTAAGTTTTCCAGACGGATACGGGGATCGGCAACTTTCAATAATAAATCTGCAATTAAATTGCCTGTAATTAATAATACCGCACCCATAACCAAACTTGCCATTAACAAGTATAAATCCTGTGCCTGTACAGCTTGTAAGGTTAATCTACCTAAACCTGGCCAGTTGAAGAAAAATTCCGCAATAAAAGCACCACTTAATAAGCCAGATAACTCAAAACCCAACAAGGTAATTAGGGGGTTAATGGCATTACGTAGGGCATGAACATAGATGACTCGGTTTTCTGGTAATCCTTTGGCCCTTGCCGTTTGGATATAGTCTTGACGCAATACATCCAACATTTCACCACGGGTGATGCGTTGTAAACCCGCAAAGCTGGTGATACTCAAAGCCACTGTGGGTAAGATCATATGCCAGCCAATATCCAGTATTTTCCCCAGGTTAGATAAATCCGCATGGTTAATGCTAGTCATACCGCCAACGGGGAAGAGGGGGGTAGTAATTTGGGCAAAAATCAGCAATAATAGGGCAGTGATAAAACTGGGAAAGCCTTGGCCAGCGTAGCTAATAACTTGGAAAATTCGGTCAGTTAATTTATTTTGTTGGACAGCAGCAATAATACCTAGGGGGATTGCAATCGCCCAGGTGAAAAATAAGGATGCGATGGCTAATAATAGGGTGGCGGGTACTCGCTCACCAATCATTGAAGCTACTGAACGTTGGTAAATAAAACTTGTACCAAAATCACCCCTGGTAAATATCCTCTTGAGCCACAGAAAATATTGTTCAAACCAAGATTTATCTAACCCAAATTGTTGTTTGAGTTCCTCTATTCTTTCTGGGGAGATTTTCGGGTTTTGTCTAAGGGTATCCACATAATCCCCGGGAGCAAGTTGAATAATTACAAAGGATAGTGCTGATGCTAAAAATAAGGTTAACAAAGCTTGGGAAACTCTCTTAATAATGTAAAGGGAGGTTTCACTGGTAATTATCTGCAAAAATTTGTCTTTAGCTGTGTCCCAAGAAGATGAATTTGATGTTGTATGCATATCACAGATTATACGGATTACACGGATTACACGGATTGTATAAGCTACGTAAGTTATTTGAGTTGCACGGATTATATAAGCTACATAAACTATATAGGCTACGTAAACTATATAAGCTACACAGGTTAAACTGCTCCGTGCAATCTGGAAATTTATTAGGTGTCGGTTCTGTGGTTTGTTTTAACGATCGCTAATTAATATTCCATGAGGGTCATAATTGGTACATCTGGTAGATTTTTACGTCCTTGTAAATCTTGTAGCTCGATGATAAACCCAAATCCCACTAAATCGCAGCCAATTTTGTTGACTAATTTGGCGGTAGCACTTGCTGTTCCTCCTGTAGCAATCAAATCATCTACAATCAGTACCTTATTTCCTGGTTGTAAGGCATCCTGATGTATTTCTAAACAATCTGTGCCATATTCTAATTCATATTCAATGGAGTGGATTGCTGATGGCAATTTACCAGGTTTGCGTACAGGGACAAAGCCTGCTTTCATTTGATAAGCCAAGGGAGTGCCAAAAAGAAAACCCCGGGATTCCATTCCTACAATATAATCAGCTGTAATACCTGCATCAACAAATTTTTGCGTGAATGAGTCAATGGTATGGCGTAGTCCATCGGGATCTCGTAGTAAAGTGGTAATGTCGCGGAACAGAATGCCAGGTTTGGGGAAATCTGGAACGTCACGAATTAGAGACTTTAAATCCATAAACAAGCAGGGAATGAATGAGTTTGAGTGGTAACAACTTTTGAGTGTTAATCCAATTTTATGAATTATGGATCAATTGCAGGTGTATACCTGAGAAATCCTACACTATAATCCCCAATCAAGCATACTCAAACAGCGGGGAAGCTGATAGTGGTTGGCTTCTCCCGCTCAATTTTGCAGCGATTGCATACCATTATGGGGGATGCACGAATCGAACCTATCAAAGAGATTTTTGTCCTTTCAACGGGTAAATAATACTCATTTACTACTCATTTAATCTGATTTACAGCTTGTTGAGCTTCATTTGTCCAACCAAGCTGTACTCAAATTCTACTCAAATAATTAAATCTTCCGTTGGTCAATGGTGCGATGGCACAAAGTGCCATCGCAAAAGCGCGGGCACTTTGTGCCATCGCAATTGGAACCCTTATTTACCATGTGTGGGAGGTTATAAAAGATACAATCGCTCAAACCATTGCAGCGTCTGGATGCCAGTCACAAGACTTGAACTCGTGACACGAGGATTTTCAGACCTATGCTCATCACAAAGTTATATCCGATTCGTTGAAATATTATTCCCTATTATTCCCCGCATATGAAAAAATACAAATTACCGTACACATCAAAAATGCTTTTATTGAACATCTCATGACTCGAAAACCCCATGACCAATTTGCCAAGGAATATTTGCAGGAGTTGTTAACCTCGTATGGTCAGGTAGAAACTAGCAAAGATGTTAAAAGCGAAGTTCGTGAGATAGATGTTTGGTTTGTCCCTAATACATCCATATCTGATACCTCACAATTGGGTTTATTGGGGAAAATGGCTGTCACTAGTTGTTTATTTGAACCATTTCGTAATTCTCCCAGTGAAGTGGGAATCAGGAGTTGTTTATTAAAGTTGTATGTAGTTCATGGAGATTTATTACGACAAGCCAAACGGGAGAAACAGACTTTATCAGAGGCACAATTGCCCCGTTTATGGATTTTGACTCCTTCTTGTTCTGTGAGAATGCTCGATGGGTTTGGGGCGAAAACTCAAGAGTCAGGAAATTGGGGTCAGGGGGTTTATTTTCTGCCAGAATTATTGAGAGGAGCAATTATAGTCATCAATCAATTACCTGTAGTTGAAGATACTCTGTGGTTGAGAGTTTTGGGGAAAGGAAGGACGCAAAAACAGGCAGTAGAACAGTTAGCTCAACTATCATCACAAAGTCCTAGATGGAATCAATTGCTAGATATTTTGGCTTCTTGGCGTAGGAATTTAGAAATGCAAGATAATGTAAATGATGAGGATAGGGAGTTACTTATGAACTTATCACCAGCTTATCTCAAACAACGAGAAGAATGGCGAAAAGAAGGTCTACAAGCAGGGCTACAAGAAGGTCTACAAGCAGGACTACAAACGGGGCGACAAGAAGGAGAAAAAAACTTACTACTACGTTTACTCAAGCGACGGTTTGGTGAAATTACTCCTGATAATGAGCAGAAAATCGCTAGTTTATCTATTCCCCAACTCGAAGCATTGGCAGATGCCCAATTAGATTTTTCTAGTTTGGATGATTTAGTAACCTGGTTGTCAACAAATAGTTAACTATACAAGTGTATAACACCCATTATTTTTACACCGTAACTATTGCTGAAAACCAGATAAATGGAAGTCTTATTTTAGTACCGTGAAATAAGGTGAAAAAAATTGAACCCTTATTTTGTTTATAGTCCATTTCGCAAAATAAGGGATGAGTTGGCTTCCTATTTTCGTTGCCACACAATATCTTGGGTATAAATTGGGAATTAGATTTTTAAAGTCCGTTGTTTTGCGATCGCTTCTCTGTTCTACCTCAAAATATTCTGTAATACTTACTGTACAAGAAATAAATCATCATCAGCTTTACTTATTTAATATATGGGTCTTGGGTAAACCTGGAAGTAAGCGATCGCCTATGGCGGGCACTTTGTGCCATCGCACTATCCCAACTAACATGATTGCCAATTGCTAATCTATAGCACTACGTATATACGTTATATGTGGCAACAATTGTGACAAACTCTTAACCTAACTCATTTTTTATATGAGTTATCGAATGCAATGCGTAGTTTTACGTTTTTCTAAGTACACTTTTGCACAAGTTCGTAGCACTGTAGAATACCTGTAATTCTTACTAGAAGGAGATGAAATTAGTTACGAATTTATTAAATTTTGTACTAAGTAATTTCTATCAATTGCCAAGATGAAGAAAAATTCTCAAGACCAGGTCACTCCTGGATATAATAACCCGATTCCGGAGAAAATCATGACTCCGGATATCGTCAACACCCGGATTGGGACGCTGACATTTTTCGATGGTATGCCGGACGACACAACCGTATCCATGGTGTTCGACAACCTTGATTTCCTGCGAGGAGTAGAAACCTTCCTTAATGGTATTCCAGCTACATCCCTGGAAGGAATCCGCCTTGGGATGGCCGAAATGGGGGTGGAGAAATTCAATCAGTGTATGATCTTTGACGAATTAATGGATTCTAACCCACTCTTCCTGACATGCAACACTGATACAGTTTATGCCATGGTGATCTTAGACCTGAGAGAAGGACCAATAATCGTAGAGATTCCGCCGGGATGTGGCCCTGGCACGGTCAATGATGCCTTCTTTCGTTTTGTTGTGGATATGGGGTCTCCTGGACCAGATAAGGGGAACGGGGGTATGTACATGATTCTACCCCCTGACTATGAAGGTGAGCTTGAGCCGACAGAAGGAGACGAGTCAGTAGAGGTCGAAATTGGCGGAAAAATCCAGGAAGTTTTTATATCCCAATCCACCAGTTACATTAATTTGCTTTTCCTTCGTGGTTTCCTGGTTGACGGCAAACCGGATACTTCATCCAACATGTTTAGGAATAGCCTGAATATTTATCCGCAGTCCCAAGCAGAAAATCCACCGGCGATGGAGTTTATCAACGGATCTAAGGAAGTATTCAATACCATTCATGCCAATAACTTCGAGTTTTACGAAGAATTAAACATTGTCATCCAGCGTGAACCAATATCAATGCTGGATCCGGAATTGAGAGGGCTCTTTGCTGCGATTGGAATTCAGAAAGATGAGGCATTTGAGCCAAGTCCGCGCCTGAAAGGAATACTGACGGACGCTGTTGCCGTTGGCAATGCGACAGCGAGGGCTACCTGGCTGCGCCCCCGGATTGAAGGAGCCCGTTTCTATGGAGAAGAAAGTGGCTGGTGTAACGGTTTCGTTGGTGGAGACTACAGATGGCTGAAGGATGGAGGTCTTGGAGGTCGCTTTCTGGATGCCCGCACTCTATTCTTCTACACGGCTACCGTGAATACTCCTGCGATGGTGGAAAAGAATGTTGGCGTAGGTTCCCAGTATGCTGCCAATTACACTGATAGTAATGGGGACTATCTGGACGGTGACAAGTACTACAAACTTACGATTCCCGCCAACCCCCCAGCTCAAGATTTTTGGTCGGTTGTTGTATACGATCCACAGACCCGTTCCCAACTACAAACCGATCAGGAATTTCCCAGTAAGAATAGCGAGAAGGCCGGGTTCGATGGGAGTAAACCGATCGACCTGTTCTTTGGACCTGATTGTCCAGAGGGGTTAGAAAATAACTGGATCCAAACTGTCCCAGGCAAGGGATGGTTTGCCATACTCCGGCTTTATGGACCAGGGGAGGAGTGGTTCGATCAAACCTGGCGGCCTGGAGAGATTGAACTAGTGGCTGAACCTGGTGCGACTCTAGTTGTTGTCCACTCCTAGAAAAGCAGCCCTTGCAGAAGCCGCAGACGAGATTGAGCAACTACTACAGCAGTTAGAAACGTAGATTTAAACCTTCATTCTAGAACACCGATTCACTAATGCCAAAAACCATTTTTCCCCCATTAACAGCTAACGGGAATCCGATGTTTGAGAGATGGTGAAATTCATGAATTGGATTGAATTGGATTGAATTGGATTAAATTATGAATACTGAATCGGTGTTCTAGGTGGAGCACAAGATAATTTGTCTCTTCTCTTATTTTGCATTTACTGTTCCACCACATTAATTTTGATGAGTTGTGGGAATTTAGATCCTCTCGCGGTGTGAGCGATCCCCGACTTCTTTGAGAGTGTTTAGATCCCTGACTTCTTTGAGAAGTCGGGGATCTGTCGCCCCTCATAACTAATGCGATGAACTACTAGTAGGGGGTAAAATTAACTTGCTAAAGTGAAGTGAGATACTTGATCTGTGGAGTTGGTATTGTGGGTTTATTTGATGATTTGAGTCGGTTTCTCGAAAACCGTTTAGAAGAGTTTCTGCGTAATAATCCTCATTTAGAATTAGAAGCACTGTTGGAGCAGCTGGCGGAGCAGGAAGAAGATACTTTAAAGCTGATTGCAGATTTGAAAGTACAAGAAGTGCGAGCTCAAGATGAAATTCTTTCCACAGCCCAGGAAATCCAAAGATGGCATATCCGGGTACAAAAGGCAAAAAATGCCAATCGTCCAGATTTAGCTGCTGCGGCACAGGAGAGGGAAGCCGCACTCCTGCGTCAAGGAAATACCCTGTGGGGACATATGCAAGGCTTGAAAGAACGTATTGCTCAAGCCCAGGAATTATTACGAAAAATCCAAGTGCGACGACAGGAAGTGCAAGCTAAAGCTACAGCAGCCCAAGCAGCACGAGCCCAAGCCCAAGCTCAACAACAACGGATAGAAACTTCCGGTTGGTCAAATGCTACTAGTAGTTACGCCAGTAGCTATGATGATTTGGAAGAAAAGTTTCGCCGTTGGGAAACTGATGCTGAATTGGAACAGATGAAGCGGAATATGGGCAAGTAATGAGTAATGAGTAATGAGTAATGAGTAATGAGTAATGAGTAATGAGTAATGAGTCAAGAAAATTAATAATTATTTGGTTATTCCTTGGCTTTCAATTCTAATGGATTATCCTCTATGGAGGAACCAGTTAAAGTCACAGAAGCAGAGGTTAGGGGTGGTGAATCTAACTTGAGTTGTTCGGTAGATGGTTCTATGGTTCCATGGAAACTCTGCTTCAAACCATAGGAGCCAAACATTTTTTCGTAATTAGAAGCAACTGCTAAAAGGGCTCCACCTAAAATGCAAATGGGTAGGGGCAAAGAAATTTGTTTTACCCAATCAAACAGTTGAACCAAGACAAAAAGTACCACAAAACACGTAATCCAAACCCTCATGTTCCTGCTCTCGTTAAATTCACAATTAATCGATTTCAATCGGTTGCATCATATATTGTATCAATCTGATTGACAACTTCTTTATTCTCCCCACACTCCCCACACTCCCCACATTCCCCACACCCCCCACACTCCCCACGGGTAAGATTATGTGGTAATATCCCTGTCTGTCCGTCTTTATACCTTCCCAGCCGTGCAATCAACTGATAATATCAATGAAATAGCTGATGCCTTACAACAGCCAGCAGATTTAAATTTTGAGTTACCCGATCCAGAGGATGAAGAAATTCCGGAGCTGGAGTTTCTGCAACAAGTGGATGTTGCATGGCAAGTATGCGATCGCTTTGATTTACAAACGGAAATCTGGCGGGGTAGAATTTTACGGGCTGTGCGCGATCGGGAAAAGGTGGGAGGTGATGGACGGGGTACGGGTTTTCTGGGTTGGTTGAAGGAGCGGGAAATTAGCAAAAGTCAGGCTTATAGTTGGATTCAATTGGCTAATAGTGCGGATACTTTACTCGAAGAAGGTAAGCTGCAACCAAGTGCCATTAAGAATTTCAGTAAACGGGCTTTCGTGGAAACCGCTAAGGCTGTACCGGAGGTACAAGTAATGGTAAGTGAAGCTGCTCAAAAAGGCGATCGCATTACCAGAAGGGAAGTGCGACAAATCAATGATGAATGGACGGCCATGACTTCGGATTTGTTACCAGAACCTGTGAAAACCAAAGCTGCTGATAATACCCTTCCTACCCGTTATATTGCCCCGTTAGTCAAGGAGCTAGAAAAACTGCCAGAGTCCCACCAAAAGTCCTTGCAGGGGGAATTGGAAGTCAATCCGGATGTGGATACCCTCAAACAAGTGACCACAGAAGCCCGCAACTTGGCTAAGTATCTCAAAGCCTCAGCCCAGGTGCAAGCCCTAGATAAAGAAAGGGTAGATATTGAGTCTGCTCTGATGGAAGCACAACGGGTTGGTTGCTTAAATGTAGCTGCGGATTTAGTCAATCAAGCTTCCCAAATGGAACAGATGATTGCTAAATTATACATGACTTGGAAACGTATTAGTAATTTAGCAGATAGGTTATATGTTGATACTGGAGCCAGTACACCTAATTTGCGATCGCTCCTCGAATCAGTAGAACCCCTAGGTGGAGAGGTGATGGAATTACAAATAAGTGATGCTAGCGATCGCTCTGTCCGCTTGCAAATTCAAGAAATGGAATAATTACTGATTCATAGCGTTGAAAATAAAGAAATAAATCTGTATTAAGTTGGCAACCAGATACTAATATTTTCTCAAATTTCAACATTTATTGTTGTGGTTCTGGCTAAATTTTATAGTCAAATATTGCCATTTCCTCATTTACTCACAAATTCCTCAAGTTTTTTGCTACTTGTGAAGATAGAATAGAAGAAAGTCATTACGAATGATTATTGATTCACCAATGGAAACGAGGGGGTGAACTGATGAATCAAATCCTGGTTACTGTTATGGATAGAAGCAGAGCAAGGTTCTTGACTTTAGAATGGGCACAATTTCCCGAATATGAGTCTGGTCCAAATCTACTCGAACAAAAAAGTGTATTGAATCCTATTCAGGAACTACAGGGTAAGGAACTGTGGGCAAATGTGAAAACTGGACGCAATCAAGGTTTAGGAAGTAAGGCTCATGCCTATAACGATCACCGTGAAAGACACGTGGTAGAGTTTGAACGCCGCTTTGCTCTGATGATTGCCCATGAAATTTTGAATTTCACTCAAAGCCAAAATATTCAACAAGTATTGCTTGTAGCTGAACCACAGATTTTAGGTGTTGTTCGCCAAGAGGTGATTCCTGTACTACCAAAAAATCTACAAATCCAAGATTTAGCTAAGGATTTGTGTAACCATAAACCTTTAGAAATCCATGGGCATCTAGCTAGTTATAATCTCTTGCCAACACGTAAAATAATCCCCAGCTAATATCACGTCCAGTTGAAATAATAATTGTGTGTAGGTCTTTCTTCTACGCACAAATGAAAAACCCCGATTAATTAATAACCGGGGACAGGAGCGTATTCGCAATTCGATCTGTGCAAGAACGTATGAATGTACATAAAATACAAATTTTGTGGCGGTGAAAGTTGCCAAAATGCCTAAAAGATGGATTACCATGCCAATAAATAAAACCCCGGCGAATAGCCAGGGTGCTGCTCTACGCCTCAGCAAATAGCTGATTAGCTCCATCTTAGACTGATTTAGTATGCATAATTGCCAAAATGCCCCATTTTTGCCAGGATAAAATGTTGAAGGATGGGGAAAGTATTGGGATTTACAATAACTATGTCTAAAGGCGAACAAACAAAAGCAAAAATCCTTCAACAAGCTGCTGAACTGTTTAACCAAAAGGGTTATGCTGGTTCGTCTATGTCTGATATTATGCGGGTAACTGGATTACAAAAGGGAGGAATTTACAATCATTTCCACAGCAAAGATGAGTTAGCACTACAGGCTTTTGATTATGCGATCGCTTGTATTCAGGAACATTATAAAATTGCTTTGCAGGGTAAACGTCACTCCATTGAACGTCTACAAGCTATTGTTAATGCTTTTCGTAGTTATGCAGTGAACCCACCGATTCAAGGGGGATGTCCCATACTCAATACAGCCATTGAAAGCGATGATGCTCATCCAGCTTTACGCCATCGCGCCCAACAAGCAATGGATTCCTGGCGGCACATGATTTGTCGTATTATTGAAATCGGCATCAAGAAGGGCGAAATGCATCCAGATATTAATGCTGATGAAATAGCAACTATTATGATTGCAACTGTTGAAGGTGCAGTGATGATGAGTAAGTTGTATGGAGATTCAATTCACCTGGAAAGGGCATTGAATTATCTGAGCCAATATCTAGAAAATTATCGGCTGTAAGTAGTAGCCAATTTTTTTTGTTGATTTACAGACCGATTGGTCTTTTTTTAAGAAAACATAGAGGAGTAAGTATCAATGTTGACCTTTTATTACAATCCCCTTTCCCCTAACGCCCGTCGTGTGTGGTTGACTTTGTTAGAAAAAGGGATTGATTTTGAGCCAGTGATGATGAAATTAGATGGGGATCAAATGCAGCCAGAATTTTTGCAGGTTAACCCTTTTAATCACATTCCTGCCATCGTTGATGATGGTTTGCGGGTTATAGAGTCCCTGGCAATTATGGACTACTTAGAAGCCAAGTATCCCCAGCCAGAATTATTACCAAAGGAGCCAGGGGCATTAGCAAAGGTACGGATGGCACAGATGTTGACAGCAAATGAGTTATTTCCCCAGGTCATTCCCTTGATTGCTGCTAAAAAAGAATCGCCACAAGTTATACAAGCAAAGCAACATATAGATAAAGTCCTGAAGTTTTTCTCTGAACTCTTGGGAGATAGTGCTTACGTAGGTGGCGATCGCTTAACTTTGGGAGATATTGTCGCTGGTAATGCTGTAAATTTATTGACTTATTTAGAAATGAATTTAAGTAATTATGCTCAGGTTAAAAATTGGTGCGATCGCTTGATGGAGCGGGAAGCTTGGCAAAAAACAGTGATGAGTACAGAAAACTTTGAACTATTTAGGCGGCGAGTACGAGTATTAGTTAGACAACGGATGCAAAAAATGAAAGAAAAATAGAATGAAACTTTGTATTATCTTAGGAAATTCCAGAAAAAAAATTATCCCATGTTGTGGGATATTTTTTTAATTGTAAATCCCTTAAATCACCCAATCACCAGGACTTAAAGCTGCAACGAAACAGGTTTTTAGCCAGGTATCAAATCAAGAGAAACCTCACCCATGACGGTGAGGTTTTTATTTTTGTGGGGCGAAGATGGGTGAAGATGGAGCAGGCGATGTTCTCCAGAAACCGCTACGCGATCGCATGCTGTTGGTAATCAGCTCAACCTGGAAAGAAGAAACTGTGATGCGGGGTGAGGTAAATTCCGAAATAATACAAGGTGATGATGTAGTAATTTAACATTCTTAATCAGAGTACACTACCTAGCTATGACTGCATTAAATATCTCCGAAAAAAAATAAAAGTCTTGTGTAGTCACACGAGTAATATCTCTTTTCTGGAGATGTCTGATTAGAACAGAATAAGTTTTCTGCACTAAGCAGAAAATATACCATAGCTTCTCACAACCTATAAACGTAATCTCAAAATACATGAGGGAATATTAATGAAATCATTGGAAGCTAGTATGAAAACTTTGATGATTGCATTTAGTTGTATCTGTTTATCGCCCTATTTCGCCTTAGCAGGTGTGTCAGACATCAAGGGTATGTACCAAACTGATAATGGCAATTTTAAGGTAATGTGCTCGAATAAAAAATCGGAAATTGTTACTGCCCAAGAAATTATTGATAATGAAGTTTGTGAAGTTAGAAAAAAAGTCATTTGTAAAGGTGATAAATTTTTGGATCGGTTTTATGTCACTAGAGTTCCCGATGGAAAGCGACTGAATTCAAACCATATGCCTCTGGAAATGTGTAAACAAATTACAAAAGCTTCGGGTAGGAATGTAGTATGTACAAGTAATGCATTTCATAATCGGTTTTATGTCACTAGAGTTTCCAATGGAAAGCGACTGAATTCAAACCATATGCCTCTGGAAATGTGTAAACAAATTACAAAGGTTTCGGATAAGAATGTAGTATGTACAAGTAATGCATTTCATAATCGGTTTTATGTCACTAGAGTTTCCGATGGAAAGCGACTGAATTCAAACCATATGTCTCTAAAAACTTGCTTACAAGCCATCATAGGGCATGGCAAAAATCAGTAATTTTACTCACATATCTGGCTTAAATTATTTGCAATTACCCGTGGTTCACCGCATCCGGGACCTGAACATTTCACAGCCAAGATGGCTGTGCCACAACCCATCATATTTTATGGGACAGACCACTAGTGCTCCACCAACTTAATTCTGCCGGATAAATCAAATTCTATACCTGTCCTCTCTTCCTCTTCCTTCGCGCTCTTTGCGCCTAAAGCCTTTCAGGCATGGCTTCGCTAATGCGGTTTTATCCTCTACCCCTGATAATTAACGTGGTCGAGTACTAGTTATGGTGTAAAAATCTGAACTTAAGAATATCCTTTTCCTCATAGATACTAAACTTAATGATTAATTCAATTCCCGACAAAAGCTTGCAGTAGGTGTTTACAAGATGGTAGCGTCATTTGAGTTATTCCTTTTCCATTGATAAATAGTGATTTGTCCATAGGAAACTGGTGTAGGAGTTGAACCGATGGTGCTGAAAATGAAGCGATCGCTCAGTGTAATTAATATTTTCTCCATATTTGTCTCGTGCTTTGCACCTTATGCTGTAGTTGCGACACCACCACGGAATCCTGACAAAACCGTCAATTGTGACATATTAGTTGTGGGTGGTGGGCTGTCTGGGGTGGCGACAGCATATGAAGGACTACTAGCCGGACGTAGGGTCTGTTTAACGGAAATTACCGACTGGTTGGGAGGACAAATTTCTTCCCAAGGCACATCTGCATTGGATGAAAGACCAACCCAGCGCAGTAAGTTATTTTACTCTCGTGGTTACTTGGAATTACGCAAACAAATTTTTCGGCAGTACAACCAACTCAACCCCGGTAAATGTTGGGTGAGTGACTCTTGTTTTCTACCCAAAGATGGTCATAAAATCCTGGGGAGAATGCTGAAAGATGCTGCCAAGAAGGGTAAGGGCAAATTGCAATGGTTCCCTAACACGGTAATTAAAGACCTAGATATTAGTAGTGATGGGAAAATCATTAATAGTGCGATCGCAATTCAACATCAACCAGCCAAAGGCGCACCACCACTCAACACTTTACCACTGTCTCAAACCATTGAAGACTCCTACAGCTATGAAAATTCGGACAAATTTGATAAACA
Organism: Calothrix sp. MO_167.B42; assembly: GCA_030065255.1. Classification (GTDB taxonomy): domain Bacteria; phylum Cyanobacteriota; class Cyanobacteriia; order Cyanobacteriales; family Nostocaceae; genus Calothrix_A. The sequence goes on along the minus strand of JASJCX010000001.1, from coordinate 4,495 downwards.
GATAATTCGTTTTACACCTCGGCAAACAAAGCAAAAAGATACTCCCAATTGGTACGTTATAGATGCCAGTGAAACCGGGGAAATTATCGCCCTTGCAGATGTTCCCTATCGCCTAGGAATTGACCCCCGCTCCCACCTGGAACCTTCTTCCTCCAGTGCCAATAATGACCCCTATTGCACCCAAGGATTTACCTATACCTTTGCCATGGAGGCGACTAAGGATGCTCAAAGCCATGAAATGCCTCCATTTTACATGCAGTATTCTCCGTACTTTAGTTATGAATTGGAGCGACTAGCAAGTTTCCCCCTTGTATTTACCTACCGTCGTATTTGGAGTCCCCGACAAGGACAACCAATGAAATTCCGTGGGATTAATTTTACCGCTCCCACACCAGGGGATATCTCCATGCAAAACTGGACTTGGGGTAACGACTACCGTCCAGGAACATCCCGAGATAATTTAGTTTATACCAGGCGGCAGTTGGAATCCAGTGGACAATTACAACCAGGAGGTTGGCTGGGGGGACTGCGGACAGAAAGTTTACGCAAAGCAGAAGAATTATCCCGTTCTTACTTTTACTGGTTAGTCGCTGGTACCACTGATTCCCAATTAGGGGAAGGGGTGAAAAAGCCCCATCCCAATCATCGCTATCTTTCCGGTTTAAATTCTCCCATGGGGACGGCACATGGCTTGTCCAAGCATCCCTACATGCGTGAAGGCAGGCGGATTATTGGTCGTCCGAGCTGGGGACAACCCCAAGGCTTTACAATCTGGGAAATTGATATTTCTCGCCGCAACTATCAAGATCCCTATTACCGGGAAACACTGATACCGAAAATGTACCGCAGATTACAAGTGGCCCTAGCTGGCTTGGAAGCTACTTCTATAATTTCCGGGGACAAGACTTTGGAAGAAACAGGTAGACGTAGCCGCTCTACGGTTTATGCGGATGCTGTAGGTATAGGTCACTACGCCATTGACTTCCATCCTTGCATGGTTAACAGTCCTCCAGAAGCTCCCGAGAACAAGGAGCGTCCCAATGAAAGAAGGGGAGCTGGACAGGCTTACCCTTTCCAAATTGCCCTGAGGGCGATGATACCTCAAAAAATCGATAATTTATTGGTAGGTGGTAAAAGTATTGCTACCAGCCACATTGCGGCGGCGGCTTATCGGGTACATTCCTTTGAATGGTCCGCAGGGGCGGCGGCGGGAACCACGGCGGCTTTTGCATTGAAAAATAAGGTTGCTCCTCATGAGTTGGTGGATGGATTACCGAGAATCGAACCGCAGCTGTTGGCCTTACAACGGTTGCTGAATCAAAATGGTAATCCCACCGCGTTCCCTGACACTTCGATTTTCAATGATAAGTGGGATGATTGGCGGTAGGGTTGGGAGGTTTTCTATCAAAAGTAACACGGGAGAACCCCTACAGACTCCACTCAAATCAAGTCCAAGGGTTATACCTACTCTTTGAAATCGATACTATAGACCTCTTGCATAAATATTTTTTTATCTCACGCAAAGGCGCAAAGACGCAAAGAAGAGAGCGAAAATGATGACTTTTGCAATAGGTCTTATGTCACATCGCCAGTGAAAAAATACTTGAATTCAGAGAAAAAGCCGTGACTGTCCAGCTATCCACACCTGATTTCCAGCGACTCACCCGCATTGTACAAAATTTACCAGATTTTGCCAATGTGCGCGATCGCCGTCGTCTGCTTGTGGGTGTGTTTGAAGGCACACCACAAGCAAACACTATCCTGGGACGGTTAGATTTAGATGGTTCGCCCATGAATGTTTCTGTGGAAGTGGTAAGATTTTTATGCCAATTTGGGCGGGTAGCTTACGATAAAGAAGCCCTTGCTGTGTTTCTCAACCATATTCAGCCTTTTACTGGGGATGAAGATACGGATTTTATCATAGAACTATTTCAGAATTATCCCCTTGATGTTCCAGTTAGTCCTAGTCGTGGGATTAACAACTGGAAGGGAATGGATAGTACAGCTGATATCAAAGAAAAGATTATTGGGGAGAATACTCTACGGGATATCTACATTTTAAATCTGGCTCTGGAAGCTTCAAAAGCTGTAGTTCGTATCCGTAATCCCAAGGGCTTAGGTACGGGGTTTATGGTTGCACCTGATTTATTAATGACGAACAATCACGTCATTGAAAGCCAGGAAATAGCACACAAAAGTGATTTTAGCTTCAACTATCAACTAGATACTAACGGTAAAGAATGTCCAACACAGACTGTGGGAGCTTTAGTAGATGGTGCTTTTTACACTAACGAGGAACTAGATTTTACAGTAGTAACCCTGAAAGAAGTCCCTGATTTCGGTAAGCCCTTAATCTTCAAAAGTAAGTTGATGCGGCAAGATGACCGTGTAGCAATTATTCAACACCCAGGTGGTCATTTAAAGAAAATCTCAATCCAGAATAACTTTGTTGCTTACGCTGATAACAAAGTATTGCAATATACTACTAGTACAGAACCAGGTTCATCGGGATCGCCTGTTTTCGATGATGAGTTTCAGGTGATTGGGATTCACCATAGCGGTGGAATACTTGCGGAACCAAATACACAACGCAGGTATTTACGTAATGCAGGAACAAGTGCGATCGCCCTATTAAATGACTTGAAAAATAATGCGCTGAAAATTTATGCTCGTTTAGAGAAATAATTAACATCTTGAATAATTGTGCAAAGCAGAAGCCAGCATTTAGGGAACACCAAAAAATAAATTATCCCATTGTGGAGGCAGGCATCCTTGCCTGCTGATGTGAACGGGCTAGAAGCCCATCCCACAAGCAAAAATGGGATAATTTAAAAATTGGAAGTCCCTTAAGCAATTTTGGCAACGATAAAAGCAATACAGGTACAATAAGCATAATTTACTATATATAAGGACTTTCTAAACAGCGATAGGTAGCTGTATGACAATCAGTAGCGAATTGATACAAAAATTACTAACTTTACTTAGACCCCTGATGGAGAATGAAAACCAACGTCGGGGGTATTTAATCAGGGCTTTTGGGACAGATACTCCAGTGCTACATCGTATAGTTTTGAACACACCTACGAATGATTTTATTCCCAACTTGGTGAATGAGTTGGTTAACTTCGGGGAAATTTCTGGAAAACCTGCGCTTTGTGCATTGTTGGAAGTGATTCGGGAGGATGTGGGAGAAGATGTCAAGTTACGTATAAATGAATTGCTGCAACAGGTTCGAGAGGAATTAAGACAACAAACAACCCAAAATTCAGATCCAATTAATCAAGATAGAAGAAATATACAAACTACCTTCTTTTCTGAATTGCGAAAGCTTTTAGTTGATGAAAAACAAGTTTACGATCTATCCCGAAACGATATATTCGCGGATTTTCACTTTATAGGATTTAAAGAAACCACCTTACAAATAGATTTGGTAGCATTTGTGAAAGCTGATGGCTTGACTGAAAGTGATATTGTCAATCTACGCGATCATTTTTTTAATATGACGCAAATGATAGTTTATGACTTTGGTATAAAACCTGGTCCCAGAATGCCGAATGGTCTTTTAGGTTTTGTGTTTGAAAATGAATGTCCTAGCTTTTTAATTGATTTTATTAAGAAGCAAACTAAAATAACTCATTCTGGAAGAAGTGCTGTTATTTTTTCTTGGGTGATTGATGTGAAACATAAGCAAATTTATACGCATAATAATCCAGTTTCATTCTTTCCACCTGTGATGATTATGGAAGATTGGGTATTTCCAGGACTCCAATATTTAAAATCTTTTCTACAATCATACCGCCATCAAACAGTCGATAGAAATATTAATGCTACTGCTGCAAAATTTATTAATAAGCAAACTATTTCTGAATTTAGTAGATTAGAAGAAAGATTAGAGGAAATTATTAGGATCATCAAATTTATGTCAGAGCGGGAATCTAAATATAATTTTCCTAATGCTCAAAGAGTGCAAATTTTTGAGCAAGTTAGTACGTACATCGAAAATAATAATGTCACAGAATCAGAAGCTAGCCAAATTTTGGCAGACCTGAAACAATTGATTGAGGGTTTACAGAAGCAATATCCTCAAGTTAGCGAAAAGCAAGCTGCTGATATTATTGATACAGAGTTTAAAGAAATCCAGCGTACACAACCCAAGCGATGGCAGAATTTCTTAAGTCTCAAACGCCTATGGAATGGTGTGAAAAAAGGCTCTCTGAAAGCAGGTGAGCATTTTGCTGAAGAAACTCCTTGGGGTAAAGCTGCCCTTGGATTCCTTGAAGGTGTTACAGATGATACTTAGTAGTGTAATATGCACTATCAGTAAGGCATTCAGGATTTGCTTTATAATTTATATGGGTAAATTATAAACAGCAATAGGTAGCTGTATGACAATCAGTAGCGAACTGATACAAAAATTATTAACTTTACTTAGACCCCTGATGGAGAATGAAAACCAACGTCGGGGGTATTTAATCAGGGCTTTTGGGACAGATAC